>CAZFFA010000233.1:0-4082 GCA_964517955.1 uncultured Jutongia sp. | reverse complement strand
ATATATCTGCAACTAGGCTATATCAGCTTGATGTAAGACAGCGAAATTGATTCAATAAATCTATAGCTGCATAAATTCCGACATCATACACACACCTGCTGCGCCGGCTTTTATGCAGTCCATTGCATTATTTTTGTGTACTCCGCCTATTGCATATACAGGTATACTGACGGCTTTGCAGACCGCTTCAAGAAAATCAAGTCCACGCGGTGGCACACCCTTTTTACAGTCTGTTGCAAATACATGGCCGGCTGTTATATACGATGCACCATTTTTTTCTGCAAGGATAGCATCTTCTACAGAATGTGTTGAAGCACCTATATTATCAAAAAACTTCTTCTGCTCATCGGTCATGGATATCAACTGTCTTAATGGCATATGGATATCACGCACCCCAAGACTTACCGCTACATTTTCAAATGTATGAAGTATACATTTCACATCATACTGACTGCATATTTTTATAATATTTTCTGCTATGTCTGTGTACTCATTTTCGGACAGATCTTTTTCACGCAGTATCACTGCATCAGGATTTTGTGCTGCTGCTTTTTCTATCTGTTTAAAGTAATCACCCTGTACGAGGTGTCTATTGGTTATACATATTGTTTTATACATATACATAATCGTTGAGTACGGGCTGCATTCCTTCCTCCGCCATATCTTTGTACATATCATCAAAGCTGCGGTTGTCAGCTATTTCAAACTGTTCATCCCCCGCATCCTCATCTTCCTTTCCTGTGTATTTACTTTCATGATCGCCAATACCTGTTGAAACACCGGCGGATACCTTGGTTGCTGCAATCTTTACTATTCCATCCCTAAAGTGCTTTTCTTCTCTTGATGAAACTGTTATTCCAACATAAGGAAGGAAAATCCTATATGCACAAAGCACCTGACAAAGTTGTCTTTCATGAACATCAAGAGGATTTATCTTATCATTGTTGATGATAGGGCGAAGTCTTGGACATGAAAGCGAATATTCTATATGAGGATATTTTCTCTGAAGGTAATATATATGAAGTGCTGATGCAAGTGCATCTTTTCTAAAATCAGAAAGTCCGAGAAGAGCCGAAAAGCCCACACCTCTCATGCCGCCTCTGATAGCTCTTTCCTGTGCTTCAAATCTATAAGGAAACACTCTCTTGTGCCCCATAAGATGAAGTGTTTCGTATTTATCTGAATTGTATGTCTCCTGAAATACAGTTACATAATCAGCTCCACATTCATGAAGATATTTATATTCATCTGTATTGACGGGATATATCTCAAGACCAACATTACGGAAATATTTGCTTGCAAGCTTACATGCCTCTCCAATGTACTTAACATCACTCATACTACGGCTTTCGCCTGTAAGCATAAGTATTTCCTCTATACCTGAATCAGCTATAACTTTCATCTCGTGTTCTATTTCACCAGAATCAAGCTTCTTACGTGTTATATCATTGTAACAGTTAAATCCACAGTATATACAGTAATTTTCACAATAGTTCGCTATATAAAGCGGTGTAAACAGATATACTGTATTGCCAAAATGTTTGCTTGTTTCAATCTTTGCTTTTTGTGCCATCTCTTCAAGAAATGGTAATGCAGCAGGAGATAAAAGAGCCTTAAAATCTTCTACGCTACATGTCTCTGCTGACAATGCACGTCTTACATCTACTGCGGTATATTTATCATAATCATATTCATTCATGGCAGAAAGAACCTTGTCCATGATATCGGACTCTATCTGCTCCATCCCTTCCATGTACTCCATATGATTTGTTCTTGAAGATGGATCATTTTCAAGCAGATGTTTATGTTCAAGTGCCTTTTCACTTAATTTATCTGAATCTATAAAAAACTGATTTTCAGCCATTGACTATATTCCTCCTAAATTTTTAAGATTAAAGATTCAAAACCCATTTTATGGCTCATTCACCACTATACAGTTTATTTACTGCCTTAATCTCTCAAAAATCCTGTAAGTGGATCGCTTGCAGATGCACCTCTTTCCATAACTCTTCCAAGTCCTGCAAGATATGCACTTCGACCTGCCTCTATAGCTGACTTAAATGCGCCTGCCATAGCTGCAACATTACCTGCTGTTGCTATAGCTGTATTTGCCATAACTGCTGCTGCTCCCATCTCCATAACTTCACATGCCTGTGATGGACGTCCTATACCGGCATCCACGATTACAGGGAGATCAATTTCATCTATTATTATCTGGATAAATTCTTTTGTAGCAAGCCCCTTATTGGAACCGATAGGTGATGCAAGTGGCATAACTGCTGCCGCTCCTGCATTTACAAGATCTCTTGCTGTATAAAGGTCAGGATACATATATGGAAGCACCACAAAACCTTCTTTTGCGAGCATTTCTGTAGCCTTTACTGTCTCTACATTGTCTGGAAGAAGATATTTACTGTCTTTCATGATTTCAATTTTGACGAAATCACCACAGCCAAGTTCTCTTGACATTCTTGCTATTCTGACAGCTTCTTCAGCATTTCTTGCTCCTGATGTATTTGGAAGAAGTGTAACATTGTCCGGAATATAGTCAAGTATATTTTCATTCTTCTTTGTATTGGTTCTTCTTACTGCAAGTGTGATAATCTGTGCCTGTGCCTGCTCTACGGCAGCCTTAATAAGCTCCATTGAATATTTTCCTGAACCAAGTATAAATCTTGATGTAAATTCTTTCCCGCCAAGTGTAAATGTATCTTTATTTTCCATGTTAATCCTCCTGTTTTTATAATGTACTCTCTACATTCTTTGCACAAAAAATTCTGAAATTACATTATATATTTATTCTCTCAAATTAAATTTTATTTTTATAATGCAAGTTTTAAAAAACTGTATGCAGGCTGTAATCCGATGCTTTATCCCCCTTAATCAGTTATTGATAATAAGCTCTATAATCTGATTTGCCTGATGTGCTGCGCATATCATAACCCGTGGTGCCATAAGACCATTTGTATTATTAAGATCTGAAACTCCATCACCACATAAATAATAATTTTTCATAACTCTTTTTGTCTGAATGGAATTGCTGTTACCATACCCTGCCATTCCTGATGCGCCCACAAGAATTTTATCCGGCATATCCGCAAGTACCTTGTTGGTAAGCATGGCTTTCTGCTCCGGATCATCAAACGCTTCGCAAATGTATTTTTCTATCAACAATTCAGGTATGTTATCCTCATTCAGCTTGATAAAATCTGTTGTTATATCAATATATGGTGCAAATCTTCTTATCTCTTTTTCAAGAGACTGAGGTTTTGGCATACCAATAAACTCATAATCATACTGCTGCCTGTTGAGATTGGTCAGATCAACCCTGTCAAAGTCGATGAGATGAAGCTTTCCAACACCGCATCTTGCAAGTGCTATTGCAATGGCAGAACCAAGACCGCCAAGTCCACATATAGCGACTGAAGCAGATGATATTTTGTTCTGAACTGCTTTTCCATGACGCAGTTCGAGAGCAGTTTTGACTTCCTTCTCTGTAGGACAGTTTTTGCAGACATTTTTATATGCCTGCTTTATATCTGAACTATATTTTACGTTGTTTTTTTTCATATCAGCCTCCTCCAACGAAGCTTACTACTTCTATCACGTCGCCATCTTCTATTACAACGCTGTCATATTTATCCTTACTCACTATCTCGTAATTACGTTCCACAGCTATCGTAAATCTCTTGTATCCGTTGTCATCAAGATACTTTCCAAGAACCACTCCTGCCGCATCGACGTCTTTTCCGTTAATTCGTACCATGTCTTTCCCCCTGTTGGTTTATTTTATCAGATGTATATTCATGTTTTTGTAACAATCTGCCTTATGCATCTGTGTGCATACCTGATGGAATGTTCTGCTTTATAGGAAACAATGAATTTACTACAAAGCAAAAAAGCCACACAAAGGAAGCGACACCCGTGGTGGTGTCCCCCTTCATGTGACCTTTACGTCGCACTCTGCCTAGTATAATACTACTACATAAGGTTTTGTGTCAATGGTTTTCAGCAATTAAATCTATTCTTTTGAATCAATTTCGCTGTCTTACATCAAGCTGATATAGCCTAGTTGCAGATAT
>CAZFFA010000232.1:0-4089 GCA_964517955.1 uncultured Jutongia sp. | reverse complement strand
AACCAAATGGATATCTTCATATAGGACATGCAAAGTCAATACTTTTAAATTCCGGACTTGCTAAAGAGTATGGTGGAGATTTTCATCTTAGATTTGATGATACTAATCCTACAAAGGAAAAAACAGAATTTGTAGAATCAATCTTACAGGATGTTAAGTGGATCTGCGGAGATCTTGATATGGAAAAGGTATTTTATGCTTCTGATTATTTTGATCAGATGTATGAGTGTGCCGTAAAATTGATCAAAAAGGGTAAAGCATTTGTATGTGATCTTACTGCAGATGAGATAAGAGAATATCGTGGAACACTTAAAGAACCCGGAAAGAACAGCCCATACAGAGACAGAAGCATCGAGGAGAACCTTGATTTATTTGAACGTATGCGTGCAGGAGAATTTGAGGATGGAACAAAGGTTCTTCGTGCGAAGATAGATATGTCATCACCAAATATAAACATGAGAGATCCTATTCTTTACAGGGTTGCACGTATGGAACATCACAATACAGGTAATAAGTGGTGCATATATCCAATGTATGATTTTGCTCATCCAATTGAGGATGCTATTGAAGGTGTCAGCCATTCTATATGTACACTTGAATTTGAGGACCACAGACCACTTTATAACTGGGTTGTAAATGAGCTTGAATTTGAAAATCCACCAAAACAGATAGAATTTGCCAAGCTTTATCTTACAAATGTTGTTACAGGTAAGAGATATATTAAAAAGCTTGTTGAAGATGGCATAGTAGACGGATGGGATGATCCACGTCTTGTATCAATTGCTGCCCTTAGGAGAAGGGGATTTACTCCTGAGTCAATCCGCAACTTTATGGAATTATCAGGCATTTCAAAAGCACAGAGTTCATCTGATTATGCGATGCTTGAATATTGTATAAGAGAAGATCTTAAGATGAAACGTCCACGTATGATGGCAGTTCTTGATTCTATAAAGCTTGTTATTACTAATTATCCTGAAAATGAAATTGAATATCTTGATGTATCCAATAATCAGGAAAATCCTGATATGGGTGTCAGAAAGGTTCCTTTCGGCAAAGTTTTATATATAGACAGAGAAGATTTTATGATTGAGCCTCCCCGCAAATATTTCAGACTGTTCCCTGGAAATGAAGTACGTCTTATGAATGCATATTTTGTTAAGTGTACTGATTATGTAACTGATGAAGACGGCAATGTTACAGAAGTTCATTGTACTTATGATCCGGAGACAAAGAGTGGTTCCGGCTTCACAGGAAGAAAAGTTAAGGGAACTATACACTGGGTATGTGCTGAAACGGCGGAAAAAGCCGAGATTAGGCTGTATGAGAACATTGTAGATGAGGAAAAAGGAGTGTATAATGAAGATGGTACGATTAATGTAAATCCTGATTCCTTAAAAGTATTAAACAACTGTTATATTGAGCCTGCGCTTGCTGAGGCAGAACCTATGGATAGTTTTCAGTTCGTAAGACATGGATATTTTTGTGTTGATTCAAAGGATTCAACAAAAGAACATATGGTATTTAATCGTATTGTATCATTAAAAAATTCATATCGTCCAAAATAAGGAGGTAATGAGATGAGTTTATTTTCAGGTCTGGAAAAATTTGGATTGGGAAAACTTGAAAAGATGGAAGTTTTTGATAAAGAAACAAAGAAACAAACTAATGCTGATGGTAAACCTGAAAAGCCAAAGGTAACAGAAGAGGATTTGCTTTTTGACAAAACATTTACATGTCCTGTATGTGACGAGGAGTTTCATTCCAAGATGATCCGTACAGGCAAAGTAAAACTTCTTTCAGCAGACACAGATTTAAGACCGAAGTATCAGCTTGTAGATTCTCTTAAGTATGATGCACTTGTTTGTCCAAAGTGTGGATATGCTGCACTTAGCAGATTTTTTAAGTTTATGATGCCGGCTCAGGCAAAGCTTATCAGGGAAAATATTTCAAAGAACTTCAGTGGTCTTTCAACAACAGGCAATATATATACATATGACGATGCTATTGCACGCCATAAGCTGGCTCTTGTAAATGCTGTTGTTAAAAAGGCAAAGACAAGTGAAAAGGCATATACATGTCTTAAAATGGCATGGCTTTATCGTGGAAAAGCTGAAACTCTTCCAAAAGAAACAGCAGATTACGATAAGGTTATTAAGGAACTTGCAAAAGAGGAAAAAGAACTTCTTACGAATGCATATGAGGGATTTTTGTCAGCATTTTCAAAAGAGTCATTTCCTATGTGCGGAATGGATGAGCTTACTGTAACGTATCTTCTTGCCGACCTTGCTAGAAGAGTTGGCAGATATGAGGAGTCAAGCAGATGGATATCAAAAGTACTGACATCAAGACAGGCCAATGAAAGAATTAAAAACAGAGCTAGAGATGTAAAAGAACTTCTTGATAAAGACACCAAAAAAGCAGAAGCAAAAACAAAAATAAAATAAGTAAAATATTATATAAAAAATACAGTATCATTTCATTAAAGAAAAGGTACTGTATTTTTGTTATATTAAGAAACATCTGTTTATCGTATATGAAAAAATTTATATGTGATAAATATAGGTTTATTCTACAAAGGTACTATTGGTTTTTATGATACTTCTTTGTACAGCATCTTTGGAATTTTTCCATGGTGCATCTTCATTTCTGTAATCGAATTTATCTATAAACCATTCAAGATCATCTGTTACTCTTTTAATATTGGTGAAATATATATTGTTAAGTGAATTGATAAAATCTGTTAATTTTGTGCCGGACATAACATCAAGAGCAGCGTCATACAGCATACCATAGTGCTTAGTACAGAAGCCTTTTGAATTGTTGAATTTGTCAGGAAATTCGCTATCATGCTGATAACAGTGTATTATGGTTGCGATATATCTTTTAAAAACATTATTAACACGATTACATATATAGCATGAATTATTGAGTTCGTTAATATACTTAGTTACTGATGAAGGCTCTTTTTTCTGAAATAATGATTTTTTGGAAACAGTCTGGTTTTTTGAGAGTTTTTCAAGTGACTTTGTTGTATGCTGCATATGAGTATGGAGCATCAGGGCAATACCAAGACGATTCTGGCTTTCATAGAGCTGTTTGATATGTTTTGTACAGAAACCGGCTTTGTCAGTTTCCATGCGGATATCATCTTCCATATAGCTTGGACCAAGAGTAAATTCCAGTGCAGCATCTTCTATATCCTTGTACATCTGACAAAGAGGGCATTCACAATCTATATCAAATGCATCGTTTACAGGTATTGTATATAATTGTTCTTTCATTATTTTATGTACCTCCACAAAAATTTGATTTGCTAAGCTGTCAATAATTATATCTTATTATAAGAGGTAAGGCAATTTCTTTGTTATATAGATTAATGTGTCTTCTATATTGGAATATGGAATTTGATATAAAATATACAAAAGAGAAATAGTGAGAAAATATGAGAAAAAAAGAGTAATATAAAAATATACAGCGAAATATTATGATTTTACAGAAAGACAGATATTGCACAAATTTCACAAATGAAATATATTATGACTATGGTTAGCACTCAAAAAGAGTGAGTGCTAATAAACGTAAATTGAAAAGGAGGAACTTATTATGAAGTTATCACCATTAGGAGACAGAGTTGTATTAAAACAGTTAGAAGCAGAAGAAACTACAAAATCAGGTATCGTTTTACCGGGAAATGCACAGGAAAAACCACAGCAGGCAGAAGTAATCGCAGTTGGACCTGGCGGAGTTGTTGATGGTAAAGAAGTTGAGATGCAGGTTAAAGTTGGAGATAAAGTAATTTATTCAAAATACGCAGGAACAGAAGTTAAATTAGGAGATGAGCAGTTTATAGTTGTTCGTCAGAATGATATAGTTGCAAAAGTTGAAGACTAATATATATATTATAAATTTGATTGGAGGAAATTAACAATGGCTAAAGAAATTAAGTTTGGCGCAGATGCCAGAGCAGCACTTGAAGCTGGTGTAAATAAACTTGCAGATACAGTAAAGGTTACATTGGGACCAAAAGGAAGAAACGTAGTTCTTGATAAGTCTTTTGGTGCACCACTTATTACAAATGATGGTGTTACT
>CAZFFA010000231.1:0-4146 GCA_964517955.1 uncultured Jutongia sp. | reverse complement strand
GATAACTCTTGTGTACTCTTTACCCTGATTCTTAACAAGCTCATTGATCTGGTCACATCCATTACCCTTAAAGCCATATGAACCATCATCTGTTGCAATGTAAAGATTACCGGCAACCTTGCGCATTGCATCTTCGAGAATCATGATATCCTTTGTACGTGCACCGATAATAACATCAACATCTATTCCATGCTCCTTCATCCATTTAACCTGTGGATATACAGGTGCTGTACCAACACCACCACATACGAAAAGGAGTTTTTCCTTCTTAAGTTCTTCAATTGGCATCTCGATAAGTTCAGATGCACATCCAAGAGGTCCAACAAAATCCATAAATGATTCTCCAACCTCATACTCTGCCATTTCCTGTGTAGATGCACCAACAGTCTGGAACACTATTGTTACTGTACCTTTTTCTCTGTCGTAATCACAGATTGTAAGAGGGATTCTTTCTCCCTTTTCATCAGACTTAACGATTACAAACTGTCCAGGCTGGCAGGATTTTGCAACTCTAGGTGCCTCTATATCCATAAGCCAGATATTATTGGCAAGATACTCTTTCTTTAAAATTTTAAACATAATGAGCCTCCATCTTTATATATTAGTAAAATTTCAGGCAAAGCTATAAATATCAGCTAACAGAAATGACTGTATTTTTTAACTTAATTAAACACTTCCAATCCATCGCATTTTGATAAAAAGCTGTTGGAATATCTTTCGTCATCACTGACATTGTCACCAAACCATTCAGGTGGTACAAAATTATCTGCATCTTCTTCTGAAGCAAATTCCACTTCTATAAACTGAAGACCTTTTAAAAGACCATCAAATACATCAAGCTCTCCCTTATGACCATCAGGAAGCGGAACTATATATCTTATTTTCTGGATAAGATGATCGTCTGCCTTTGTGCGAAGATGCTCATAACCTTCTTTTGTAAGAGGTACTTCTATCTCATTGTTCTTCCTTACACCATCACTTTCTTCGATACCAATTTTAGACTTATACGTCAAAATATATCTGTCATTGCTTTTTCTGATGCGTACTACAGGATTAACACAAAGATATCCCTGTTCTATAACCTTTTTCTCATATTGGTCAAGAGATTCGGGAAGTCTTTTAAGACAAAACTTTTTCTCAATCTCCATCTTATCCCTCTATGCTTCTTTCTTCTCTGAAATTTCCATCTTTGCATTCTTGTTTTTACGAAGTCTGATTCCAAGAAGAATTGCAACGAATGCAAGTCCGCCACTTACCAAGAACTTCACAAGATACCATAAAAACGCTCCACCAAAAGTTAAATCAGTCAAACCCTTTGCCAACAATGCACCTGTAAGCATAATCTTCACCGTTCCTTTCTAATCAAAACTTTCTATCTCCTATTGATAAGTTCCTTAGTTATGTCATTCCAATCAAGTCCACATTCTGCCATAAGAACCATCATATGATACAGAAAATCTGCTATCTCATATTTAAGTTCCTCTGAATCAGGATTCTTTGCGGCTATAACAATCTCTGTTGCCTCTTCGCCACATTTCTTAAGTATCTTATCGATTCCTTTATCAAAAAGATAATTTGTATAAGAACCCTCTTTAGGATTTTGTTTTCTATCCATTATAATATTATAGTCTTCCATCAATACTGTCAATGGATTGCTTTCAATATAATCTTTTTTTGCAAGTTCCTTGAAGAAACAGCTTCTGCTTCCTGTGTGACATGCAGCACCAAGCTGTCTTACTTTTGCAAGGATCGTGTCATTGTCACAGTCAAGCATAAGCGATTTTACATACTGATAGTGACCTGACGTTTCACCCTTAAGCCAGAGTTCCTGTCTGCTTCTGCTGTAATATGTCATCTTTCCTGTCTTGATTGTCTTCTCATATGATTCCTTATTCATATATGCAACCATAAGAACTTCATTGGTTCTATAATCCTGTACAACCGCAGGGATAAGACCATTATCCATAAGCTTGAAATCATCAAAATCTATAAGACTTTCAAATACAGCAACATCTATGCCTTTTTCTTTTAATGATCTCTTAGCCTTGTATATATCTTTTTCTTCATCTTCAAAATAATTTGTTGAAACGGCTTCAACTGTATTATATGAAAGAAGTTCTGCAAGATCATTTCTTATAAGGCCATCTCTGATTATTACATCCATCTTTGTATCAGTTATGGCTTTTTCAAAACTTTCTGTAGTATCTATATGTTTGACAAGAACAGTACCTATTCCTGATTCATAGAATTTGTCAAGCTTGTCTGCATTCTGAAAATCAACTTTCATATCAACTTCTATCGCAAGCTTGTCTTTGTCAAATCTGTCTGTTATAGCTTTTAATTCCTTTTCAGAAGGCATAAGTGCTTTTCTTATTACAACTTTTGATGCACCAGTATATAAAGCCTTTTTTGCATCCTCAAATCTATCAACATATACACCTACCATAAATGGAATATCTATAAGCTTCTCAATCTTTCTTACTGTTGCAAGAAATTCTTCTCTTGAAGCCTCATCTCCTGAATAATTGTAAATAAAAAGGCTGTCTGCACCCTCGCATGAATAACGGTCAGCAAGATTAATAACACTTGATGCCATTTCATTTTCAGCATTAATAAATGGAATTATTTTCTTTTTGCTCATATTTTCCTCATTTCCTCTACAGCGTTCCCTTTGTAGAAAGTACATCTGTTATTCGTGGATCGTATTCAACTGCTTTGTCAAGTGCTTTTGCAAATGCTTTAAATGCAGCTTCTATAATATGGTGATTATTCACTCCGTCAAGCATCTTAACATGGAGATTCATCTCGGCACTATAGCTTACAGCATAGAAAAATTCATGAACCATCTCTGTATCAAATCCACCTACACTTGGCACTGTAAGATTTAAATTGTACACCAGATATGGTCTTCCTGACAGATCAAGCGCACACAATACAAGTGTCTCGTCCATAGGAAGCATACAGTCACCAAATCTTCTAATACCCTTTTTGTCTCCTACTGCCTTCTTTATAGCCTGTCCGAGAACTATTCCTGTATCCTCTATCGTATGATGGCAGTCAACTTCAAGATCACCCTTAACCTTAACTTCAAGATCAAACAGACCATGTCTTGCAAAACTGTTAAGCATATGATCAAAGAAACCAATACCTGTATCTATATCAGCTTTGCCGGTACCATCAAGATTTATACTTATGCTAATGTCAGTTTCGCCTGTTTTTCTGCTGACAACTGCTTTGCGTTCTAATTTTTCCATGCCCATACTGTGCCTCCTTATTTCTCGAATCTTACTGCAATTGAATTTGCATGAGCTGTAAGCTTCTCTGCTTTGGCAAAATCTTCTATGTCATTATGTATAAGTTCAAGAGCTTCTTTTGAATATGAGATTATACTTGATTTCTTTATGAAATCATCAACTGACAATGGTGAGAAGAATTTGGCTGTACCATTTGTAGGAAGTACATGATTTGGTCCTGCGAAATAATCTCCAAGAGGCTCGCTGCTGTATTCTCCAAGGAATATTGCTCCGGCATTCTTAATTCTTGTCATGGTATCAAACGGATTCTTTGTTACTATCTCAAGATGCTCTGAAGCAATCTCATTGGCTGTATCTATAGCTTCTTCCATAGTTTCTGCTACAAGTATATATCCATATGAATCAAGTGATTTCTGTATGATATCTTTTCTTGAAAGAACTTTTACAAATCCATCAACCTCATCTGATACTTTCTTTGCAAGATCTTCACTTGTAGTTACAAGTATTGCTGAAGCCATCTCATCATGCTCTGCCTGTGACAGAAGATCTGCTGCCACATAACGTGGATTTGCAGTCTCATCAGCAAGGACAAGTATCTCACTTGGTCCTGCTATAGAATCAATGCTTACATATCCATAAACAGCCTTTTTTGCAAGAGCAACAAATATATTGCCCGGTCCAACTATCTTATCTACTTTTTTGATACTCTCTGTTCCAAATGCAAGAGCACCTATCGCCTGTGCTCCACCAACCTTGTATATTTCATCTACACCGGCTTCATTGGCAGCAACCAGTGTTACAGGATATACCTTGCCGTCTTTTCCAGGTGGTGTAGTCATAATAATCTTTTCAACACCGGCAACTTTGGCAGGCAGAATATTCATAAGAACAG
>CAZFFA010000230.1:0-4306 GCA_964517955.1 uncultured Jutongia sp. | reverse complement strand
ATGGATGATTTACAGAATTGTCATGATTGAAAACAGCAGAAATCCAAACGCCGGATCTGAAGAAGAAATCGGTATTTTCTTCTACAAGCAAGATGCCGTTAATGCCATGCACGGGAATATATTCAGCGTTAAAGATGGATTTTACGAGTGCGGATATATTATTGCTCATCATGAAAATCTGCTTGATTATGCCGTTGAAAAGTCTCAAGGAATTTACGAACCGCTTGCGAGGCAAGAACGATTCTATTTTAAATGGGACAATGACAGACAAGGATTTTTTGAAACTGAAGAGCCTAAGAGTATGAAACATTTGGCGTTTTGATAGGAGATGAAAAATGTGGATCAGATTACATTTTTTTCAGAGTGGTGACGAGATAGCTGTGCAAACGCAAAACATCTGCTCAATGTTTCCCGATCAGAGGGAGCTGTGTAAGGGAGTAACGTGCATTCAGTTTGTTGGAGAAGAAAAAAATTACATCCAAGTCAAAGAATCTGTAGACGAGATAGGAGCGATGATTACGGAATGAGCAATACAATTATCAGGATCAAATGCGATAGCGAAGAGGAAATGAAAGCCGTCCTCAAAAAGATTGATGAGGAAACACAATATACTTGGTTCGATGGAGACAGGTTAAGCGATGTCGGAGCCATACCAGATCCTACGCGATATCCGGTTTATATTTATGCACACCTTCCCGATGGGTTTGTGACATGGAGTCAATATAAACGCGAAGACGAAATTGCCCAATATTTTGATAATACGGCAAAAGAGTATCTGGAGTCGATAATCAGCGCTACTGTAGATATGGTTACTGGATTCGATCCGGTCAACCGTCCAGAACACTACGCAAATACGAAGGTCGAATGCATTGATGCGATGGAACAGCTTTTTGGAAGAGAGGCAGTGATTCACTTCACTTGGCTAAATATGTGGAAATACTTGTGGAGAAGAAAAGACAAGGATAACGAGGAACAGGACATACAAAAGGCTCTGTGGTACTTCGACAAGACAAAGGAGTTAATTAACAGATGATCAAGAAAATTAGACCAAGGGCAGAACTCGCAAAAAGAAGTGACGAAGATGGATGGAGTATTTGGTGGGATATTGATTACTTCTGTCCAGTGTGCCATAGACGGATTCGAGGCTACAAAAGTGATGTGGCTTGTGATGAATGTGGAACATTTTACGATTGGGGAAGTGAAAAACCGAAGATACTGACAAAACGAGAAATTGTATGGGAGTAAACATAAGGTGAACAGATGATTGATTTCAATAAGTTGCCGGAGTTCACAGGATTCACGGTGTATGACAAAGAAAGCGGAGATCCGATTTATCCTGACGAAAAAGTAAATGGTGCAGAAACCATAATGCACGTTTTGGCTGAAGATGGAACGCTTTACATTGCGAATTGTGCATACGAAGGATTGCCAAAGGGAAAGTACATCATACAGATTAACGGAGAGTATTACAGATGGTAAAGCTGTTCACGAAAGTACACTGCAAGGCGTACATGAAGAAAATCTGCGATAACGTGCATATTCAGTTTTACAATGCGGACGGCACATTCTGTTATGACAAGTTTGTAACTGACTATAAGGCAAAGGCAATCGCTTATGGCTTCGATGAGGAAAAATGTGAGCAGATAGAACTGGCAGATCTTTCCGAATTTGACGGAGAATCCGTAGAAAAGACGTACCGAAAACGAACTGAATGCGAATTTGATGGATTTGTAGTCGGATATACAAGGCTTGATGTTAAAGGCAGAATCGGCACGGATTGGGAATCATACGACTATGGATTTGGCGATATACACGAATACGGTCACTGTTTCAAGAACATTACAGACCGTCCGAAGGTAGCCGTGGTGTACTTCAAAAATAACTGCAAGAGATATGTACTGCCGGAAGACATGGAAGAGGTGAGTTAATGCCAAAAGTAATATGTGCAGCTTGCGATTGCATTTGGAATGACGTTAATAACCAATGCAGGGCGAAGGAAATCAATCTATCGGACAACTATATCATGACCTTGTATGACGGAAGACAGCATTTCAATCGTTGTAATGAGTATGAGATGTCAGAGGAGAGCAAGGAACTTTTGAAATGGTTTAAGGAGGTTGTCCGTGGGACTCAATAAAATCGACCTAATGCATGAAATGTTTGGAGAGGATCCAGAGCATAAATGTGCCGAGTGTGAAAATCTCATCATTCATACGGCAAGTAAAAAATGGTACAAGTGTTCATGTTACGGAAATACATCTTCCGAAGCTACGGACTGGAGATTAAAGTATACGGCCTGTGGGCTTTTTAACGTGCCGTACAATGGAACTCCGATAATTGAAGTTAAGAAACATATGCCAAGGGCAGATACATCTGAAACATATGAATATGAAGGTCAGATGTCAATCGAAGATTACTTAAACAGTCTATAAGGGGGTGGGACTCGCATATGGATAACAAAGAATTTGATCCCGTAAATAAGCCGGAGCACTATGCATCTGGGAAGGTTGAATGTATTGATGCTATGGAATCGATTTTTGGTAAAGAAGCTGTATTATCATTTGCGATTCTGAATTGCTACAAATATTTGTGGAGACGAAAGAACAAGGATAATGAAGAACAGGATGTAAAAAAGGCGTTATGGTATTTCGATAGGCATAAGGAGTTAATCAATGAGCAAGAAATATAGAATTACCCTCACAGAAGAGCAGATGGGCATTGCTGAGAAATACATCGAAACCACAATGCGTCTGTTTGCCGGACAAGAATGGATGTTTACGGATGAATTGGCAAGACTGAATTGTGATCTATCGCCGGAGAATCCAGATCATAAGGCCATCTTTAACAGTTATATCCATAGGCGGGATCATATCCGCGAAGTTATGAGGGCTGCGTATCGAATCGCTTTTGAGCCGTATGGATATCTTGAACACAAAACAGATGAGATGGTTGAAGCCGAAACAATTTGGGATGCAATTAGGACTGCACGAGGCGTTAATAGATGGGGAAAAGCCTATCAGATGGGACAGGAACCGATCCCGGAAATTGAGGTGATTGAAGATGGCGGTGATTAAACACATAAATATTTACGGATTAGATGATGCGGTAAAGGGCAGTAAGTATCCGATGCTGACAGATGTGGAGAAGGCCACTATCGAAATCACAGACAGAACCAGAAAGCTTGGAGCTGCACCGCCTGGATCTGGACACGATACGTTCCTCAACGGGATCATTGCTCAGTTTGATCTGACGTTCACAGTTAAGGCATGGACGGAAGCGGAGAGATATCATTTCTTTGACTTCGTATCTAGCCAGTCAACCATGCATCGCATCGCGAGGTTCGATGTGGAAAAGCAGTATATCGAGTACGTGGATCCCAGAATGATTGAAATTATGAAAGAGAAGGTGGATGCCTACAATGCTGAAACCGATCCAAAAGAAAAGGAACTGAAATACCTACAGCTTCTCTACAGTAATCCATGTGGTTTTAAGCTGACAGCCAAAATGACCACAAATTATAGGCAGTTGAAAACAATTGTAATGCAGAGAAGCAACCATAAATTGCCGGAATGGAGAGCGTTCTGTAAAGAGGTTAGAGAAAAATTTCCGTACTTTGAGGAATTATGCTTCGGCGATACGAGGAGGATAAATGCAGATCAAGACGCTTAATGATGCGGTGCGCATCGCTAATATATGTGAGAAATATAAGGGCATTGATATTGATGCAATGTGCGAGATAAAGAGATATATCGTGGATGCTAAAAGTATCATGGGCTTAAGCATTCTGATGAATGGCGGGGATATTTATTTCCAGGTGCATGGAGACATGGGGACTATCCGCAGATTCAACGAGGAAATTAGAGGCTTGGAAGATCGTGACAAAGAAGTATAAATACGGAATGAGGTTACGAGGCTTTTCTCTTGGATGCCAACCTATGGAACATCTACACGATGTACGCGAATCTGACAGAAATCCGTATTACAGCTATCTGTTTTATACGGAGATATTAACGGAGGATCAGATCCGTAACTATGAGTTGGATTACTTAGGCGAGGTGACCGAACAGTAATGGGGATTGATATAGCCATTGGAATGGCTGTGGGCTTTGGATTCGGAGTGTTTTGTGGAATTGCTATCGCCGCAGCTATCGTGATTATGAGGGATGAATAGTGGGTAAAATAATTGATGCCGATGATGCGATTAAGGTGATAAAAGCGATTCCGAGATTGATTTTAGATCCCAAAGGCGAGTTTCAGCCTGTTGAGCCGCCTACAAAGAGCATGATTGATCCAGATGATGCAGTGA
>CAZFFA010000229.1:0-4320 GCA_964517955.1 uncultured Jutongia sp. | reverse complement strand
TTACCCTTACGTACACTTTCCATTATCTTAAATGAACGTTCATTCTCTACACCCATATGAATAAGATATATCATGATATCATCACGCGTACATATCGCAGTTGAAAGCGTACAGTCACCATTGGCAATGAAATACTGTGCATTGTCGAGCCAGACGTTGGTACCATGTGACAGTCCCGAAATACGGACAAGATCAGAAAAATTCTTCGGTTTTGCATCCGTAAGCATACCATGTACGAAAGGTGTACCAAACTCCGGAAGTCCCAGACAGCCAAGTGTACAGCCGCCTATATCTTCCGGCTTTATACCAAGTGCCTCTGTGCTTTCAAAAAGTGAAAGTACCGCCTTATCGTCCATCCTTATCTTTGTAGCCTCGACATCTGTAAGGTCTTCAAGCATACGGATCATTGTCGGGTCCTGATGACCGAGTATATCAAGTTTCAAAAGATTGGCATCAATCTTATGATAATCAAAATGAGTTGTTATTATCTTTGATGTCATATCATTGGCGGGATGCTGTACCGGAGTAAATGTATAGATCTGTTCACCCATAGGCAGAACTACAATTCCGCCCGGATGCTGTCCTGTACTTCTTCTTACACCAACACATCCCTGTGAGATACGCTCTATCTCTGCACTTCTCTTACTCTGTTCACGTTCTTCATAATATTTCTTAACGTAGCCGTAAGCTGTTTTTTCGGCAAGTGTTCCTACCGTACCTGCCTTAAATGTATGACCGGCACCAAATATTACTTCCGTATAATCATGAGCATTACTCTGATATTCACTTGAAAAGTTAAGATCGATATCAGGCTCTTTATTGCCCTTAAATCCAAGGAATGTTTCAAATGGTATATCGTGGCCGTCCTTTTCGAGCCATTCGCCGCATACAGGACATCTTTTATCAGGCATATCACATGCAGAGTTTCCACTAAATGCCTTTACTTCGTCAGAGTCAAAATCATAATAATGACATTTTTTACAGTAATAATGCGCCTGAAGCGGATTAACCTCCGTAATACCAGCCATTGTCGCAACAAATGATGAACCTACAGAGCCTCTGGAGCCAACCAGATAGCCATCTTCATTTGACTTCCATACAAGCTTCTGCGCAATAATGTACATAACGGCATAACCATTACTTATAATGGAATTAAGCTCTCTTTCAAGTCTTTCGACAACGACAGGCGGAAGATCAGGTCCATACATTTCATGTGCCCTGTTGTAACAGATATCCCTTAGATCCTGATCAGAATTTTCAATCTGTGGAGGACATTTTCGTGGACTGCATGGCTTTATATAATCAATCATGTCTGCTATTAGATTTGTATTGGTTATAACAATTTCTTCTGCCTTCTTTGAGCCAAGATATTGAAATTCAGAAAGCATCTCTTCCGTTGTCCGGTAGTAAAGCGGAGCCTGCTCATCGGCATCATCAAATCCACGTCCTGCCATGATTATTCTTCGGTAAATTTCATCTTCAGGATTTAAAAAGTGAATATCACATGTAGCAACTACAAGTTTATTATATTCCTCACCAAGAGATACAATCTTTCTGTTTATTTCCATAAGATCATTGTCATCCTGAATCTGAGGATATCTTTTATCATCCCTGACCATAAATGCATTGTTGCCAAGTGGCTGTATCTCAAGATAGTCATAAAATTTTACAAGTCGGTCTATCTCTTCATCAGATTTTTCTTCAACAAGTGCCCTGTATAGTTCTCCCGCTTCACAGGCTGAACCTATCATCAGACCCTCTGAATATTGAAGATAAAGGCTCTTTGGCAGTTTTGGCCGTCTGTTGTAATATTTCAAATGAGAATCTGATACCAGATGATAAAGATTAACTCGTCCCGTCTCATTTTTGGCAAGTATTACTGCATGATATGACGGCATTTTTCTTATTGCCTCTTCGTCAGGAACACCAAAATCGTTAAGTTCTTTAAGATTGTGTATGTTCTTTTCATCAAGACGCATCACAAGTTTTAAGAATATCTCTGCTGTTGCTTCTGCATCATCTACAGCCCTGTGATGATTTTCAAGAGATACTCCAAGTGCCTTGGCAACAGTATCAAGTTTATATTTTTTAAGTTCCGGCAGCAGTGCCCTTGACATAGACACTGTATCAATAACTGTAAAATCAGTCTTAATATTTCTGTCTTTCGCCTTCTGATTGATAAATCCTATATCAAATGATGCATTATGGGCAACCATGACGGCATCACCGCAAAATTCAAGAAACTTTGGCAAGACCTCATCAATATCAGGTGCGTCTGCCACCATTGAATCATCAATACTTGTAAGTTGTGTTATATTGTATGGTATTGGTCTGTTTGGATTGACAAACTGGCTGAAACGGTCCACTATTTTCTGATTGCTTACTTTGACAGCACCAATCTCAATTATTTCATTACTTTTGGCACCAATGCCTGTTGTTTCAAGGTCAAATACAATAAAGTCCCCTGCAAAATCCTGTCCCTTGTCATTCTTTACAGTATCAATAAGATCATCAACAAGATATGCTTCCATTCCATACAATATCTTAAGATCATCATCAGAACTAAGTGCATGGTCTGCATCCGGGAATGACTGAACCACACCATGATCCGTAATGGCTATCGCACTATGTCCCCATCTTTTGGCTGTATTTACATAATCCCCTACAGCCATTACTGAATCAAGCTCACTCATCTGTGTATGTGCATGAAGTTCAACTCGTTTCATACCTTCATAATTGTCCATACGGACTGTTCTTGTATCGCTTCCCGGCTTAATCCCCCTTATTGAGCTTATGGATAATTCCCTGCTGTATGTATCAAAAAGAGGTATTCCCTTTACTTTTATAAACTTACCCTTTTTGATATTGGCATGGATTGGATTAGCTTCATCCTTCTGGATAAATATTTTTGCACCTATTGTATCTGTAAAATCCGTTATATTGAACATATATATTATCTTTTCATTACGAATTTCACGTTCTTCTACAGATGTAACCTGACCTTCTATAACGACTTCGCCAACTTCTCCCTGTATATCTGCGATCTTTATATGATTTCCTTCACAGTTTCTTCCATAGAAACAGCTTTCATCAAGAGGTGCTTTACTACTAAAACCGCCTTTTTTGAACCTGCCTTTTGAATAATAATTTTCCTTAGACTTTGTTTCATTTTTATTAGAAGTTGTCTGATTCTCCGGTTTTGAAGCTTCACCGGCTTTTTCGATGTCCTTTTTAGGAACATCAAATCCCATTGCTACATTTGTAGAAGCATCTACAGATGCTTTTGTTTTACTTTCTACAGGCGTAGATTTTTCTTTTTTCCTGATTTTTTCATTTTTCTTTGAAGCATGATCATCTGATACAACTGTAGATTTTATATTGTCGAGATGATATATCTCATATTTGTCTTTTTCTATTTCTTCTTTTGCGGGTTCGGTATATTTAATTTCTATATCCGGCTCAAAACCGGCCTTTGTTTTAAATATATCATGCAGACTTCTCTTTACATCTTTTTCTCTTGCACGATACATGCTGTCATCTTCACATGAAATAGACAATGTATTGTCTGACATATTAACCTTGCCACTATACAGCATGTTAAAATCAAGTACGTTATTGTCTTTAAGTATAAGAAGTATGCTCTCTTTATATTCATCCCAGAAATTATCTGCTGTATACTGATTTGAAAGATCAAAACATTCATGCACATTAAGAGTAATTCCCGCTCCTGCAAACACCTGACTGAGCGCATATTGAAGGAGGGAAATCTCCCGATAAGCAATAATATGTTTACTTTTTATGTAAAGATCTATGGTCTTTGCAGCTTTTGTAACTACTACACGTTCTACATATACATCAGCAAAAAGCTTTTTTTGCCTGTCTGTAAGATTTACATCTCCAAACGTTTCCAATAAAAGCTTGTCCACTTTAAAACCTCCATACTAATACTCATTTCTGCACACTATTTATTTTGTGCCATTTTGTCAAGTTCTTCCTTAAGTGCACCGAGAAGTTCTGACTCAGGCATTTTTCTGATAATTTCGCCTTTCTTTATAAGTAAGCCCTCTCCTTTTCCACCGGCTATGCCTATATCTGCCTCTCTTGCCTCTCCCGGACCATTGACAACACATCCCATGACAGCAACCTTTATATCAAGATCCATATCTTTTACAAGATTTTCAACTTTTCCGGCAAGTCCTATCAGATCTATCTGTGTTCTTCCACATGTAGGACATGACACAACGGTTACACCGCCTTTTCTAAGGCCGAGAGTTTTAAGTATAAGCTTTGCTGAACGAACTTCTTCTACAGGATCACCTG
>CAZFFA010000228.1:0-4348 GCA_964517955.1 uncultured Jutongia sp. | reverse complement strand
TAGATGGCAAGCAGCTTACAACGGCTAAAGGAAGAACAAAGAAGAAGGCAGAACAGTCTGCGGCATATCAGGCAATATTAAAGCTTGGAACATATAAAAAGCAAGGGAGATAGTGAATGTATTTAAAGAGTCTTGAAGTTCATGGATTTAAGTCATTTGCCAATAAACTTATATTTGAATTTCATCATGGAATAACAGCAATCGTAGGTCCCAATGGAAGTGGTAAAAGCAATGTAGCCGATGCTGTCAGATGGGTGCTTGGTGAACAAAGTGCGAAACAGCTTCGTGGAGCAAAGATGGAAGATGTAATTTTTGCAGGTACGGAACTTAGAAAACCACTTGGCTTTGCGTATGTTGCAATTACGATAAACAATGAAGATCATAAGCTTAATGTGCCATATGAAGAGGTTAAAATAGCAAGAAGAGTATATCGTTCGGGTGAAAGTGAGTATCTTCTTAATGGGGCTTCATGCAGATTAAAAGATGTGCAGGAGCTTTTATTTGATACAGGTATAGGAAAAGAAGGATATTCTATTATCGGACAGGGTCAGATTGATAAGATACTTAGTGGTAAGCCGGAAGAAAGACGTGAACTTTTCGATGAAGCAGCGGGTATTGTAAAATATAAGAAAAGAAAAGCTGCAGCCGAGAAAAATCTTGAAGAAGAAAGAAATAATCTTGTCAGAATAGAAGATATATTATCTGAGCTTACAAAGCAGGTCGAGCCTCTTGGAAAACAGTCGGAAAAGGCGAAAGAATATCTTAAGTACAGAGATGAGCTTAGAAGCCTTGATGTCAACATGTTTATTCACGAATATGAGAATATCAACAATCAGATATCAGAAGTAGAGAAAAAACAGACGATAGCGGCAGGTGATCTTGAAAGAGCATCATTGGAACTTGACAAAAGCAGAAAAGAAAATGCTGCAAAAGAGGAAGAACTGGAAAGACATTCAGAACTGCTTGAAGAACACAAAGAGGAATTGTCTTCTAAAAAGCTTCTGCTCAATCAATATGAGAGTGACATAAAGATACTTAACGAGCAGATCAATACGATAAGGCAGAATGAGATTCATTACAATGAACAGAGCAGGTCATTAAAAGAAAAGATAACATCTCTTGAAAATGATATTGAAAAGTATGATAAACAGAAATCAGATAATGAACAAAACAAAGAAAAAAATCTGGCAGAACAGGCATTAAATGAAGAAAAATTAAAAGAAGTTCTTACTAAAATTAAAGAGATTGAAACGAAGATTACAGTATGTGAGAACAAAAAGCTTGCTGCTATTAACGCAGCATCTGATATTAAGACAGAGGAGCAGAGATACAGGACGCTTCTTGAACAGAATAATATCAAGAGAGCAGAGCTTACTAAACGTGTTCTTCAGAATAAATCGGAAGCATCTGTATATACAGAAACAATTGACAGAGAAAAGAAAGTTTTACTTGAGGTATCAGAAAAGATTAGTGCTATGAATGATATCAACGAAAAACTGAGTGACACCATTCATAAGATTAATGATAGTAATGATGAATTGAGTAAAGAACACAGAGATATACAACAGAAATTCCATATGGAAAATTCAAGACTTAATTCATTGAAGAATATGACTGAACGATACGAAGGATTTGGTCAGAGTATCAGACGTGTCATGGAGAGAAAGAATGAGGAGTCTGGAATTATTGGTGTTGTTGCAGATATAATAAGTGTAAAAAAAGAATATGAGCTTGCCGTAGAAACAGCTCTTGGCGGAAGTATACAAAATATCGTAACTGATAATGAACAGACAGCCAAGAATATGATCCAGTATCTTAAAAAGAACAGATATGGACGAGCTACATTTCTTCCACTTACAAATATTCATGCAAAGCCGGCATCAAGAGCATACAATATTATGTCGGAGCCGGGTGTTATCGGAATTGCATCTACACTTGTAGAAGCAGATGACAGATTTAATGAACTTGTAGAATATCTTCTTGGAAGATTTATAGTTGTAGACAATATCGACAATGCAATCGCACTTGGCAGAAAATATCATCATACATTAAGGATGGTTACTATAGAAGGTGATCTTTTAAATCCCGGTGGTTCAATGTCAGGTGGTGCATTTAAAAACAACAATAATCTGCTTGGCCGCAGGAGAGAGATGGAAGATCTTGAAAATCAGGTCTTAAAACTCAGAACAAGGCTTAAAGAAGTTTCTGATATTATAGAAAAGAACAACGAAAAACGTCAGGAAACTATGAAAGAAATCTCTGACAACAATAAAAAACGTCAGGAGCTTAGAATCAGACAGAATACTTCCAAGATCAACTATGACAGGGCTGTGGAGGATCTTGAAAAGAGTCAGCAGGAACTTGAAAGGATTCATTTTGAGGGACAGGAAATTGAGACTGATAAGTCAAAGCTTATGCTTGAGCTTGATAAGATAACAAATGTTCTTACGGATAATGAAGATCAAAGCAAGTCATTTGATGATGAAATTGCATCTTACAATGAAGAACTTGCAAATCAGAAAAAAGAAGAAGAAAAAATATCAGAATCAAATTCAAAATTACTTCTTGAAAATAACAGTTTTATTCAGAATGAACAGTTTATCTTTGAAAATATAAAGAGAATAAATGATGAAATTGCAGGATACAGGACTGAATTGGATGAGGTGGATCACAATAGCAGCAATGTTGACAATATGGTTAGTGATAAAAAATCAGAAATAGAAAATGTCAATATTAAAATATCTGATGCAAAACTCAGAATAGAAAACTTAACTAAGCAGATTGATAAGGAAATGGCAAAAAAGACAGAACTTACAAATGAAAATAAAGGGTTTATGGACAGGCGTGAGGAGTTGTCAAAAAGAATCAATGAATTTGACAAAGAATGTTTCAGACTTAACAATCAAAAAGATAAGCTTGCTGAAAGAATTGATTCATATACATCATATATGTGGGAACAGTATGAGCTTACATATCATAGTGCCGAGGAACTTAAGACTGATCTTGGAATTTCAGAAAATGATATGAGAACACGTATCAAAGAACTTAAAGGCATGATAAAAAATCTCGGTGATGTAAATGTCAATGCGATTGAGCAGTATAAGGAAGTTAATGAGAGATATGAGCTTTTAAGCTCACAGCATGATGATATAACCAAAGCCGCGGAAGTTCTTGTAGGGGTTATAGAAGACCTTGATGTTGAAATGAGAAAACAGTTTGAGGAACAGTTTGCGGAAATACGGAACAGATTTGATAAAGTATTTAAGGAATTATTTGGCGGCGGCAGAGGTACTCTTGAACTTACTGATGGCGAGGATGTACTTCTGGCAGGAATTAAGATTGTTGCACAGCCGCCTGGTAAGAAGCTTCAGAATATGATGCAGTTATCAGGTGGAGAAAAGGCACTTACTGCCATAGCACTTCTTTTTGCAATACAGAGTCTTAAACCATCACCGTTCTGTCTCCTTGATGAGATAGAGGCGGCACTTGATGACTCTAACGTAGGAAGATATGCAGATTATCTGCATAAGCTTACAAAAGATACGCAGTTTATAGTGATCACCCATAGAAGAGGCACAATGAATGCGGCAGATATACTATATGGTATAACGATGCAGGAAAAAGGTGTATCAACTCTTGTATCAGTAAATCTTCTTGATGACAAAGAACTTACAGATTAGGATTAAAGTATCAAGAGGGGGCTTTTGACACCTTAATCAGATTAGTTTATAAATGAGTGTCAGGCAAATGTCATATTATAGGTGTGGGCTATGGCAGATATGCTATGAGAAAATGGAAATATTTTGCTAGGTGTTGCCCTAAGGTGAGAAATAGTGTACTATAGCATGAGTAAGTTTCATGAATTGACTGATGTTGTTTTGAAAAACAAATGGTCATGATATGAACGATTGGAGGATAATATGAAGGAAAAAAAAGGCTTTTTTGGCAGACTGATCGATGGCCTTACTAAGACAAGAGATAATCTTGTATCTGGTATTGATTCTATATTCAGCGGTTTTTCTGAAATAGATGAAGATTTCTATGAGGAACTTGAAGAAGTTCTTATAATGGCAGATATAGGTGTTGCTACAACAGAGAAAATAATAGAAAACTTAAGACAGAAAGTCAAAGAGCAGAAAATAAAAGAGATAGAAGTATGCAGACAGCTTCTTATTGATTCTATCAAGGAGCAGATGAGAGTTGATGACAATGCTTATGATTTTGAAAATGAAAAATCAGTCATCCTTCTTATAGGTGTCAATGGTGTAGGTAAAACTACTTCTGTAGGAAAACTTGCAGGACAGTTTAAAAACAGAGGAAAGAAAGTTGTACTTGCGGCAGCAGATAC
>CAZFFA010000227.1:3915-4363 GCA_964517955.1 uncultured Jutongia sp. | reverse complement strand
ATGAGCAAGCTCAAATATGTATTGCCTATTACTTTATGGCTGAACTGTTACATATATTACAAATATTTATATTAAAAAGACATAAAAACAGGTATTATACATATTCTTAAGCGAATTGTATAGTACCTGTTTTGCTTTTCCGTATAAATAACTATGATACAAGTCCCTTTGACTTCCATTTGCCGCTTCTCCAGCGAAGAACCATACCTACGGCTCTGACACATTCGTCGCTTGCAAGACCAATATATGCACCAACAGCCAGAAGTTCAAAATGTATTCCCCACAGATACGTACCCCCTACTGCACATAAAAACATAAATATGGCACCCATAACAACAGGGAAAACAGCATCACCACTTGTTTTTAATGCCTGTCCATATACAAGATTTGTTACCCGGCCTACTTCAAGAATTATGTCTATGCTAAGAAGCTTTATTACAAGATTTAT
>CAZFFA010000227.1:0-3905 GCA_964517955.1 uncultured Jutongia sp. | reverse complement strand
CATTGACTGATTATCAGTAAAAATAAGTACAAGCCAGTTGCCGGACAAAGAAAATATGGCTTCAAGACATGCAGCAATTATAACGCCATATACAGCAGCTTGTTTTGTTCCTTTTTCACACTCCCTGTATTCTTTGGCTCCTATGCGCCAGCCGGTAATTATAGCATTTGCTTGGGCAAGAGATGCACCGATACAGTATGAAAAATTTGAAATCTGCATTGTATATGAACGTGCTGTAACATTCATGCCATCTGTATCCATCTGATTGAGGAAACGTACTACAAGTGTCATTGCAATGTTATAGAGAGCAGTTTCAAATGCTGATGGAAGACCAATCTTTATTATCTGTTCAAGAACTTTACGTGATGGAAGTCTTTCAGGACTTTGTTTGGCTTTTATAAGAACAGAACTCATTGATGCAACGATTATAAGATTGATAACTCTTGATATAACAGTAGCTATTGCAACACCCTGTACACCCCAGTGCATAACAAAAAGGAAAAATGCATTAAGTATAAAGTTAACAACATTTCCTATCATGGACGCAAATAGTGACTGTTTAGTATAGCCAAATGCTCTCAGGTAGCTTGAAAATATTGGTATAATGGCATTTAATATACAACTTCCGCCTACTATCTGAAGATAGACTCTGGCTGGTTCCATAAGTGCAGGGGCTATACTTACAAGTTCAAGGATCTTACCGGAAAATATAAATAAAAATGCCGACATCAAAATTCCCACTACGGTGTTAAAGGCAAGTCCGATCTGTTTTGCCTGATAAGCAATACCCGGTTTTCCGGCACCAATATTTTGTGTCATTACGGCAACCATACCGGATGATATTACACCAAACATAATTATAAAGACACCAATATATGTATTGGCAGTACCAACTGCACCTACGGCATGATCGCTTACCGAAGAAAGCATAAGGGTATCAACCATTCCTGCAAGCATATAGAAAAGTGTTTCAAAACATATAGGTATGAAAAGCTGTATTAAAGACTTTCTTTTTACTTCTAATGTCATTTTAATTCCTCCATAGTAAATATACCTGTGCTAAATTTATGCCACGGATCGCTACATTGTCAGGCAATTTCCGTAATATCAATTTATAGATAGTTTATCGCCTTTTTTGACCAAATACTTGTAAAATATATACTAAAAATTGCACTATTTCTACTTTTATATGTTATTATGTTGTTGTAAAAGCGGTAAAATTATATTAAAAGTTTATAGGACAAAGAGGAAAGAAAATGTATTTTGAATTAAAAGAAAACAGACCACATGGAACTGTTGAGTATCCATTTACGCAGTATCACATTAAAAACAGTAAAAATGCATTTCAGATACCGGTACACTGGCATGATGAATTGGAAATTATATATATAATAAATGGACCTTTATATGTAAATATATCAGGTGATACATATATAGGAAACAAAGGAGATATATTTGTTGTATCTCCGGGTGAACTCCATTTCATGGGATCAGAGCAGCTAAAGATGGATTATTATACATTCCTTTTTCCGTTGGAATTTATATCATTTCAGACAAATGACTGGCTGGAAGAAAAGATTTTTCTTCCTCTTAGGAGCAGAACATTAAATATCTTACATTCGGTATATAATTGCGGAACAGGCGGTAATGTAAATAATGAGCTGCACATTAGATTATGTGAGCTATTGGATATACTGATTGCCGGAAACAAAGATGATCTGCACAGATCGGATGATGCAAATTCATATGATACAGAGTATACAATATGTGCAATGCAGATTGAAACAAGGATTGTCCTGTTGAGGTTTATACAGTTATTATATGAAAATAATATGTTTACAACAAACGACACGGTATATGACAGTACGGATAAGGAATTGATATCGTATATTCAGCAGAATTATATGGAGAGGCTTTCTTTAAAAGAGCTTGGAAATCTTTTTCATATGTCAGAAAAATATATATCAAGATATTTTAAGAAGCATTTTCATATAACTATATCGCAATATATCAATCATCTAAGGCTTGAACATGCTAAACAGCTTCTTGCCGTATCAAATTTATCTGTAACAGATGTGGCAATGCAGAGTGGATTTACCAATGTAAGCTATTTTATCAGAAGTTTTAAGAAAATATATGGAATATCACCACGAAAATTCAGAGTAAACAAATAGCTGCAATTTAAGGAAAAAGTTCCTTAAACAACTGAAAACACAGGAAATCTATAGATAAAGATGGAAAAAAACTGTGCAAAATCAATAAAATATTCCGAGTGAAATATACAATATAAATAATTGAGAATGTAGTAAATGGGTGATATCGGGAATTGAATTATTAAATATGTTATTTTGCACGTATAGAATTAGTGATAGTAAACATTGTTGTTATACAATCCATTTGTTAATATGTTTACAGAAAATCTCTTTACAAAATTCCTGTAAAGTATTCAAAACAGTAAATGTGAGATTAGTGTAGAAAGTCCCAAATGTCTGCAGTATTTCAAATTCACATGTATTCATATATCTATTAAGATTAGGGCGTCAAAGGCCTGTTAAGAAACTATAACAATCGATACTCTGTCGAGTAAAATTACCAAAAAGCGCAAATTTAAAACAGATATTACTGCTCATATCTATGGTAAACGCCAATAGTAATGCAACAAGTGTTAAAAGTGGAGATGAACAGTAACAAACAAAAACTATATATCATACATAGAAAATGAATATTAAAACAGGATAAAAATCTGTATGGATAAGACAAAATATTAGAGAAAAAGTTATCACAGACAAAAGGTAAGGAGGTTTTCTAAATAAAAGAGGGGATGTGTTAGATGAAAGAATTATTGAAGTACGAGGAGTTTAAGAATGAAGTAAAAAATGAAGTAAAGAAGTTATATGGCAGTGATGCAAAAGTCCAGATTCATAAAGTCATAAAAAATAATTCGCAGGAGTACGATAGTCTTACAATACTCCAATCAGGCAGTATATGTTCTCCCAATATTTACCTTAAGCAATATTATGAAAGATATAAAATGGGTGAGTCGTTTAAAAGTATAATTGAATCTATTGTGAGAATATATGATGAAGCAAGTAATAGTCTTGATGAGAGAAGCTGTGATTTATCATATGAAAATTGTTGTGATAAGATAACATTCAGACTTATATCAATGGAGAAGAATAAAAAGATTTTAGAAACTACACCATATATTCCTTTTCTTGATATGGCAGTTGTATTTTATTGTGTGGTTGCAGTTGATGATGAGGGGATTGCATCAGTTCGCATAAATAACAGTATCATGGAGGAGTGGGGGTTAAATACAAAACAGTTATATTGCATTGCACAGGTCAACACAATAAAATTATTTCCAAAGAAGATTTACAGACTTGATGATATACTGCAGGAACTGTTATGCAGTATAAAAGGTTATCCTCAGAAGCGTGAAGAAAATGGATATTTGACTCAGGAAGGGGTATGCCCTTATGTAATTACGAATACAAAAGGTATAAATGGAGCAGGAGTGATAATCTATCCCGGAGTATTAAAAGAGACTGCAGAAGTTTTAGGCGGAAATTTTTATCTGATGCCCAGCAGTATACATGAAGTGATCGTAATGAAGGATGATGGCAGTTATAAAGATAAAGAAATGGAGAAAATAGTAAAAGAAGCTAATCAGACATGTGTAATTCCGGAAGAAGTTTTGTCGGAGCATGTATATTATTATTCGGAGGAGCTTGACAGGCTGGAAATATGCTGTCAATAAAGTAATAACAGGGAGTAGAAAGTATAGTAACAGTTCAGCCTATCATTTCTTCAATTCATAAACATGCCAGCTACGCTGTCAGCCGCTGCTGTGCAGCTTTTGTTTATTTCATTTCAGAAATGAAAGGCTATTCCACCATAAAGTA
>CAZFFA010000226.1:0-4378 GCA_964517955.1 uncultured Jutongia sp. | reverse complement strand
GATTGATTATACACCACTTCATGGAACAGGCAATATCCCTGTTAGAAAATTGCTACGTGAACTTGGCTTTGAACAGGTCTATGTTGTTGAGGAGCAGAAGGCACCTGATGGAAACTTTCCTACAGTAGCATATCCTAATCCGGAAGATGAAAAGGCATGGGTTCTTGCTCTTGAACTTGCTAAGAAGGTAGATGCAGATATAATCCTTGCTACAGATCCTGATGCAGACCGTCTTGGTGTATATGCAAAGAATACAGCTACAGGTGAGTATGTAAGCTTTACAGGAAATATGTCAGGAATGCTCATTGCAGAATATATACTTCGTGAAAAGAAGGCAACCGGAATTATGCCTGCAAGTCCAGCCCTTGTTGAAACTATAGTTACAACAGATATGGCAAAAGCTGTTGCTGCAGCATATGATACAAAACTTATCGAGGTTCTTACAGGATTTAAGTATATTGGCGAGCAGATTAAATTCTTTGAACAGAACAATTCATACAACTATGTATTTGGTCTTGAAGAAAGCTATGGCTGTCTTGCAGGAACATATGCAAGAGATAAGGATGCGTGTGTAGCTGTTATGCTTCTTTGTGAAGTAGCAGCGTATTATAAAAAGCAGAATAAGACTCTTTGGGATGCGATGGTAGAGATGTATGAGAAATACGGATATTACAAAGAAGGTCTTTCAACTATTACACTTAAAGGCATTGATGGTGCAGAACAGATTCAGCAGATGATGGTTGATTTCAGAGAAAATCCACCTAAAGAGCTTGCCGGAATGAAGGTACTTGCAGTAAGAGATTATCAGTCAGGTGTAAGAAAAGATATGGTAAGCGGAGAAGAGGAAAGCACAGGACTTCCGGTATCCAATGTTATGTATTATGAGCTTGAAGACAATGCATGGTGTTGTATACGTCCATCCGGAACAGAACCAAAGATTAAATTCTATTTTGGTGTTAAGGGCAGTGGCATAGAAGATGCAGAAAAGAAGCTTGAAGCACTTAAGAATGACATGACTAAAGATAGATAAAAGTGTAAATTGGAGGATTTTATGGCAATAAAATATAATGAAAACAACCATATATTTAAATTAGATACAAAAAATACTACATATATTATAGGTGTTACAGAAGAAGGATATGTTGGTCATGCTTATTATGGAAAGAAGATGGAAAGCGAAAACGCTTTCTATCTTTTGAGAACAAATGAAGCTCCATTTACACCAAAGACAAACAATAGAGATAAAAGCTCATTCCTTGACAGCTTCCCTATGGAATACTCTACAGGCGGAATAGGTGATTTCCGTGAAAGCTGTCTTAATGTAAGAGATGACAATGGCTGCATGGGCTGTGAGATATTTTATAAATCACACAATATATATGCTGGAAAGCCAAAACTTGAGGGACTTCCTGCGTCATTTGGCAAGGATGATGAGGTCACAACTCTTGAGATAGTCTGCAATGATCCTGTACTTGGTTTCGATGTAATACTTTCTTATTCGGTATTTGAAAAAGAGGATGTAATTACACGTAATGTCAAGGTAGTTAATACAGGAACAAAGAAACTTAAGATTGAGAAGATATACAGTGCGTGTCTTGATATGGACAATGATGATTTTGAAATGATTACATTATGTGGTTCATGGGCAAGAGAACGCCATGTACAGTATAGAAAGATCGGCTATGGAAAACAGATGGTTTCTTCTATAAGAGGCGAATCAAGTCATCAGGAGCATCCTTTTGTTGCACTTACAACACCTGGAACAACACAGGAACGTGGTGATGTATATGCTATGCATTTTATATATTCCGGTAATTTTGTTGGACAGGCAGAAGTTACACAGCACAATATGGTCAGAATGACTATGGGTATTCATTCTGATGAATTTTCATGGAATCTTGCTTCCGGTGAAAGCTTCCAGTCTCCTGAAGTTGTTATGGTATATTCTGATGAAGGTCTTGGAAGGATGACTCGTTCATTCCATGATTTTTACAGAAATCATCTTATACGCAGCAAATACAAAGATTGTGAACGCCCAATACTTATCAATAACTGGGAAGCTACATACTTTGATTTCGATACAGACAAACTTCTTGACATTGCTCGTGATGCAAAAGAATGCGGCATAGAAATGCTTGTCATGGATGATGGATGGTTTGGCAAGCGAAACAGTGATGACAGTTCACTTGGTGACTGGGTAGTCAATGAAGAAAAAATCAAGGGTGGACTTAAAAATCTCGTTGAAAAGGTGAACGATATCGGACTTAAGTTTGGTATATGGTTTGAGCCTGAGATGATATCACCTGATTCTGAGCTTTACAAGAAGCATCCGGACTGGGCTATAAGTATACCGGGACGCGAGGCAACACTATGCAGAGCACAGTATGTACTTGATCTTTCAAATCCGGAAGCTGCGGACTATGCGTATGAATCAGTAGCAAAGATTCTAAGAAGTGCACCGATTTATTATGTAAAATGGGATATGAACCGTCAGTTATGTGATATGGGTAGTGCGTATCTTGACAAAGATTCACAGCAGGAATTATTCCACAGATACGTACTTGCTGTATACAATATGCAGGAGCGTCTTATTACAGAATTTCCTGATCTTCTTCTTGAAAACTGCTCTGGCGGTGGCGCAAGATTTGATCCGGGTATGCTTTATTACAGTCCACAGATCTGGTGCTCTGATGACACAGATGCTATAGAAAGACTTGAAATTCAGGAAGGAACAGCACTTATATATCCGCTTTCAACAATTGGAGCACATGTAAGTGTATGCCCTAATCATGCAGTTGGAAGAAATACTCCATTTGAGACAAGAGGCGATGTTGCTCTTGCAGGAACATTCGGATATGAGCTTGATATAACTAAGCTTTCAGATGATGAGAAAGAGATTGTAAGAAACCAGACAAAGCAGTACCACAAATACAACAGTGTTGTACGTGATGGAGATTACTACAGAATTGCGTCATTTTCTGAGAATGGATATTATGACTGCTATATGGTTGTATCTAATGATAAATCAGAAGCTCTTATGACATTTGTCCAGGTTAGGGGTATTCCAAACAGCAGAAGCAGAAAGATTAAGCTTCAGGGCTTAGATGAAAATGCTGTATATGCTATTGAGGGTACAGAAGAAGAGTATAGTGGTGAAATGCTTATGAAAGGCGGATTGCTTGTTGGAGGTCTTTGGGGAGACTCTATAAGCAGATTGTATCATTTAGTTAAAAAGTGATGCAGATTTAATTAAGTAAAATTTAATTCTGAGGTGATTAAGTGAGTAAAGTACGTTTGGCAGACATTGCGGAAAGAGCAGGCGTAAGCAATGTAACGGTTCACAATGCGCTTTCTGGAAATAAGGGTGTGAGCGATCAGCTTCGTGAAAATATACAAAAAATAGCTGATGAGATGGGATATGTTTCCCCGGCTGAGAAAAAAGCAGAGAAATCAAAAGACGAGTATAAGACTATAGGCGTATTGATCGCTGAAAATTATCTGGCGCAATATACTACGTTTTATTGGAAGATGTATCAGGAGCTTGCTATAATAGCGACTGATAAACAATGCTTTACGGCTGTTGAAGTATTGAAAAAAGAAGAAGAGATGATCACGATTAAAATGCCTTCCTGCGTTGTTGAGGGGCAGGTGGATGGTCTTATTGTAATAGGTGAGATTGACAAAAAGTATATAGCTAAATTGAAAAAAGAGACAAGTATGCCGGTTGTTTTTCTCGATTTTTATGATAAGGAACTCGCACCGGATGCTGTTATAACTGACAACTTTTATGGAATGTTCATGCTGACTGAATTTTTATTTGAACAGGGTATTGAAGATTTAGGATTTGTAGGCTCTATATTTTCTACAAGCAGTATTATGGACAGATATTGTGGCTTTACAAAGTCAATGATGCTTCATGGTAAAGAAATACGCCCTGAATGGGTCATTGAAGATCGTGATGAATTTGGAAAGATGAATTTTAAGCTTCCGGAAGGTGAACTTCCAAAGGGCTTTGTATGTAACTGCGATCTTGCAGCATATATGCTTATTGACAAACTGAAAGAGAGAAATATACGTGTGCCGGAAGATGTTTCTATTGTTGGATTTGACAATTATCTATATCCGGGTCTTGCCGACAGGCAGATTACTACATATGAAGTAAATACGCGCGCAATGACAAAGGTCGCAATTGAGAAAGTTCTCAAGCAGATTAGAAATACTAAGTCGCGTCGCGGTCTGGACGTTGTGTCAGGTAAGATGATAATCAAAAATACTGTTAAACTGAAAGAACAGGCATAAAAGAAAATATATATAAGTATATAGCCTTAACTTTTCTTCAAGACCGTAACTAAATAAGAAAAAATATAGAAAAGTGCCG
>CAZFFA010000225.1:0-4407 GCA_964517955.1 uncultured Jutongia sp. | reverse complement strand
ACAAGGGTTTCTGTGTTCAGACTTGAGGATGCCATAACACTTTCACAGATTCAGGAAATGGTAAATGAATCCGTCGATGAATTTGAGAAAAAAGTTGTTAAAGTAGATTCATTGTTTCCTGACTGCCCCAGACTTTATGTCAATGACAAAGGCGCCAGATATCTTGCCAATGGTAATTCATTAAAAAAAGACGATTTTATTGATGAAGGGATTATCATAAAACAGGATCAAGATGTACTTGTGTATGATGAAGAAAAGCATTTTAAAGCCATCTATGCCTTAAATGGTAAAGAATATAAGGTTGTAAAGATGTTTTAAAGAATATAAAGTTTAAGTAACAGTGCGATTTATATATGAGCAGGAAAATTAACTGATCAGAGGTATATTGTTTAAACTGTTACATTTGGAGAACATAATGGATATTATAAAAGGCTTGGATTTTAAGATACAAAACAGTGCTGTATCTCTTGGAAAGTTTGATGGAATACACAAAGGACATCGCCTTCTCTTAAGTGAGGTGCTTAAACATAAAGAAAATATACCAACTGTTTTTACATTTGATGTAAGAAGCAGTGACAGAAAAGCAGGAAGTGGTATGCCTGTTACACGTAAGGTAATATATTCACAGAAGGAAAAAGAATGTATTCTTGGCAGACTCGGCATACAGAGAGAAGTTTTATTCCCTTTTAATCAGATAACAAGAGATATGGAACCTGAAGAATTTATAGAAGATTTTCTTATAGGGAAAATGGATGCACGTTTTATATGTGTAGGAGAAGATTTCAGATTTGGCAGGGAGAGACGTGGCAATGTCGGAATGTTAAAAAAGTATGCATCAAAGTATGGATATGATATAAAGATATTTCATAAGCTTACATCCAGAGATGAGATAATAAGCAGTACACTTGTAAGATCAAATCTTGAAAATGGTGACATAGAACGAGCCAATGAACTTCTTGGACAGCCATTTTTTACAATAGGAGAAGTTGTTCATGGTAATGCCATTGGCCGCACACTGAATATGCCGACAGCCAATCTTATACCGGATAACGACAAGGTACTTATGCCGTCAGGTGTATATGCTACAACTGTAGAAATAGACGGGGCGCTGTATAAGGGCGTTACCAATGTTGGGAAAAAACCAACAGTTGGAAGCAATGTTATTGGAGTCGAAACATATATACTTGATTTTGATGAAGATATATATGGAAAGACTATAAAAGTAAATTTCTATGAATTTATACGTCCTGAAAAGAAATTCCCTAATCTTGCTGAACTTAAGGACCAGATGGAGAGGGACAAGAAAAGTTCGGCAGAAATATTAAGAAAAAAATAACAGGTTACGAAAAATGTAATAGTTCAACCGTTTATTTCTTACATTCATAAACCTGCCAGCAAGCTGTCAGTCGCTGCTACGCAGCTTATGTTTATTTCATTTCAGAAATGAAAGGCTATTCCACCATAAAAATATAATAAGCAATACAATGAGCAAGCTCAAATATTGCCTATTATATTTTTATGACTGAACTGTTACAACTATTACAAGAAAAATATTATGCAGATTGACAGAAAAACTGCATTAACTTATAATAAATAATTAGGTTTAACATAATGTTTCATTTACTTAATGAAACTTATAATAAATTTTATTAATCCAATGAAAGGTGAGATAAAGAGATGAAGAAGTACGGTGTAAATGAACTTCGTAAAATGTATCTGAAGTTTTTTGAGAGCAAGGGACATCTGGCTATGAAGAGCTTTTCGCTTGTTCCACATAATGACAATAGTTTATTACTTATAAATGCAGGTATGGCACCACTTAAGCCATATTTTACAGGACAGGAGATTCCACCAAGAAGACGTGTTACAACATGTCAGAAGTGTGTTCGTACAGGCGATATTGAGAATGTAGGTAAGACAGCACGTCACCTTACATTTTTTGAAATGCTCGGTAACTTTTCATTTGGTGATTATTTTAAGCATGAAGCAATTGCATGGTCATGGGAATTTCTTACAGAAGTTATAGGAATGGACCCTGACAGACTTTACCCATCAATATATGGTGAAGATAATGAAGCTTATGATATATGGACTAAAGAAATAGGCGTTCCGGGAGAGAAGATTACACGTTTCTACCGCGATGAAAATGGTGAATGTGATAACTTCTGGGAGCATGGCGCAGGTCCTTGCGGTCCATGTTCAGAGATATATTATGACCGTGGAGAGAAATACGGATGCGGCAAGCCTGATTGTAAGGTTGGCTGTGACTGTGACAGATTCATGGAAGTATGGAACAACGTATTCACACAGTTCAATGGTGATGGACATGGCGGATATGAAGAACTTGAGAATAAAAATATAGATACAGGTATGGGTCTTGAAAGACTTGCTGTTGCAGTTCAGGATGTTGATTCTGTATTTGATGTAGATACTATGAAGGCTATAAGAGACAAAATCTGTTCTCTTGCTGGTACTGAATATCAGAAGGATGAAAAGCAGGATGTATCTATCCGTCTTATAACAGACCATATCAGATCATCAACATTTATGGTATCAGATGGAATTATGCCATCAAATGAAGGACGTGGTTATGTACTCCGCCGTCTTATAAGAAGAGCAGTTCGTCATGGACGTATGCTTGGTATCAACAAGCAGTTTATGGCAGAACTTGCACAGACTGTTATCAGCGAATCAAAGGATGGTTATCCTGAGCTTGAAGAAAAGAAAGAATTTATCCTGAATGTACTTTCACAGGAAGAGAGCAAGTTTGATAAGACTATCGATCAGGGACTTAATATCCTTTCACAGATGAAGGATGATATGAAGGCATCAGGAAAGACAGAACTTTCCGGTGAAGATGCATTCAAGCTTTATGATACTTATGGATTCCCTCTTGATCTTACAAAGGAAATCCTTGAGGAAGAAAACTGCACAGTCGATGAAAATGGATTTGAAAAAGCTATGCAGGAGCAGAAAGATAAGGCACGTAAAGCACGTAAGACTACAAACTATATGGGTGCAGAAGAAACAGTATATCAGCAGCTTGATCCTGCTCTTACAACTGAGTTTGACGGATATGACAAGCTTGTAGCTGACGGAAAGATTACAGCACTTACAACAGAAAGCGATGTAGTTGCAGCTCTTACAGATGGCCAGACAGGTACTATTATTGTTGATAAGACACCTTTCTATGCAACAATGGGTGGTCAGCAGGCAGATATAGGAACTATCGTATGTGGTGACAGTGAGTTCAAGGTAAAAGATACAGTTAAACTTCTCGGCGGCAAAGTTGCCCATATTGGTGAAGTTGTAAAGGGAATGTTTAAGGATGGCGATACAGTTACTCTCAAGGTAGATGCAGCTAATCGTACAGCAACATCAAAGAACCACAGTGCAACACATCTTTTACAGGAAGCACTTCGTAAAGTTCTTGGATCTCATGTAGAACAGGCTGGTTCATACAACGATGCAGCAAGACTTAGATTTGACTTTACTCATTTCTCAGCTATGACTCCTGAAGAAGTAAGCAGGGTTGAGGATATAGTAAATGAAAAAATAGCTGCAAACTTAGATGTTGTAACAGAAGTTATGTCACTTGATGAAGCTAAAAAGACAGGTGCTATGGCACTTTTCGGAGAGAAATATGGCGAAAAAGTACGTGTAGTTAAAATGGGTGACTTCAGTACAGAACTTTGTGGTGGTACACACGTTGCCAATACAGGAGTTATCGGATACTTCAAGATAGTATCTGAAAGCGGTGTTGCAGCAGGAACACGCCGTATTGAGGCTCTCACAGGTGATGGCCTTATGAAGTATTATGCAGAAATCGAGAAGAAACTCAATGAAGCTGCAAAGGCAGCAAAATCTGAGCCTTCAAAGCTTGTCAATAAGATCAATGCAATGCATGATGAGATAAAAGAACTTTCAAGTGAAAATGAGAAGCTCAAAGCTAAACTTGCTAATGAAGCAGTAGGTGATGTTGATAGTCAGATAAAAGAAGTAAAAGGTGTAAAAGTCCTTGCAATGGCAGTACCTGATATTGATATGAATGGTCTTCGTAACCTTGGTGATCAGATGAAAGAAAAGATTGGTGAAGGTGTAATCGTACTTGCTTCATCAGTTGGAGATAAAGTAACACTTCTTGCAATGGCTACAGATGAAGCCATGAAGAAAGGTGCGCACGCAGGAAATCTTATCAAAGAAATTGCGTCACTTGTTGGTGGTGGTGGCGGTGGCCGTCCAAATATGGCTCAGGCCGGTGGTAAGAATGCAGCAGGAATACCGACAGCTATCGAAAAAGCATATGAGGTAGTTGAAAAGCAGTTATAAAAAGTGTAACTGTTACCAATATAGTAACAGTTCAGCCTATCATTTCTTCAATTCATAAACCTGCCAGCTACGCTGTCA
>CAZFFA010000224.1:0-4420 GCA_964517955.1 uncultured Jutongia sp. | reverse complement strand
CTGCTACGTACATTCATCCGAGGCGGGAGCCGTCCCTGAGTAAAAATCTTATATCTTTTATGCGTCATACGTATCAAAAAACAGACAGCGAAATTTATTCATGAAAATGAACTGTGGCTTATATTTTATTTTTTTGATATAATTCTCAATGTATCTACTCTTAAAAGTTTATATAAAAATTTTGAGTGGTATATGTATAGTCTTTGTTTACAGCTATGCTGTGTACAGCAGCTATAGAGATTTTAATGAGAGGAAATATCTAAGAAATGAAAAAGTACAATAAGAAAATTCTATATATTCTGTCGTTTATAATTCCTATAGGAATGATGATAGCTATAAGTATAGTTCAGGGATTTAGTCCATTTGGCAATAAAACAATGTTTATCATGGATATGAAAGGACAGTATCTTGAATTTTTTGCATCACTCAGGTATCTGATTAAGGGTGACAGTTCTATATTTTATTCATGGTCAAGATCTATGGGTGGTAATTTTATAGGACTTTTTGCTTATTATATTGCAAGTCCGCTGTCATTTATAACCGTCCTTTTTCCGCTTGAGAAGATGGATGTAGCAATATGGGTTCTGACTGTACTGAAAATAGGACTTTGTGGTCTTAGCTTTTATACTTTTGCTTCTTATATTTGCGAAAAGTATTGCGTAAAATCAGTCAATATAAAAAATCTGCTGCCTCTTGCATTGTCTATAGCGTATGCTTTTATGTCATACAATATGGTTTATTCGATGTGTCTTATGTGGCTTGATGGCGTGATTCTTCTTCCAATCATAATCATGGGAATAGAAAAGATTCTTGATGGCTCAAAAGGTATTTTGTATATGGCAGCTATAGCTGCATTGTTCATCTGCAATTATTATACAGGATATATGGTGGGAATATTTACTGCTATATTTTTCATATACAGGGTATTAAGTACAGTCTGCAAAGACAATATAAAAAAATACATAAAATATACACTGATCTTTACCGCAGACACCCTGCTGGTTGTTGGCATCTCAGCTCCTGTACTGCTTCCTGTTGTAAATGACCTTATGATAGGCAAATTGTCTGCTGTTACATATTCTTCAGATTCAGTCTTTAATTTTGAATTTGCAAAATTCATTTTCAAATTCATATGTGGCAGATATGACAGCATAACCAACAGCGGACTTCCTTCTGTTTATTGTGGAATCCTTGCAATGATATGTGCAGTTTTATTTTTCTGTATAAAGAATATAAAAATTCGTGAAAAAATAGGTGCAGTTATTGTCATTGCACTGCTTATATGCAGTTTTTATTTTACAAAACTTGATATCGCATGGCATGGTTTCAAGACACCGATGTGGTTCCCATACAGATATGCATTTGTATTTAGTTTTTTTGTATTGTATATGGCATGCAGGAGTGCAGTTTCATTTGGAGAGAACGTGAAGCCTGAAAATAGTATGAAGTTCCGGGGCGCATGGATATCTGAAAAAATCAAAAAAGCAGGATTTAAATATGTATTTGGAATATTAATCATGATAATTTCAATAATAGATATGGGAATAAATGGAAATGCTATGTTTAGTGGGCTTGATAAGGAATTTGGATATGGAACAAAAGAAGAATATACCGAATTTGTAAAGGGTAATCAAAAACTTGCAGATGGTATAAAATCATCTGATGATGGATTTTACAGAATAAATCAGAGTTATGAGTATTCAAAGAATGATGCTATGTTATTTGGCTACAATGGCATGACACATTATTCTTCAACATTTAACAATGATATCAATTCATTTATAAAAAAGTTTGGTATCGCACAGTCATATATATGGAATTCAGGATATGGGGATACGCCGCTTCTTGATAGTTTATTTGATGTAAAGTATATACTTACAGACAGAAATGTGCCTGAGTTTTACAGTCCGAAAAATAGTACAGACAGTGGAAAAAGTTCTTATGTAAATAAATATTGTGTTCCTGTAATGTATAGTTCCAATGTGACAAATATAAATCCTGACATTGATTGTGACAACCCATTTACAGCTCAGAATAATCTTTTAAATTCTATAGCAGGAACTGATGAACAGTATTTTAAAGATATAGATTATGATGAGCAGTCTGTAGACAAAGGATTTTCATATACGTTTACGTCAGATGACAATGAGCCGGTTTATATGTATATGAGAACACCATCATTGTCATGGGCAGATATCTATGTCAATGGAGAATGGGTGGGCAATTATTTCTCTACTGAAACTATATGCAATCTTTATCTTGGAACATTTGATAAGGGCGAGCAGGTTGTGATCGAGTGTGTAACAGATTATGACGTGGATGTGTCCGCTCTATATATCGATAAGTTAAATACAGAAAAACTTAGCAATACTCTTAATATGTTGAAAAATGGTGGGATAGAGATTAAAAAGTATGGTGGGAGAAATTTATCAGGAACTATAGATGTAAAGAAAGACCAGACAGTAGTTACGTCTATACCATATGAAAAGGGCTGGACTATAAAAGTTGATGGCAAAAAAGTGAAAGCAGATAAGTTCGCTGGTGCTTTTATGTCTATGAAATTAAGTGAGGGAAAGCATAGTATTGATATGTCATATATTTCACCCGGATTTAAAGAGGGTATGCTTATATGTATGATAGCTGTGATTATTTGTTTAATTCGTGCTTTTATGTTAATTTCATTAAAGAAAAAGTAACAGCTCAGGAAAATGAAAAAGGTTTTCAGTTTTTCTTGACTTATTATCGGATTTGTTCTAAAATGAAAAAAGTTTTCAAATTGGGGACGATAAAATTATGAAAGGCTGGAACGATATGAAAGAAAGAAAATGTCTCATATCATGTGAAAATGCGGGTCTTGGTTATGAAAATAAAGCTATAATAGAAGACTTTAATTTTAAGGTATATGAAGGCGAATATATATGTGTTATAGGTGAGAATGGTTCAGGAAAAAGTACGCTTATTAAAACTTTACTTGGGCTTATCAAGCCTGTAAGTGGCAAAGTGATTTTGTCAGATAGGCTATGTGAGGGGGCAATAGGATATCTTCCACAACAGACGCAGGTACAGAAGCATTTTCCGGCAAGTGTTATGGAGGTTGTAATGTCGGGATTTTTAAATGGTATGCATAAAAGACCATTTTATAGAAAAGAAGAGAGAAAAAAGGCAATTAAAAATCTTGAAAGGCTTGAAATAAGTGATCTTAAAGATAAATGCTATGGTGAACTTTCAGGAGGGCAGCAACAGAGAGTTCTTCTTGCAAGGGCATTATGCGCAGCAGAAGAGATTCTTGTACTTGATGAACCGGTGACGGGGCTTGATCCGGCGGCATCTGCATCTCTTTATAATAATCTTCAGAAGCTTCACAATGATGGAATGGCGATAATTATGGTTACTCATGATCTTAAAAGTATAGTAGGCAGAGCTGAAAAAATTCTTCATATCAATGATAAAGGATATTTCTTTGGTTCAGTTGAAGAATATAAAAAATCAGACTATTCAAAGATATTTTCAGAAGAATCATAAATGGAGGGTTAATATGGAGATAATTATACAGATGATGTCCTATCCTTTTATAGTTAGGGCATTTATAGTTGGAATACTTGTGTCATTATGCGCATCGCTTCTTGGTGTAAGCCTTGTTCTTAAACAGTATTCTATGATTGGTGATGGATTGTCACATGTGTCATATGGGGCACTTTCAATTGCAGTTGCATGTGGTATTGCACCACTTAAGGTATCAATACCGGTAGTTGTATTGGCTGCGTTCCTGCTGCTTCGTATGACAGAAAATGGAGTTATGAAGTCAGATGCAGCTATAGCTGCAATGTCGGCATCAGCACTTGCTGTCGGAGTTACGGTAACTGCTCTTACTACAGGTATGACAACTGATGTATGCAGCTATATGTTTGGAAGTATTCTTGCAATGTCATCAGACGATGTTGTATTAAGTGTTGTATTATCAGTAATTGTACTTATAATGTTTATATTCTGTTATCATAGTATATTTGCTGTGACATTTGATGAGACCTTTGCAAAGGCTACAGGTGTTAAGGTGTCATTTTTTAATTCTATGATAGCCATACTTACTGCGATAACTATAGTATTAGGTATGCAGATGATGGGTGCCATGCTTATATCAAGTCTTATAATATTTCCGGCGTTGTCATCTATGCGTCTTTTTAAGAGTTTCAAAAGTGTAATGATTTCATCGGGAATACTTTCAATAGTATGTTTTTGCATAGGCATGTTTATATCATACATGTATTCAACACCAGCGGGTGCAAGCGTTGTTCTTGTAAATCTTGCCATATTTATAATATTTCTTGCAATTGAAAAAGTTAAGATGATGATGGGAAAATGAATAGCCTTTCATTTCAGAAATGAAAGGCTATTCCACCATAAAGTAATAGCCAATAATATA
>CAZFFA010000223.1:0-4471 GCA_964517955.1 uncultured Jutongia sp. | reverse complement strand
CCTTATGGTGCAGTAGAAAAAGGTAAGGATGTTACATTTAGTATACATACAGGTGAAGATGCAAAAGAAGTATCACTCGTCATCAAAGGCAAAGAGAAAAAGACTTTGAAGCTTTCAAAGACAGAGTCAAAAGAAGCCGGAAAACAGATGTGGTCAGTTAAAACTTCATTTGATAAGATTGGTGAATATCATTATTTCTTTGTTGTATCTAATGGTTCATCAATAAGTGTATATTCTGACGACATTAAGATGGACTATGGTGTAGGAACATCTACAGATCTTCTTAGTGCGGTTCCATATGATGTTATAGTATATGAATCGGGATATAAAACACCTGACTGGATGAAAAATGCAGTTATATACCAGATATTCCCTGACCGTTTCTATGATGGTGATCCATCAAATAATCAGGCACAGAAAGTAGCGCGTGGTGCTCTTGATTATGAATATGTATCTGACTGGAGTATGCTGCCTGAAAATCCTGAGCAGGAGGCTCTTGCAAAAGAAGATAAGACTCATAAATATCCAAAAGATGCATTTTCAGGTGATGGTGCATGGGGTAATGAGATATATGGCGGTGATGTACAGGGTATCATCAAGAGAATGGATTACCTTAAGGCACTTGGTGTCAATGTAATCTACTTAAATCCTGTATGTGCTTCTATTTCAAATCACCGTTATGACGCAAGTGATTATACAAAACTTGATCCTATTCTTGGTGATATGGGTGACTTTAGCGAATTGTCAAAGGCTGCAAAGAAAAATGGTATGCATATTGTACTTGATGGCGTATTTAATCATGTAGCAGACGATTCAAAGTATTTTGACAGATACTATAAGTATTTAAAGAAGGGCACAACAAAGATTGGTGCTTATCCATATTGGGCTTATGTATTTGATGCAATGAAAGCTGACAAGAGCCTTACAAAAGCAAAGGCAGAAGCAAAAGCAAAGAAATATTTCAAGGACAAATATGGTGTTAAGGACTTTACATATACAAAGTGGTTCGACTTCACAGGCGATACAATGAAAGATAGCAATGGAAAGGCTGTTAAAGATACTGTCGGTACTCGTAAAGGCAAGGCTGTTTATGCATATGACTGCTGGTGGGGTTATGACAATATGCCTGTAATCAAGGCAACAAATGGTTCAGAATACCAGACACCGGGCTGGAAGGAAGAAATCATCGGAACACAGGAAAAAGAAGCAAAAGATGATGGAAGCGTAGCAAAGTTCTGGTTAGAGAAGGGTTCAAACGGCTGGAGACTTGATGTTGCCAATGAAGTATCAGATGAAACATGGCAGCACTTTAGAAAATCAGTCAAGGCACTAAATGAGGATAATGTCATTATCGGTGAGATATGGACTGATGCAGCAGGATATCTTCTTGGAGATATGTATGATTCAGTTATGAACTACATGTTTAGAAATGCTGTTGTATCTTATGTAAGAGACGGTAAGCTTACAGAGGCCGTATCTACACTTGAGCGTTTAAGAGAACGTTATCCAAAGGAAGCATTTTATGCAATGATGAATCTTGTTGCATCACATGATACTTCAAGAATATTGTCATACTTAGATGGAATTGATGATGACCGCAATCAGAAGGAAGTGGAAAATGCATTCCCAACATATAAGAATACATCTGACCTTGCGAAGAATCTTCAGTACCTTGTAGCATTTATCCAGATGACATATCCCGGTGCACCTACAATCTACTATGGTGATGAAATTGGTATGGTAGGTGCCGATGATCCTGACGACAGACGTGCAATGACATGGGGTCAGGGTAATAAGGAGATTGTTGAATGGTATGCAACGATGGCTAAGATGCGCAGCGAATATACAGCTCTTAGAACAGGTGATATCAAGATGGTATCTGTCAATGATAATGTTCTTGCTTATACAAGAAGTGATAAGAATGCATCATTACTTGTAATGTCCAACAATACGGACAAGGCAATTAAAGCAGACATTGACTTCAAAGCAAATGGTCTTGCTGACGGAAGTTACAAAGATCTTGTAAATGGTACTGTATATGAAGTTAAGGATGGCAAAGCAGAGATTACTATTCCATCATACAGAGGTGTAGTGCTTGTAGCCAAAGACAAGGCAAAGAAGATTGTTATTGATAAAAATGCATTAAAGCCTGCATACGATAAGAAATACATAGTAGGTAAGCGTAATGTAAACAATAACAATACAAAAGTTAAAGTTGCCAGAGTCACACTTAAGTCAGTTAAGAACGTAAGGACAAAGAGTATAGTTGTAAACTGGAAGAAGATTAAAGGAGTATCAGGATATCAGATCACATATTCTACAAGCAGGAAATTTGATAAGAAATCAACAAAGATTATCACAATTTCAAAGGCTTCAACAGTATCAAAAACTATCAAGAAGCTTAAGAAGGGAAAGAAGTACTATGTAAAGGTACGTGCTTTCAGAAAAGACAAAAATTCAAAGAAGGTATATGGTTCATATAGTGTTATCAAGAGTGTTAATGTAAAGAAATAATATAGATGAATTTGTTACTTATATGTAAACATTCTCTCTAAAATAAGCCGATAAAAAAGTCGTTGCTTAAACATATATTGTGTTTCAGTAACGGCTTTTTTGCTTAATTACTTTTTTGCTTAATTATATATTTATACGATACGGAGTCCTTTTGGATAGTGATTTTTTATAACGCCATTGCCGGCTTTGCCCCATCCGAGTGAGCAGCCCATATAGCAGACAAGAACCCAGCCTTTCATATTATTTTTTTCAGGAGATATGTCATTTATACTCAATGCCTCGCCACGAAGGTATTTTATGGCGGTATATTTGTCACAGTCTATATATTGTTTTACGCTGTCCGGTTTAAGGGACATTGCCCATGCGTGGGCAGGTTCATAGCGGTTCTTTTTACGTGTTGCCATGTGGAGACCTGCTCTCAATACTTTAATTTTGTTGATAGATGTTAGCTGTTCAGGGTACATATAAAGCTCATCACCAAAGTATTCGTAGTGGCGTGAAGCGTCAGGTTCATTTTTGATGATTTCACTTACAAAGGAGAAAAACTGTTTTGATTCAGCTTTTGAAAGTATATTTTTTGAAGCTGTGTTTTTCTTTTTGGATTTCTTTACTGTAACTTCATCTGTTGCATCATTTGATTTGACGAGTTTTACAGCATAATGTCCCTCGCCGCTTAACTTATGAGGCCATAATCTTAGTGAGCCTTCTATAGATGATTTTTCTTCATTGGTTAGAGGAAGATATTCATCTGATATAAAGTCACATCTGCCGCTGTCAAGTCCGGCATCAAGAGGCAGACCGGATTCTTTCCAGTCAGCCACCGAATAGTCAGGATGCGAGCGGAGAAACCACAGCAGCATTTCTTCATCTTCGGCGGGTGCAAATGTACATGTGGAATATACCATAGTACCGCCCGGTTTAAGCATTTTATCAGCACATTCAAGTATCATCTGCTGTCTTTTACTGCATACAGTTACATTTTCTTCTGACCACTCTTTTATAGCGGTGTCATCTTTTCTAAACATTCCTTCGCCGGAACATGGAGCATCAACCACCATATGGTCAAAGAACTGAGGAAAATGTCCTGACATATTGTCAGGTGATTCATTGCAGACAAGAGCATTGGTGATACCAAGTCTTTCTATATTTTGTGAAAGGATTCTGGCTCTGGCAGGGAAAATCTCATTGGATACAAGAAGCCCTCTGCCATCAAGACAGCCTGCTATCTGTGTACTTTTCCCGCCAGGAGCTGCGCACAGGTCAAGAACTATATCACCCGGTTTTGGATTAAGCAGACTAACAACTGACATAGCACTCGGCTCCTGGATATAATAAGCTCCGGCTTCATGCAGCGGGTGCTTTCCGGGACGCTCTTCTATATCAGCATAAAAGCCATTCCCTGTCCAGGCTACAGGAGTTAAGGTAAATCCTGTTTTATCTATATCATCCGGGCTGAATTTGAGCGGATTTATTCTAAGACCATATGATTTTGATTTCGTATAGCTTTTTATAAAAGAATCATATTCACTTCCCATAAGTTCTTTCATTCGCTTTTTGAATGCTTCAGGAAGTTTAATATCTTGATTTGTATTTGTATTCATTGTAATCCTCATTTCTGCACACGTTTTTTGGGCGCATAGTGTGAAAAATCGTTTGTATATGGATTTTTCACACTATATATCCTCGTATAATATCTTTTGAACCTTGTATCATACGGAAGTATATCATAGTTTTTATATTTTGCATAATTAAACAGTTCAGTCATAAAGCCATGAGCAGGCTGAACTGTTACAAGCAGGCAGTTAAATTTATGCGTTTAGTTGTAATCTTTCTTAAATAAATGTAAACTATGATGCAAGGGTAAAAAGCAGGATTGCGGAAATTGCTTTGCAATGGAGCAATCTGTGGCATCATACTATATGTTAGTTTTTAGAAAATAGGGGGATTGTATGAAGAT
>CAZFFA010000222.1:0-4484 GCA_964517955.1 uncultured Jutongia sp. | reverse complement strand
GTCCGAAATCAGCCTTTCAACCTCATCTTTACCAACAATCTTGTTGCTTACATCATTCTTCTTCATTGTCCATTTATTTATATTTGAGATGCAAAGATAGCCGTTGGATGTAACAAAACACTACCCATCTCAAAAAAATCTATTAAAAAGCACTTTTATTAAAGATTTTATATTAATTTTGCTCTCAAACTTGAGCTAATCGATTATCGAAATGCGATATTAAAATAAAATATGAATAAAGCAAATTTCAAAACAATAGGGAGTCTGTTTGATACAGAAAAAACATTTGTAATACCGAATTATCAACGTGGTTACAAATGGGCTGTCCAGAATTATAAAAATGGAATTGCTCAAGAATCCCATTTACAAAGGCTTCTTCATGACTTATGGAATGCATTTGAGAATTACAAAAGTGACTATTTCCTTCAGGGTATCACTGTTTTTGAAACAGGAAATGAAATCATACTGATTGATGGACAACAACGCATAACTTCATTGTATCTCATAAAATGGACGCTTTGTGGGAAAGAAAATATATCAAATATTTATCTGAAATACGACGTTGGTTCTTCAAGAAATTCTGGAGATTTTATTAACAAATTAAAATTGTCCTCATTACAAGATAATTCCGAAATTATTCAACACGCAAATAATGAAGAACAAGATATTTATTACTTCAAACAGGCGATCAATCAAATTATAGATTTTAAAAAAAATAAAGAAGGAGAGGAAAAGAACTCCAATATTTTTAAAGAATTTATATCATATATTGACGAAAAAGTAAGAATAATTTATATTACTATTGATGATGAGAATAAGGCTGTAAGAACATTCACAATGATGAATGGTTCTAAAGCCAACATGTTGCCAGAGGAACTCATTAAAGCAGAAATGCTTAGAAAGATATCTTTGCCTCTAAAGAATAAGATAGAAGTGTCATCTTCTTTGAATGATGGTCTTGAAATTCTCAGGACAATTGTTGCAAAAGATTGGGAGACCTCAGCTTTGAGAAGTAAATATGCTCGTGAATGGGATAAATGGCTTTATTGGTGGAATAGACGTGAAGTTCAAGACTTTTTCGGAACAAATAACAATCCGATGGGCCTTTTGTTAAACTATTATTTTAGAAAAAAATTACCCAAAGTAAAAGATGGTACTTTTTCATTTCGTACATTCAAGTCTCACCTGTTAGATGATGAATACAATGAAGTAAAAAAGACAAAAGAGACATATAAAGAATTACGAGATTTTCAAAAAAGATTTGAAGATCTTTACAACGACCCAATTTCATACAACTGGCTTGGATTATCTTTGAAGTGTGACAGTGGTAATGAGAAGTATGAAATCATCATGTTTTTTATTGACAACAATAATGATCATGCAAAAGAAGAATACTACGCAAAGAGAAAGATTGTGTCTTGTACAGATCGTCAAATAAGAGAATCTCTTAATTCTAGAGTTATGGACAAGCAAGTGTCTGAAAATTACGACTATAATATTCAAAGACTAAATTCTGTTTTAGACGAATTTGTCTATCTAAATAATCCTGGTATATGTTTTAAATTTCTTTACTATCTTAATATTAAAGAAGATAACGAATTGCGTCGCAAGTTCGACTTCCATATTTGTGATTCTGATAAAAGAACGTTAGAGCACATATACGCGAAAGCAGATGTGTATCATATTACCGATGATGGCAAATACATGAAAAATGATTCTTCTGGTAATGACATTGATTGTACATCAGATGAGGTAGAAGAAATTAAGAAGGAAAGTGATATAAAAGATAATAGTAAAAAAATATGGCTAAATAGGCTAGACATTGAAGAACGTGGTGAAAAAATCTGTGGTAAAAGAATCACAGAACATAGCATTGGTAATATTGTTCTTTTGTATAGAGAGGACAATTCTAGCTTTAATAAAGGAAGTTACGATGAGAAAAAAGGTATTTTCTTTAATGTAACAAAAGACCATAAAGTTCCTAGCCGGCACCTTTTGCATACAATCTCCAAATTTGCGGGTAAATACTGGAGAGAAAAGGAAATAGTAGAATACTACAAAGAAGTTATGGATATAATTAAAGATTTTTACAATGAAAATTGACAAACTTATTAGTGGTGAAGAGTACGGGCTCAAAGATATCTTCTGTGGAGAGTGGAAGATTGTTATACCTGATTTACAACGGGACTATTGTTGGGGGCTTGAGACTTTCGACAAAGAGGGAAAGAAACAGGGAGAACTTGTTTCTCAATTTCTGACAGCTATTATCAGTGCATATAAAGATCATCTTACAAATGGCATGCGAGATAATCTGACACTAGGAATCGTATATGGTTATGAGGCTCCTAAAGGTCAAATACAACTCTGTGATGGACAGCAAAGAATAACCACCCTTTATTTGCTTTTAGGAATCTTGAACAGAAAATTAGGAGACAATTCTTTACAGAAGTATTTGATTTCAGATTTTGAGTTAATTGATGATGATAAAGAGCCAAACCTTTTGTATGCTATAAGAGAGAGTACGCTTTATTTTCTGAGTGATTTAGTGTGCCAATATTTTTTAACTTCCAAACAAGATAATAGCAAAGAACTGAATTTTGAAAATTCAAGCAATTTTCCTCCAGTTTTAAGAAAAGAAGGTAGACCTTCATGGTACTTCTCAGAGTACGATGAGGATATGACCATTCAATCTATGCTTGGAGCAATTTATAGCATGGATAAAATTATTGACGATAATTTATCTCTTGAAGAAGTTCGAGAATTTGCAAAATTTGTAACTCATAACCTTAAGGTCATTTACTATGACATGGGAAACAGACTTAATGGTGAAGAGACATTCGTAGTAATAAACACAACAGGAGAGCCTCTGTCCGCCACAGAAAACCTAAAACCAATAATGATAGGAGGAATCGCAGACACAGTAAAGCGAAAGAAATATTCCGACCAATGGGAGGAAAGAGAAAAATGGTTCTGGGAGAACAGAGATTCCAACAACAACAAAGAAGTAAACTCTGATGCACTAAGCAACGATTTCTATTATTGGTTTTGCCAAATTGACAAAAAGCAAGAGCAAATCTCCAATTTGCGCAAATTCTATATGGATAAAACGCAATCGGAGAACGATCGTTATGATATTCTTGATAAAATTCAAGAATGCTTTGAAGGTCTGTCACGCTTAATTAAAGAACTTTCTAATAAGGATAAACTTTATCAAGTCATCTCTTATGTTATTGGAGACGATAATGAAAATGCTCTTACTGAATTAAGAAAAAATAGATATAAAGACATTTTACTCCCACTAATTGCATTCAGTGAAAGGAAAGCATTATTCGGAAACAACTATAGCAAAGCCGTTTTACGATTTGCCCGTAGAATCATAAAAAACTTCTTTGATGGTTACCTTGAAAGAGATAAGGAAAAGAAGTATATTGCTTGGCAAGGCATACTCTCTATGATTGCAAAAAGTAATACTATGGACGAACTCATGTCATTCAACGATCCTAATGTTGGCATAAAGAACATAAGTTCGTGGTACGATCAAGACGAGGTATACAAAGAAAAAATGTCAAACAATTCGCCAATTGAAGATTGGGAAAAACAGACATTCTTATATTTTGACTTGTCTATTATTTGGAATGAATCCGACATGAGGCCAGAATCGTACAGACAAAGATATAAGAACCTCCTTACACTTTCAAATATAATGTCTGGCGATGAAGGTAAAAAAGAGAAAAAACTTTATAACTTATATGTAACTTTTAGAGTTCTACATGATCTTGGCGACCAAGTAGGCCATGCAAGTTATAGATCATACGATGCAGAGGGGCGAAACGTTATATATGATAACTACATAGACAACTATAATAGTTGTTATAAACAAGATGTTTTCTTGTCTCTTCTTGATTCAAAGAATCTTGTTAAAGATATTTCCAAGGATATTTGCAATTTTGAGGAGCGTGAGAAATTTCTAAGTATTAATGCTGATAACTTCACTACGAACAAGTATATTAAAGCTTGGATTATTGCAAAGATGCTTATATGTAACAGCTTAAATAAGCAGATGGCTATTTCTGACGATTACATTGGCATATATATAAATGTCGAAAGAAACAAAATATGCAATGACTTACCCTTTTCTTTATGCAATTCATCTGCTGGTTATATCAGGAGATATGGATTGTCTTTTGCCCAAAACGGGTGGTTCTGTCAACCAGCATGTCTTGACTCCCCACTATGTTATGACGATAAAGTAATAGATAAAATTCCAAGGGATTATGCCGATAATAAAAATTTCCCGAAAGAATTAATAACAGATATGGAAGAGAACATTAAACTCCTATACACAAGATTTAAAAATGAAGTGGAGAAGAATGATATAGTTTAGCAAGAAGCAAATCTCTTTTAAAAATCAGCTATTAAAACTAAACTTTTAGGTTTGACTAGCATGTATATCGGCTAATGGGTGTAAGTCCCTAACAGACCCT
>CAZFFA010000221.1:0-4516 GCA_964517955.1 uncultured Jutongia sp. | reverse complement strand
ATATCATTTATGCGTCTTACATATCAAAAAGCGTACAGCGAAATTTATTCGAAATAAACATAAGTTGCTTAAGATATAGAATGTTGATATAATCATAAGTTAGGAAAATACTATATAAATGCAGGTGATATCATATGAATATAAATGAGATAGCAAAAATAGCAGGTGTATCAAGAGCAACAGTTTCAAGATATCTGAATGACGGATATGTAAGTGAAGAGAAAAGGCTTCAGATAAAGAAAGTAATAGATGAAACTGGCTATAAGCCATCGGCACAGGCAAGACAGCTAAGAAGTAAGAAGACCAGAATGATAGGTGTGATACTTCCAAAGATCAATTCAGAATCAGTAAGCAGAATGGTTGCCGGTATAAGTATAGTCCTTAATCAGGCGGGCTACCAGCTTCTGCTTGGCAATACTGACAATGACGAAAAGCAGGAAATAAAGTATATGAAGCTTTTTAAGGCAAATCAGGTTGATGGGATTATTCTTATAGGAACAATTCTCACGAGAGAACATTATAAGGTAATGAAAGAGATAAACCTTCCTATAGTTGTATTAGGTCAGCGAAGTGAAGAGTATTCATGTGTCTATCATGATGATTACAATGCCTCAAAAGAGCTTACAAAATGTCTGCTTGCAGGTGGAAAGCATCCGGCATTTATAGGTGTCACTGAAAGAGATATTGCAGCAGGCCAGAACCGTTACAATGGATTTATTGATGCAGTAATGGAAGATTATGGAGATAATCTAAGTTCACCTGCTGATATAGAGAAGTTTAAAAAGGACAATGTCAGAACAGGAGCATTTTCATACAATACAGGTTATGATATGACAAAAGAACTTATGGAATGTAATCCTGATATTGATTCTATATTCTGCGCTACAGATAGTATTGCGGTGGGTTCTCTTATGTATCTTAAGGAGCATGGGATAAATGTCCCCAAACAGGTACAGCTTACAGGCATAGGTGATACAATGATGGGAAAAGTGGCAGCAGTAAGCCTTACAACAGCTCATTATTACTATAAGACAAGCGGAACCGAAGCTTCCAATATGCTTCTTAGTATGATAGAAAATGAAGACGATGTCAGAAGAGAAGTAAAGATGGGATATAAGATAATAAAGAATGAATCGACTTTGTCATAAATAAAGCCCCTCATCTGATATAACCTTTTATTGATTTATTCAATATAAGAATTATATCAGCTCTGAGGGACTTATTTTTTGATAAAAACGGTGTTTATCAAGGGATTATAACTGTGTTGTTACAAATATATCATAGATTGATCTGATAGCTGTATCAAAGTCTGCATTGCTTACACCGATGATGATATTAAGCTCGGAAGAACCCTGATCGATCATCTTAACATTTACATTGGCATGTGCGAGTGCAGCGAAGATTCTTCCTGCTGTACCACGTGTTGATTTCATACCACGTCCAACGACAGCGATAAGAGCAAGATCTGTTTCAAGTTCGATGCTGTCAGGCTTAGCTGTACGCTTAATAGCAGAGATTACAGCCTGTTCTTTCTTTTCAAACTCTGGTTCATGTACGAATACTGTCATAGTATCGATACCTGATGGTACATGCTCAAAGTTGATTCCATTTTCTTCAAATGCACTAAGGACCTTACGGCCAAAGCCAACTTCTGAGTTCATCATATCCTTATCGATATTTACAGCAACAAAACCTTTCTTTCCTGCAATACCTGTAATTGTGTATGCTGAATGATGACATGTATTTTCTACGATCATAGTACCTGGATCATCAGGTGCATTTGTATTGCGGATATTGATTGGGATACCTGCCTGGCGTACAGGGAATACAGCATCTTCATGAAGAACACTTGCACCCATGTATGAAAGCTCACGAAGTTCACGATATGTGATGATCTTGATTGGTTCAGGATTGTCAATGATACGTGGATCTGCAATGAGGAAACCGGAAACATCTGTCCAGTTTTCGTAGCATGATGCGTGTACAGCCTTGGCAACGATAGAACCTGTTACATCAGAGCCGCCACGGGAAAATGTCTTGACCTCGCCTTTTTCCGTTGCTCCGTAGAAGCCCGGAACTACAGCAGCCTTTACATTCTTAAGACGTTCTTTAAGCTTTGCATCTGTCAGATCATCAAGAAATTCCCCTTCATCATTGAACATGATAACATCAGCGGCATCAACAAATTCATAACCTAAATAATTAGCCATGATGATACCATTGAGGTATTCACCTCTTGATGCAGCATACTGTGAACCTGCTTTTTTTGCAAAATTTTCTTTGATAGTTTTAAATTCTTCATCAAGAGAAAGCTTAAGATTAAGACCATTGATGATAGAATCATAACGTTCCTTTATCTTCTTAAGCTCCTTATCAAAGTTCTTATCAGCTTTAGCAAGGTCATAACATGCATAAAGCATATCTGTAACCTTTGTATCAGCAGAATTTCTTTTGCCAGGTGCGCTAGGAATTACATATTTTCTGTCAGGATCAGATGTTATAATCTTACCTACCTTTGCAAACTGTGTTGCAGAAGCAAGTGAACTACCACCAAATTTAACTACTTTACTCATTTTTCTATACTCCTTATATTAAAATTATTTATCTTGTATAATTTACATATTATAGCAAAACTGCTACGATTTAACAGTATAAAGCATATTTGAATTTTTTGCAATCTAAAAGTGAAAAAAAGTATTCGCTTTATATAGTAAGTGTAAGGGTTTTTTGGAAAAAGTATGTTATAATATATCTGATAATGAGAAAAAACTTTAAAGGAGGTTTATTCTATAACCAATATCCCATTCGTGATAATAATAGATGAGTGGGACTGTGTCATAAGAAACAGTGATGACCGGGAACTGGTACACAAATATCTTCAGTTCCTTCATTCATTATTCAAATCAGAAGAATCAAAATCATTTCTGGCATTGGGATATATTACAGGTATTCTGCCTATTAAGAAGATTAAGGACGAGTCGGCTCTGAATAATTTTGAAGAATACACGATGTTAGATTCTTATCCGATTACACAGTATTATGGGTTTACAGAAGAAGAAGTAAAAGAACTTTGCGAAAAATATGATATGGATTTTGATACTATGAAGGCATGGTATAATGGTTATCTTATAGATGGACTTCATATGTACAATCCTAATTCTGTATCTATGGCATTGAATAGAAAAAGATATGATTCATACTGGAAGAATACATCATCTTTTGCATCAATCAATACATTTATAACGATGAATTATGCTGGGCTTAAGGCTGATGTCATGACTATGCTTGCAGGTGGAAAAGTACGTGTAAATACAAATACATTTAGCAATGATCTGTCTGTTATTGGCTCAAAAGATAATGCACTTACTGCTCTCATCCATCTTGGATATCTTGGGTATGATGCAGACAGAAAGAAAGCGTATATACCAAACTATGAAGTGGCAACAGCATTTGAGGCGGCATTGCAGACAGGTGAATGGTCAGAGATAGCAAAAGCTATTTCAAGTTGTGATGAATTGCTTTATGAAACTATAGATGGAAATGCAGAAAGAGTTGCAGAACTGGTAGAGCTTGCCCATGACACATATACATCAGTTCTTAAATACAATGATGAAAACTCCTTAAGCTGTGTTCTTACAATGGCATATTTTACAGCACCGGCATACTACAATATCGTTCGTGAGCTGCCGGCAGGAAAAGGATTTGCCGACTTTGCATTTATTCCTAGATCAAATGCCGGGTTCAGACCGGCAATGATTGTAGAACTTAAGTATAATAAATCAGCAGAAACAGCGATAAGTCAGATAAAAGAGAAGAAATATCAGGGAGCATTATCCGGTTATAGTGATAAGATTCTTCTTGTTGGAATCAATTATGATGCAGAAGGAAATGACAGGAAGCATCATACCTGTGTGATAGAAGAATGGCAGTAGACAGAACAAACAAAAACCGCTGTAAGTACCGTAATTACGGTATTTACAGCGGTTTTTCCACTAGTGGAGCTGCGGGGAGTCGAACCCCGGTCCGAACCCAGATTCAATGTACTTCTACTGTCATAGTCAGTGTTTTGACATTCCCTCCGGATAACGCCCACTAACAGGCTTTATCCTTCAGTAGCTTCATGAATTTTCTAATGCCGCAAAGCTTTGGCAATAGAGGGTTCCGCTGGTTGACACCGGCTACCTTCGTCGCGGATTACAAAGACCGATGAGCTGCAATTAGGCAGCTAATGCTAAATTATTATTTTCAGCGTTTAATTTTAAATTGAACTTTTAACGTGGTGTCCAGCCACGAACAGCTTCTCCATCTGCAGTGAGCCCGTCGAAACCAGTACAACCCCTTGTTGTAAAGTATATGCAGATTTGCATAACTTATAACTGGTTTTACAGACATATGCATTATTTATTGCTATATCGTAGCATATATACTAGCACTGATCAGGATGGATGTCAATTATTTTTTACGAATCAATTTCGCTGTCTGCTTTTTTATACGTATAACGCATAAATGATATAAG
>CAZFFA010000220.1:0-4586 GCA_964517955.1 uncultured Jutongia sp. | reverse complement strand
CACATCATCTTTCTGAAACAGTAAGTTATATCGAGGAAGAGGGAGTGCAGAAATTACAGAGTGCCTTTGGCGGGAAAAAGAACGATAAAAAAGATCAGGAAGAACTTGATCATGATTTTGATTTTAAAGTAGCAATTGACAAAGAAGATTTGGATGATGAAAAGTAGCAATTAGTCAGGAGGAATTAATGGAGACAATTATTTCAACTATTAAAGATTATGCATATTATTTGTCTCTTCCACAGATGACGATGATTGATTTGCTAGAGATACTTATTCTGGCATTTGTTATATATCATGGGATTTTGTGGGTAAAGAATACAAGAGCGTGGACTTTGGTAAAAGGTATTATTTTACTGTTTTTATGTTATCTGGTTGCCTATGTTCTTGATATGAGTGTTATATTATGGATATTCAATAAAACTCTTGCCATAGGAATTACGGCACTTCTTATAGTATTCCAGCCTGAGCTTCGTAAGGCATTGGAAGACCTTGGTAAGAAAAATATTGTGAAATCAATTATTCCGTTTGATGATCAGAAGGACAAGAATAAAAGGTTTAAGGATAAATCTATCAATGAGATAGTGAGAGCAACTGTTGAACTTGCAAAAGCAAAAACAGGTGCACTTATCATAATGGAAAAAGATATTAATTTGTCAGAGTATGAAAGAACGGGTATAAATATAGATTCTGCAATAAGCAGTCAGCTTTTGATCAATATATTTGAACATAATACACCACTTCATGATGGTGCAGTTATAATCAGAGGTGACAGAATAGTTTCTGCAACGTGTTATCTGCCTTTGTCAGATAATCTTGGCTTATCAAAAGAGCTTGGAACAAGGCATAGAGCGGGTGTTGGAATAAGTGAGGTAAGTGACAGTCTTACAATCATTGTTTCAGAGGAGACAGGTAAAATTTCTGTTGCAATAGGTGGTAAACTCCTTAGAAATATAGATGGTGAGTTACTCAAGAAGAAGCTTATCGAGATGCAGGGAAATGTCGCAGGAGAAAAGAAGAAAAAAAGATTTAATTTTAATATAGTAAGAAAAGAAAAATAGAAATATCATACCCTGGAGCGGAAAGTGAGGGATGTAGATGAAGGAAAGTGAAGACAGAAAAGAAGCTGTTAAAGAAGTTCTTTTAAACAATATAGGAATCAAGCTTGGTTCTATACTTGTAGCACTGATCGTCTGGATGATCATAATAAATATAGATGATCCATACAAAACGAGGACATTTAGTGTATCAGTTCAGACAATCAATGAAGATGCATTGAAGTCTGTCAATAAAGTATATGAGATAATAGAAGGAAGCACCGCAAATGTCAAGGTGAAAGGCAAAAAGAGTGTTGTTGATAAATTGAATGCAGACGATATAAGTGCAACCGCTGATTTGTCAGACCTTTCATCTGTAAATGCAGTCGCCATAGTTCCTGTGTTAAATAAGCATGTATCGTCAGAGGTTACACTTGAGTGCAATCAGGTACTAAAAGTTGCGCTAGAAAACATGGCAAAAAAACAGGTGAAAATATCAATCGAAACAGTTGGTACACCCGAAGAAGGATATACGATAGGTAAATGCATTGCAAAGCCCAATATGATCGAGGTTATGGGTGGACAATCAACTATAGAGCAGATTGAATCTGTAAAGGTTGTACTCAATGTAAATGGAATTTCAGGTGATTTTTCAAGGAAACTCAGACCTGCAGCATATGATGAGAATGGAAATGAAGTGAAATCAAGTACATTGTCATATAGTGTAGACAGAGTCAAGGTTGTAGCTGAATTGTTGGAAAATAAGAGAATACCGGTCAACATTAAGGTTAAAGGCAATCCAGCAGAGGGATATGATTATGTTGAAACAAGCTGCCTGCCGGAAGAGATAGATGTGGCGGGTTCTTCAAAGGCTTTGGCAAAGATATCAGAATTGACAATTCCTGTTGATATCACAGGAATGACAAGTTTGTCTTCAAAGCTTGAACAGAATATTGTTGTTTCAGAGTACCTTCCGGAAGGGGTAACAGCACTTGAGGAAAATGCGACGCTTTCTATTAAGATAACAATTGAGCCGCATATTACAAAAGTACTGCAGATTAAAACATCTGATATTCGCATTTTATCTTTAAAAGACGGATATTCAGCAGAAATAGTTGACAAGAGTGATGTTGTAAATATACGTGTATCAGGAAGGGCTTCTGTTATGAGCAGCCTTAAAGCTGAAAGTGTAAGTGCGTATGTCAACTGTGATGGTCTGGAAGAGGGAACATATAACCTTAAAGTTTTAATGAGTATTGGAGAGTCGTACACAATAGAAAACAATGGCAGGGTAAAAGTCAGGATCAGGAAGAATGACAGTAAGAAGGATGTAGTGCCGGAGACAACTAAGGAACCGGAGGTAACTGCAACACCGGAACCTACCAATACACCTGAGGATGATGTAAATCCTCCTGAAGAAGATGATAATACAGGAACAGAAGAATAGAAGAATTTATCAGGAATTTAGGTAAAACACATTGATAAGGTAAAAAAAAGGCCGGAAATTTTCCGGTCTTTTTTTATGAAATAAATCGTTGCAAAAGATATGCAGGATTTATAAATATTATTTTTTCTTTGAACGGAAACGAAGTGTAGAATCAAGGATCTTCTTTCTTATACGAAGATTTTCCGGTGTGATCTCAAGCAATTCGTCTGTATCAATAAATTCAAGAGCCTCTTCAAGACTAAGAACTTTTGGTGGGATAAGCTTAAGGGCATCATCAGCGGAAGATGAACGTGTATTTGTAAGATGTTTTGTCTTACATACGTTTAATTCAATATCTTCTGCTTTGCCGTTTTGTCCGATTACCATACCTGCATATACTTTTTCGCCCGGTCCTACAAAGAGTGTACCACGTTCCTGAGCACTGAATAAACCATATGCAACAGTTTCACCTGATTCAAATGCGATAAGAGAACCCTGTTTACGGTAAGCAATTTCGCCCTTATATGGTCCATACTCTTCAAATACAGTATTCATGATACCATTACCTTTTGTAGAAGTCATAAATTCACCACGATATCCGATAAGTCCACGGGATGGAATAACGAACTCAAGACGTGTAAATCCACCACCGATAGAACCCATTCCCTGAAGTTCACCTTTACGGTTGCTGAGTTTTTCGATGACATTACCTGCAAATTCTTCAGGAACATCAATAAATGCACGTTCCATAGGCTCAAGCTTGTTGCCTCTTTCATCTGTTTTATAAAGAACTTCTGCTTTACTTACAGCAAACTCATAGCCTTCACGACGCATATTTTCAATAAGGACAGATAAATGAAGTTCGCCACGACCTGAAACTTTAAAGCTGTCAGTATTGTCTGTTTCTTCTACACGAAGACTTACATCAGAATTTAATTCGCTGAAAAGTCTGTCACGAAGATGACGTGATGTTACGAACTTACCTTCCTGACCGGCAAGAGGGCTGTCATTGACCATAAAGTGCATGGCAATAGTTGGCTCTGAGATCTTCTGGAAAGGTATTGCAACAGGATTTTCAGGAGAACATATTGTATCTCCGATATGAATATCTGAAATTCCTGAGATTGCGACAATTGAACCGATTCCGGCTTCAGTAACTTCAACCTTATTAAGTCCTTCAAATTCATAGAGCTTACTTATCTTAACTTTCTGCTTCTTAGATTCGTCATGGTGGTTAACGATTACAACATCCTGATTTACTTTTACAGAACCATTGTCAACCTTGCCGATACCGATACGTCCAACATATTCACTATAATCTATTGTGCTTATAAGAACCTGTGTTCCTGCATCAGGATCACCTTCTGGAGCCGGAATGTAATCAAGTATAGTATCAAAAAGAGGAACCATGTCTGTACCCGGTTCATCAGCACTGTATGAAGCAATACCCTGTTTTGCTGATGCAAATATGAAAGGACAGTCAAGCTGTTCTTCATTGGCGTCAAGGTCAATGAAAAGTTCAAGGACTTCATCGACTACTTCATCAGGACGTGCCTCCGGACGGTCAATTTTATTGATACATACGATAACAGGAAGCTCAAGCTCTAAAGCTTTCTTAAGAACAAACTTTGTCTGTGGCATTGCGCCTTCAAATGCATCAACTACAAGTACAACACCATTAACCATCTTAAGTACACGCTCAACTTCACCACCGAAATCAGCATGACCAGGTGTATCGATAATATTGATCTTTGTATCTTTATACTGGATTGCTGTATTCTTTGAAAGTATTGTTATACCACGTTCTCTTTCAATGTCGCCTGAATCCATAACTCTTTCTGCCACTTCCTGATTGGAACGGAATACACCACTCTGTTTTAATAATTCATCAACCAATGTGGTCTTACCATGGTCAACATGGCCGATGATGGCGATATTTCTCATTTTATCCTGTTTGATCTTCATTTTATCCTCCATTCTTTTAATACGTTCATATAAAGATATCGGGGTCAAAAGGTATTTTGCCCCCCAAACTGATGCCACGGATTGCTCCATTGCCAGGCAATTTACGCAATCCTGCAAACACCTCCAATCCCGCATATTTGCAAGCAAATCTGCTACTTG
>CAZFFA010000219.1:0-4588 GCA_964517955.1 uncultured Jutongia sp. | reverse complement strand
GGGTAAGGGACTGACGCCTGATATGGAAGAAGATATGAAGGCTGCCGGTGTTCCTGACTGGTATATTGAATCATGCAAGCGAATAAAATACATGTTCCCAAAAGCACATGCAGCAGCATATGTCATGATGGCTATGCGTGTTGCGTACTTTAAGGTTCACTATCCACTTGCCTACTATGCAGCGTATTTCAGCATACGTGCAACATCATTTAACTATGAACTTATGTGTATGGGTAAAGAACGTCTTGAGTATTATATGAATGATTATAAGAAAAGAAAAAATGAACTTAGCGATAAGGAAAAAGATACATTTGAAGATATGAGAATAGTTCAGGAAATGTATGCGAGGGGTTTTGATTTTGTAAAGATTGATATTTACAGAGCCAAAGCCAACCGATTCCAGATTGTTGATGGAAAACTTATGCCTTCATTTGCTACGATTGACGGACTTGGTGATAAGGCTGCCGAAATGATAGAAGATGAAGCTGCCAAAGGAAAATTCCTTTCACGAGAGGATTTCAAGAACAGATGCAAAGTAAGTGAAAAAGTTACAGAAGCAATGGCAGATATGGGGCTTATGGGAGATATGCCTCACAGCAATCAGATGTCTATTCTTGACTTCTTATAGAAATCTTATAGAAAAATAATGCCGGAACCTGATAATGAAAATCAGCAGGTTCTGGCATTGTTTTTATTCTTCAGGCACAGAATGAAGCGGCTCAAATTTTCTTGAATCAGCTATAGTATTTTTTGCATGCTCTTTGGCATTTTTAACTGCCTGTTTACAAAAATACTGCTGTGCACATATCTTTTTGGCATCAGATGGAAGAGTTGGTATTATATAGCTTCCATCAGGCTGCATTATTCTTGCTTTTGTATTGTCAGCAAGCTGTACCTTGAGTATATCAATGACCTCCTGTTTGAGAGTTTCATCCTCGACAGGGAACATAATCTCGACACGTTTGTCAAGATTTCGTGGCATCCAGTCTGCACTTCCCATATATACTTCTTCAAATCCATTGTTATGGAAATAGAAGATGCGGCTGTGTTCAAGAAAGTCACCGACTATGGAGCGTACAGATATATTGTCGCTTATTCCCTTTATTCCGGTTTTTAGACAGCATATTCCGCGTATTATCAGTTCTATTCTTACTCCTGCGGCAGATGCTTCATAAAGTGATGCGATTATATAAGGGTCGCAGAGGGAGTTCATCTTTGCTTTTATAAAAGCCTTTTTGCCTTCTTTTGCAAATGATATTTCACGCTTAATAAGTTCAGTAAATTTATCACGAAGCCATATAGGAGCGACAGCCAGTTTGTTCCATGCTGCAGGTTCTGAATATCCCGAAAGCATATTAAATACAGCAGTAGCATCTTCACCAATAGCCTTCTGACATGTAAGCAGACCCATATCGGTATAAATCTTTGCTGTGCTGTCATTGTAATTACCTGTTCCAAGATGTACATAACGGCGTATGCCGTCTTCTTCTTTTCTTACCACAAGTGTGATCTTGCTGTGTGTTTTAAGACCGACAAGACCGTATATTACATGGCATCCTGCCTGTTCAAGCTTTCTTGCCCATATGATATTGTTTTCCTCATCAAATCTTGCCTTTAATTCAACAAGAACAGTTACCTGCTTGCCATTTTCTGCGGCTGCTGCAAGAGAAGCGATGATAGGAGAGTGGCTGCTTACACGGTATAAAGTCTGCTTTATAGCAAGTACGTCAGGGTCTTTTGATGCCTGTCTTACAAAATCAACTACCGGTTCAAATGTTTCATATGGATGATGGAGAAGTACATCATGCTCTTTTATCTTATCAAATATATTGTCATATGGATTTAACCATTTTGCCGGCTGAGGAGTATATCCTTTGCCTTTAAGTTCATCATATCCGTCAATTCCTGCAAGTTTTCCAAGAAATGTAAGATCAAGAGGACCATGTATCTTAAAAATATCTTCATCCTGAATCTGAAGTTCATTTTTAAGTCTTTTTAATATTCGTTTGTCAATTCCATGTTCAACTTCAAGCCTTATTGCCTGACCCCATTGTCTTTTCTTAAGCTGTCGTTCAATTTCCATAAGAAGATCTGCTGCCTCATCTTCTTCAATAGTAAGATCTGCATTTCGCATTATTCTGTACGGAAAAGCGGACAGTATTTCATAGTTCATAAATAATTTATCTATGTTTTTTTCTATAATCTGTTCAAGAAGGATAAATGTTTTATCGTTGCTTTTGACAGAAGGAATTTCAACAAAACGTGGAAGTCCGGAAGGAACCTGAACAGTTGCAAAATCAATATCGTCATTGTCATCACCGGAAGAATTTTTACTGTGATGTGACATATAAAGCTCTCTAAATTGTCTTTTAGAGTGTTTATCATCATTTGATTTTATCTTAAGTATGGCACCTATGTTGAGTGACTTATTGCGTATAAGAGGAAATGGGCGTGAAGAGTCAACTGCCATAGGTGTGAGAACAGGATATACCTCTGAGTGAAAATACTCATCAACATATTTTGACTGGTCTTTGTTTAGATCTTCATAGTGTGAGATTATATGGATACCATGCTTTGCAAGACTTGGAATAAGAAGCTGATTGTACACATAATACTGATCTGCAACAAGCTGATGAGTTTTGGCACTTATAGCTGAAAGCTGCTGTTTTGGGGTCATGCCTGCTATGTCTTTTTTGGTATAATTAACCTGTACCATATCTTTGAGAGATGCAACACGAATCATGAAAAATTCGTCGAGATTTGACGCAGTTATTCCAAGAAAACGAAGTCGGTCAAGAAGCGGTACTTTTGTATCCTGTGATTCACTGAGTACGCGGTAGTTGAATGAAATCCAGCTTAGTTCTCTATTATAAAAATATTCCGGTTTTAGATAATTATTTTTGTCTGCCATATTTATTCCCCCAATCAAAATGTCTTTTTCTGTTTTAAAACAGGAGTGATACCATATAATTCCTCAAAAAAGTCAGAATACATATCAAAGATTCCCTGTTCCAGAGTTATATCATAAAGAGTTTGTCCTGTTATAATAAGTCTGTTTTTTTGCGCTGATACGGTTACTTCACGGAATTTCTGTCTGTGGCTTCTGTCCATTGCATCAGCAAGTCTTAGTATTGCGTTAAGTTTTGCAAGTTTAATATATTCCTCTTTTGAGAATATATCACTTATCTCGGCAAATTTTGGAAAATATTGTCCGGAGTATCTTATTATATAGGCTACAAGAACTCTTTCTATATGAGATATACCGATTATTTCTGTTGACATCACTATTTTATATGAATTTTCTCCTACATCATTAAGATTGATGTAGCTTCCGCAGTTATGAAGTATAGCTGCTATCTGCAGTAAAAGGCGGTCATGCTTTGTAAGATTATTCTGCTTTTTAACAGCATCAAATATTTTGAGACAGGATGCTTCAACACTCTGGGAATGTTTTTTGTCACACTGATATCTCATGGCAATATTTCTTGAAGTTGAAACAATTCCATCCGTAAAGCTTAATGCAGGTGTGATCTTTTCTTTGCGTTCTGCAAAATCAGCTGCCATACCGTCACATATAGTAATACCTGATAACCATATAAGTTCTGCATCAGTTTCTTCAAATATATTGTGATAGATCATTGCAATAGGAAGAAGGAGTGAAGCTCTGTCATTGGTTGTATTTAATTCTTTTGCAAGCTCCTCAGGTTTTTGTGATGTAATGGAATTGTAAAACTCATCATATTCCTGTCTGGTGATAGAATCCTTTTTATTGCCTTTTGAATCAAATGGCTGAAGATTGCCAAAATGATGTACACTGAGATATTTCACAAAGCTTGAAAGCTGGTTCCCTACAGCGATTATATTTTTAACTTTGTGGTCTGCAAGATAAAGTCTTGCAAATGTGTGCAGGTCATGTGCTATATACTCATAAACAAGATTTTGATAATTATCAGTTTTATTTTTCATTTCCTGAAGTATCTCCTGAATACGAAGAGAACCAAGCATGATATTTTGCGTAGCTATAAGTGCATTTTTGTCAAAAAGTGAAATCTGAATACTTCCTCCGCCTACATCGACTATAAGAGTACCCTTCTGAATCAGCTTATGAAATGTATTTTCTTTTAGAGCAATGGATTTGTAGCACATATATCTTTGCTCTGAGTTGCTAAGAATTTTAATGGTAAATCCCGTCCGCTGTTTGACCTGATCTATAACTATAAGATTATTGTCAGCTTCACGAAGAGCACTTGTTGCAATGATCATATAGTTTGTTATATCATATTCTTTCATTTTGTCAGAAAAGCCGTTAAGTATAGAACAAAGCTTATCTATGGTGTGATAACTTATATGTTTCGTTGAATATGTTTCAAGTCCAAGACGGGCGGAATGATGGATATATTCTATCTGGTGAACGCCGTATTTCTTTGAAATTTCATAAATCCTCATAGATGTTTCATGAGAACCAACATCTATTGCTGCAAAAATTGTAACTGCCATGTATAACCCTCCCCTGATTTATTATTATGATGCAAGGGTCAAAAGCAGCTAGTAATGTATGTTTACATACAAATTACTAGCTGGTGGCTTG
>CAZFFA010000218.1:0-4606 GCA_964517955.1 uncultured Jutongia sp. | reverse complement strand
ATATTTGAGCGTGCTCATTGTATTGCTTATTATATTTTTATGGTAGAATAGCCTTTCATTTCTGAAATGAAATAAACAAAAGCTGCGTAGCAGCGACTGACAGCTTGCTGGCAGGTTTATGAATGTAAGAAATAAAAGGCTGAACTGTTACAGTAGAACAGATAATTAACAACGAAATGCTTAACTGTTACATTCTCCTTCTCACTCCCACACCTCATCTTCTTCAATCACGTGAATTTCAAGGAAATCAAAGTCAATTGATTCTATGAAATTATCCTGGCCAAATCTTGTTTTATCATGTCTTTTAAATTCATCGATATTGTTGTCAAACCATATTGGTTTGCCAAGGTCAAACTCATAGCATACCTCTTCAACGGCATCAAATACTTTTTTTGTTCGATTTTTTTCTTTTGAAGGATCAGTTATTGTTATATCTTTTACCAATCTGTTTTCTTTAAATTCCTTTGCCCAAAGTCTGAACATACTCTCCTCCATTAAATCAATCAATTTATCAATATATAAATATTCCGGTTTTATCTTGTAAGGATCTTATTGATATTCTTTATAAGTACCGATATGGTTCCATCAGGATTTGTTATAAATTCCACCTGATTTATATCCTTATACTGTTCCATTGGTATATTTATCTCTATGCCTGTATCTGTCTTTAAAAACTGCTTTTCAAACTTCTTAGTAGTTTTCTCACTCTGTGGTTTTACCTCAGCTTTTTCCATATGGTACTTTTCCATCTTTGCATCAAATTCTTCTTTTATTTCAGGAACCTGTCCATATATTTTCTCACTGATTTTTTCTACATTGACAGTTCCGCTCTGCTCTATCTCATCTTTTATTATGCGCTTTGCTTCCATCTGTTTAACAGGCTCTTCGGAATAGTGCTTCTTATTGACCTGTTCAACTGCCCTTGTAACTATATCCATTTTTGATTTAGATGACATGCTTGCCCTACATTTCAGATAAAGTTCTGACAGATAATTGCATTTTTCACCATTTACCTCATATTTCTTCTCAACTATCTTTATTTCATAATCTGCCATATTGATTATGACAGCCTCGGACAGCTTTGTTGAAGATGCCGGAAGTGTAGACTGGTATTTTATTATGCTGTTTACATTGGCTCCTTCATCTGAATTTGTCATATGAACATAACTTTCTTTGTAATTCATCTTGAGGATTGCAAGATACTTATCTCCATTTACCTGAAATGATATTATGGCAAGGTCAGCAGACGGTATTGATACATTGCTGTTCATGATATCATATAAAAGTTCTGCCATTTTCTTGCTTTCTTCTACCATATTTTCTTCATCAAATGATTTTACAAGCTTATACATATCGGACTCTTCTTCGCTATCATCAAAATAACATCTTTTCATATCATCACCCGACATGATTTTATAAATATGCTGCCTGAAAAAATCATTTACATCCGGATTCATGTCAAGAAGCTGTTCTGAAAAGACAGGATAGCCAAGTTCTCCGTCAAGTATATGTACTATGCCTCTTCTAATTATAATCTCATCCTGTTCCATATTATTCCTCCATTATAGAAATATGGTTACCGTGATACTATTAACGTATATAATTGACCATATCAGATAGTTCGTCTTCCGTTATCTTAACAGGTACAGCATTTAACTTACGTGGATTCTTCATAATATCGCTAACCATGCGTTCTGCATCACTGTCAGATATATCAAAGTCACCAATTACCTGTTTAATAAAGAATGTAAACTGTTCAATACTTTCAAATCCAAGGATCTCAAGTATACTCTTAACTTCACCCTCAAATTCAGAACTGATAACATTCAGATAGCCCGGAAGGAACATGCCCACAGCTTTACCATGAGGTTCATTTTTATGATAGGTCATATAATAGCTTAAGCCATGAGGTATGGTTGTACTTGTGTGCGCTATAGCCATACCGGCAAGTGTTGATGCAAGAAGCATCGAATCATATGTATCTTCATCTGCTTCTTCGCCAAGAAGCACAGGTATATTTTCCGCCCATACGCTTAGTCCATACTGACATATCATTCTGCTATAGTCATCAGCATTATTATTAAAATAGCTTTCAATAAAATGACCAAGTGCATCAACGGCTGTATTCCTAAGTACAGACAATGGTGCATTCTCAAGATATTTGGAATCTATCAGTGCAAGCTTTGGAAATATCTTATGGCTTATACTTTGTTTTGTTTCAAGCTCATTTCTTGTAAGTACGGCATAAGGAGTAACCTCAGAACCTGTTCCACATGTTGTAGGCACCTCTACTACAGGGAGCGCTTTAAGTTTTACAGCCTGATACAGTACCTCTGATGATGTATCGCGGTTCTGTACCATAAGAGCGATGGCTTTTGCTGCATCCATAGGTGAACCTCCACCGATTCCGATAACAAAATCAGCTCCCGCACTTCTTCCCATATCCGCAGCAGACATAACCATATCTATAGTTGGATTTTCTCCTATTTTATCATACATGATATATTCAGTATTTTTACTTTCAAGTGCACTTTTTACCTCCTCGAGAGAACCGTTTTTCTTAGAAGATGCTCTGCCTGTTACGATCAGGGCTTTTTTCCCAAGTGCCGCTATTTCATCGGCATGAGCCATAACTACATCTTTTTCATGATAAACTTTTGTTGGCATATAAAACTTCATTGGTATCCTCCTGTTTTATGATATCTGTTCATAAAGTGATTTTCTTACTTTTTTGCGTGTAACTTCAACAAGTCCAAGCTTTGTCATATCAACTGCTATCGTTCTCACAGAATCTTTTGAGAGCTCCTGCCTGAGGCAGTCCATAAGCTGTTTATTGTACTCATCTGTTTTCATATCGATAAAATCAATAATTATAATCCCTGAAAGATTCCTGAGCCTTAACTGATGAGCAATCTCCTTTGCCGCCTCCAGATTGACTTTAAGAAATGTCTTTTCAATGTCTTTTTTCTTAGATATTGCTTTTCCGGTATTAACGTCTATTGATACAAGAGCCTCTGTAGGCTGAATTATTATATATGCTCCACTTTTAAGCCACACCTTCGGCATAAGGGCATGTTCAAGTGTTCTTGATATATTATAGACTGCATCTAGTTTGCCATGTTCAGGATTCCACATGGCAAGTTTATCTATCTCTGACTTCTGACTTTGTTTCATAAAGTCATATATATGATTATATATTTCTTCGTCATCAGTAATTATATCCGTTATCTGAGAAATGTAAGAATCTCTGATAGAGCATATATATCCCGGTGGAGCTTCGTACAGACAATTGAACCTTGCCTTGTGGCAGCCAAACCTAACCATGTCACTATATCTTTCTGAAAGGCTTTCTATCTCCCTGACAAGCATATCTTCATCAGTTTCAGCACTGTTTGTCCGGGCTATAAACCCATATTCATCACATACATATCTCTCAAATATCTTATGAAGTCTTTCTCTTGTGTCTTTATCCTTGATCTTAGATGATATGCTGATTCCTGCCTGTCCTGAAATAAGTACAGTATATTTTCCTGCAAGATTAATGGTACCTGAAAGCGTCGGCGGTTTTGTCTTAACAGCCTCTCTTTCAACCTGCACTATAATCTCATCACCAATGAGAACTCTTCCCTCCTGGTAAGGTACTCCGTCTGTATGAATAGGACAGTTTTTCTGCTTGAGTGAAAGATATCCCATCTCTCCCTGCCTGAACTCTACAAATGCCGCATTGATATTCTTAACAATATTGCGGACCTTTCCTACATATACATTGCCAAGAACTGAAGAAGCATCTGCAGGCTCAGCCTGTATTTTTTCAATCCTGTCATTCTCTATCTGAATTGTAAGTATTTTATCCTCATTTCTCGTAACAAGAATTTTGCTATCCATAATACTCCCCATTTCTAAACAGCCTGCTGCCTAAATATACTATCACAGGATATTGACTTTTCCATATTCTGACATCGGTACAAGCCTGCATGGAATCTCCGATGTCATTGTATGGATCTCACCCTTTTTGCCATCAGCATCTGCATACATTTCCATACGGTGTATCTGAAAATCGAGCAGTTCAAATGGAACATCCATATATGAACAGATTGCTTCCATAACAAGCTCCGGCTTTATATTTACTATACTTCCTGCTGTAAGCTGACAGAATAATATCGGCTTATAATAATCTGTATTTATGCAAAGTTCTCCATACTGTCTTCCGGTCATCTTGCAAAAACTTCCGATATCAACAGCAGCATGATATATATTTTCCTTGATATCTACAAGCTTTTCAGATCTCTTTGTCTTTTTTACTATCTCTATATGTTCTCTTGATAAGAAATTGTCAAGAACCCCCTTTGTAAGTATACCATCTGCAAATGCACTTTCTCTTTCCGGCTTGACTGCAATCATATAATCACACGCAGCCAGTGTTGCCATAGAAGGTTTTGTATCTTCATTAAGTTCTGTAAATCCAAGAACTCGTATTTCATCATTCATCACCGAATTGATCCTGTCAACCATTACATCCAGCTTATCACTTTCTTCAAGCACTATATCAAGATACTCTGCATCACTGCTAAGACCAATTCCAAGCGGTGAAGTGAAAGACATAAGC
>CAZFFA010000217.1:0-4613 GCA_964517955.1 uncultured Jutongia sp. | reverse complement strand
AATATAGAGTTTTCAAGGTGCGAATCCCATTTTAGGTATGGGAAGTCTTAGTTATTAAGTAGTGTCTGAATCATTGAAGCCTCCATTTCTGAATCTGCTGTTGTTGTCGCTGTTTTTTACAGCGTGAACAACAGTCTATCGTTATTTGCTATCGTTAGTGTAATCATACACTATTGACAAAAAATAAGCAATTGGTTACAATAGCCTAAGTAAAAAGCGGTGAAGAGAAGAAGTAGCAGCAGGGTAATACTTACAGAAAGCAGCCGGTTGATGAGAGGCGCAGGATAAGCTGTTGTGAATACATCTTGGAGCTTCTGACTGAATTTTTAGTAGGTTATGACGGTTGTGCACCCGTTATAGTGCAGGGATATACTTATAACTTATATCAGAAACTATTGTTGTTATGGAGCAAAAAGTTTTTATGTGTATCCTGCTAAGGCAGTTGATGTGAGTTAACTGCGAATAAAGGTGGTAACACGGTATTTTTCGTCCTTTTGTTTATTTTATATTATAAAAATAAGCAATAGGATTTTTTTGCTTTGTTCTAATAAAAATATTTGGAGGAAAAGAAATGACATTATATGATGAACTTGTAGCCAGAGGGCTTATTGCACAGGTTACAGATGAGGAAGAAATCAAGGAACTTATCAATGAAGGAAAGGCTGTATTTTATATAGGATTTGATCCTACAGCCGATAGCCTTCATGTAGGCCACTTTATGGCTCTTTGTCTTATGAAGAGATTACAGATGGCAGGCAATAAGCCTATAGCACTTATCGGCGGCGGTACAGCTATGATTGGTGATCCATCAGGAAGAACTGATATGCGTCAGATGATGACAAAGGAGACAATAGATCACAATGTAGAGTGTTTTAAGAAGCAGATGAGCAGGTTTATTGACTTCTCTGATGGCAAGGCTATGATAGTAAATAATGCTGACTGGCTTATGGATCTTAATTATATGGAAGTCCTTCGTGATATAGGACCTCATTTTTCTGTTAACCGTATGCTTGCGGCTGAATGTTATAAGCAGCGTATGGAGAAGGGGCTTACATTTCTTGAGTTTAACTACATGATCATGCAGAGTTTTGATTTCTACAATCTTTATCAGAAATATGGCTGCAATATGGAATTTGGCGGAGATGACCAGTGGAGCAATATGCTTGGTGGTACAGAGCTTATCCGTAGAAAGCTTGGTAAAGATGCATATGCAATGACAATCAACCTTCTTCTTAATTCAGAAGGCAAAAAGATGGGTAAGACACAGTCAGGTGCAGTATGGCTTGATCCTGAAAAGACTTCACCATTTGACTTTTATCAGTACTGGAGAAATGTATCTGATGCGGATGTTCTTAAATGCCTCCGTATGCTTACATTCCTTCCGCTTGAGCAGATTGATGAGATGGATAAATGTGAAGGCAGCCAGCTTAACCAGGCTAAGGAAATCCTTGCATTTGAGCTTACAAAGCTTGTTCATGGTGAAGAAGAGGCAGTTAAGGCTCAGGAAGGTGCAAAGGCTCTTTTCGCAAGTGGAAATGCTGCTGATATGCCAGAGGTTAAGCTTACGGACGAAGACTTTAATGATGGTCAGATAGGTATACTTAATCTTCTTGTAAAGGCAGGTCTTGCAGCATCCAATGGTGAAGCACGCCGTAATGTACAGCAGGGTGGTGTGTCTATAGATGGTGAAAAGATTGATGCTGTTAAAGCTATGATAGCCAAAGACAGTATTGGTGAAGAGGGAATAGTACTTAAACGTGGTAAGAAGAAATTTATGAAGATTGTTCTTTAATGGAATAAGGCTGTAACAACTAAGAAAGAGGCGATGCATTCATTTGCATTGCCTCTTTCTTAATAAAAACTGCTACGTAGACATGTTGATTTTAATCATCTACAGAAAGTGTTCTGAATAAATAACTGAAGATGGCTTCATTCTTTTCTTTAAATCGTTGGCAGACCTGAATTGCCTCCTCTTCAGACGGAACATTTAATGCTACTTCCATAATGACACTTCCGCGTTCGTGAATAGAGCATTTGGCAAGATATTCCTTGTGTTTTATGCGGGTATAGTCAGTGTGGATAGTAGTATTATTTATTATAGAGATTTTATTGGTAATCAGATAATCTTCAATCTGCTGTTTTGTATCATCAGGAAGCTGATTGCCGAAAAAGTCAAGTGTTTCCTGTCCTTTTGGTGCAATTGTATAGTATGACTTTGAATGTGTCTGTTCAGTATTGATCATTTTGTCTTCGGTAAGATCAGTCAAAGTCTGCTGTATCGAGAAGTAATCTGTATAATTATTGTCCAATATAAAATCAGATATAATGGCATTGGACATAGGCTGCGATGTTTTACTTAAGAAATATAGTATAATCAGTTTGTACAGCTTTAATGATTCAGATGTCATGCAAATCTCCTCTTTCTTAATGATGATTTATTGTAAAAATTTACCCTGATATATTTTTTCTTCTTTGAGGGTATGTGCAAGTGTATTGAGAACATGGCGTTTATTGCTGCTCCATGACGGAGCGAGAAGCAGATTTTTCGGACCATCACCGGTCAGGCGGTGAATAACGATATCCGGTGAGAGTTCTCCAATACACCTGACAAGAAGTTTAATATATTCATCTTCAGTGTATATTTTAATCTTTGGCATATAATCTGCCAGATCAGTTCCTTTAAGTATATGAAGAAGCTGCAGCTTTATTCCCTGTATACCGGCAGTGTTAAGATAATGTATAGTCTTAATTATATCATCATCTGATTCACCGGGAAGACCGAGAATGATATGTACAATGATATCTATATTGTAATCATGTAACCGCTTTACAGTTTCTTCAAAAGTATTTAGAGGATAACCTCTTCTGATAAAATCAGCCGTTTTTTCATGGATAGTCTGAAGACCAAGCTCAATCCATGTAGGTTTAATTTGGTTGCATTCATTGAGAAGCTCATATATTTCATCACTGAAACAGTCCGGTCTTGTACCGATAGAAAGGGCTGCAATATGTGGTGAGCTAAGAGCTTCCATATATAATTTACGAAGATAATCTATAGGTGCATATGTATTGGAGTATGATTGAAAATAAGCAATGAATTTACTGCCTGTTTTCTTGCCATGTGACTGCAGCAGGTTAATAGCATCTTCAATCTGTTCAGATACAGAACTTTTCATATGAACAGCAAAATCACCTGAGCCACCTTCACTGCAGAATATACAGCCTCTTGTATCAATACTTCCATCACGGTTGGGACATGTCATCCCACCGTCAAGAGCTATCTTGTATACTTTTTCTCCAAACTTTTCTTTAAGATAATAATCTAATGAATAATATGGTTTTTCTCCCCAACGCATCAGATATGAGCCTTTACAGCTTCAGAAACGACTTTTGCTACACGTGGATCGAATGCTTCAGGCATGATATTTTCATCATTCAAATCCTTATCATCGACAAGACCTGCGATAGCAAGTGCAGCAGCAAGCTTCATTTCTTCTGTAATCTGTGTTGCACGTCCTTCCAAAGCTCCTTTAAAGATTCCAGGGAAAGCAACTACATTGTTAACCTGATTAGGAAAATCTGAACGGCCTGTACCAACAACGCGTGCACCGGCTTTCTTTGCAACATCAGGCATGATCTCCGGAACAGGGTTAGCCATGGCAAAGAGGATAGAATCATGATTCATGCTTGCTACCATCTCAGGTGTAACGATTCCCGGTGCTGATACACCTACAAATATATCAGCTCCCTTTAATGCATCTGCGAGAGTTCCTTCTTTGCCTTCAAGGTTAGTTACCTCTACCATCTGTTTCTGCATCCAGTTAAGATTAGGTGAATTTTTACCAAGGATTCCGGAAATGTCACACATAACAACATCTTTAAATCCATAGCGGAGAAGAAGCTTTGTGATAGCAACACCGGCAGAGCCTGCACCATTTACTACGACATGGCAGTCTTCCTTTTTCTTGCCAACCACTTTAAGACCATTGATGATACCTGCAAGAACTACGATAGCAGTACCATGCTGGTCATCATGGAAAACAGGAATATCAAGTGCTTCCTTAAGTCTTTCTTCTATTTCAAAACATCTTGGAGCAGATATATCTTCAAGGTTGATTCCTCCGAAAGCAGGAGCGATGTTGATAACTGTTTTAATGATTTCTTCTGTATCCTGTGTATCTAAACATATAGGAAATGCATTGACATCACCAAATTCTTTGAAAAGAACAGCTTTTCCTTCCATAACAGGCATTGCAGCTTCAGGACCTATATTGCCAAGACCAAGAACAGCACTTCCGTCAGATACAACGGCTACAGTATTTGACTTGATTGTATAATTATAGGCTTCTTCTTTATCTTTAGCAATTATCTTACAAGGCTCGGCAACACCGGGAGTATATGCGATAGCAAGATCTTCACGTGAATTAACGTGGCATTTAGGTGTTGTATTTATTTTTCCATTCCATTCTTTATGAAGCTCAATAGCTTTTTCTGCATTTGTCATTATTTCATTTCCTCCATTTAATTTATTAAAATTACCATCATTAGTAACAGTCCGTCCTTCCTATAATGTCAAGCCCTAAATCATTGATTTTTCAGGCTTTTCTTTAAAT
>CAZFFA010000216.1:0-4617 GCA_964517955.1 uncultured Jutongia sp. | reverse complement strand
TAACTCTCATATATACCTCACAAAACATTTCCTATATATGTATTGATTAAAGATACATGGCTGAATTGTTACCTATAAAGTAAAAATATCAATACATCGTATTGTAACACATTCCTCTATTACGGTCAAACGTTACAGCCTGCAAAGCTGCTGTACTTAAACTCTGACTGTAACAAATCTTATACATCATCAGCTATAATAGTCATAAGCTGTTCTCTTGTCGGCTCTTCCAGAGTAACAAGTCTGTTTGCCTGATTAGTGACTATTTTTTCAAAAAGATTACGTATTCCTCTTGCATTTCCAAAGCTTTTCCATTCAGATTCTTCCATATGTTCAAGGACAGCTCTTACTTTCTTCTTTGCTTCTTCTTCAACAACAAGCCCTGTCTTTTCTGCCATTACTCCCATGATATCAACAAGTTCGTCTTTTGAGTAATCTTTGAAATCTATAAATTTATTGAATCTTGAGATAAGACCTGTATTACTCTTTAAAAATGTCTTCATCTCTTCTGTATAGCCTGCAACTATTATAACCAGATTATCCCTGTGATCCTCCATAAGTTTAACCAGTGTATCAACAGCTTCCATACCAAAGTCATTTGGAACATTCGGATTAACAAGCGAATATGCTTCATCAATAAAAAGCACACCACCAATAGCCTCATCAACTATCTCATGCACCTTGATGGCAGTCTGGCCTACATAGCCCGCAACAAGACCCGATCTGTCAGTTTCTATCATCTTGCCATCTGACAATATTCCAAGCTCATTATATATCTTTCCAACTATTCTTGCTACAGTAGTCTTACCTGTACCGGGACTTGCAGTAAACACCATATGATATGTCATATTCATAGTAGGCATATTCATTTTTTCTCTTAACTTGCGTATCTTTATAAGATTTATAAGAGACTGAATCTCTTCTTTCACCTCATTGAGACCAACAAGCGAATTTAGCTCATCCATAAGTTCTTTTATACGCTTCTCATGAGCTTCTCTCTCTGCTTTTTCCCTGTCTTTAAGTCTCTTTTTTACTATCTGGAACTGCTCTCTTGCCTGTTCCTCTTCCTTCATCTGATGTTCGAGTGTTTTCTGTCTGAACTCAGCCGCCTTTCTTAATCTTTCTTCGTCAAGACGCTTGTCTGCCTTTTCCTTCTTTTTAGAGATTTTAGACTTTTTTTCCTTTATCTCCGGCTGCCTGTCAGATTTTTTATCATTTTCTATATTTTGTGTACTTTTAAGGGCAAGCTTTAACTTTTCTTTTTCTGCTTCTTCAAGCTGTTTTCTTTTTTCCTTCTGTTCATGAAGCCACTCTACATCACACTCTATCTTATCTGATGTAAGTTTTTTTGTGATATACATATTATTTTCTTCTTCCGAACGTGTTATCACAAAATTACTTATTTTATCATAGTATTTCTGTATAAATTCATTTATCTTATGATCTTTTCCATCATTGAGATATGCCATGCACAAAAGTACATTTAAAAATGCATCAAGAAACATTTCTGTCATATCAGCCCTGTTTTCTTTGTCGTATAGACCACAGAGCTGTAAGAGTACAGGGGGAAGTTCATACATTTTTCTGCTGTCTGAAGCCATTTCCTCTGTGATATCTTCTTTTTCAGATACACCAAGAGGATTTGTTCCCGTTATAACGCACATATACTTCTTCTGACTTTCAAGAACCTCCCCACAATGAAGTGCAAGATTCATAAGAACTGACTGAACATATATATCAAGCACTTCCGTACTTGACTTCTGCATAACCTGTCTGGCACTATTCCAAAAACCATTTAAATCTAAAGTTTCACAGTATGATATTAATTTGTCATAATTGTTCTGTCCAATTTCAAACAGCTCATCAGTTGAATAATGCAAACATGCCATCTCTTTCCTCCATCTATAATCCAAAAACTTTATAATTATTTGAAATAACTATAAAACAACTATTTATCCACGCACACTTGAATTTATTCTACTATGACGTTTATAAAAATTCAAGGACAAGATACCTTATAAATTTCGCTGTCTGCTTTTTGATATATAAAACGCATAAATGATATAAGATTTTTGATTTTACATATGCAGGCTGCGCTATGAATTACAGTGACACATCTCCTGTATATGACCCTATCTTCTGACGAAGTTTGTCGTACTTTTTACACATAAGTGATATATCTTCAAGCTCAAATCTTCCGGCGGCTTCATTGGCAGCTTTCAAAAGATCGGCATCCTGATATATATCAGCGAGCTTAAAGTCAAGTTCGCCACTCTGACGTATACCAAAGAAATCACCCGGTCCACGCATCTTAAGATCCTGCTCTGCCACATAGAAACCATCGTTGGATTCACCAAGTATAGACAGTCTCTGCATTGTTTCCTTAGATGTATTGCCTGCCATAAATATACAATATGACTGAAAACTTCCCCGTCCAACTCTTCCTCTAAGCTGATGAAGCTGTGCAAGACCAAATCTTTCTGCATTTTCTATCATCATAACTGTTGCATTCGGTACGTTTATACCTACTTCTATAACTGTAGTAGATACAAGTATATCTATCTGATGCGAAGCAAAACGCTCCATTATATCATTCTTTGCAGCAGCTTTCATCTTACCATGAAGACATTCTATTCTGACATCAGGTGACATTTTCTGACGAAGTGTTTCTGCATAATCCGTTACATTCTCAGCTTCCATATTTTCACTTTCTTCTACCATCGGACATATGACATAGACCTGATGACCGGCATCTATCTCTTTCTGCATAAAAGTATATGCCTGTGTCCTGTAGTTAGTTCCAACTACACAGTTCTTTATAGGTAATCTTCCTGTAGGAAGTACATCTATAACTGACACATCAAGGTCTCCATATAAAATGATGGCAAGAGTACGTGGTATCGGCGTTGCACTCATTACTAGCATGTGAGGTTCATTTCCCTTTTCAGAAAATGCTTCTCTCTGCCTTACACCAAATCTATGCTGTTCATCTGTTACTACTACTGCAAGATTATTGAATTTTACGCCTTCCTGAATAAGTGCATGTGTGCCTATAATTATATCTATCTCTCCATTTTCAAGTTCCGCATACACTTTTTTCTTTGCAGATGCTGTAAGAGAACCGATAAGGAGTCCTATGCGAATTCCAAATTCCTCAAGAAGTTCTGTAAATGACTCATAATGCTGCTTTGCAAGGACTTCTGTCGGCACCATTATAGCCCCCTGATATCCACTGCTTACAGCAAGAAGAAGAACGAGTATCGCAATTATTGTTTTACCTGAGCCTACATCACCCTGAATAAGCCTGTTCATAATATTGCCTGATGCCACATCTTCTTTAATTTCATCCCATGCTTTTTTCTGTCCGGCTGTAAGTTCATACGGAAGCTTCTTTATAAGTTTTTCTACTGTTTCATAATCACTTAGAATAAACTGCGACTTTTTTTTGTGTTTCGTACTCTTGAGCTGATTCATTGCAAGTCCGAAAAGGAAAAATTCATCAAATACAAGCCTTCTTCTCGCCTCTATGCATTCTTCTTTTTTTTTGGGAAAATGTATTGAACTAACTGCCTTTTTCCATTGAATAAGATTGTATGTTTTTCTGATATCTGCCGGCAGAAAATCACCATTGAGATCAGCCCCCGCCAAAGCTGTGGAAACAGCTTTGGCCACAGCATTGTTAGTAAGTCCTGCCGTAAGTGGATATACCGGCTGCAGCTTCCCAACCATATTGGCATACTCCTGTCTTGTAATCATCTTTGGCTGCTGCATCTCAAGCATTCCATTTCTATTCACGATACGGCCACGCAGTATATAACGTGTTCCCACATGAAGTGTCTTGAGCAAAAACTGCATATTGAACCATACAACCATAATACTTCCGCCTGCATCACGCACACGACATTGTATCAGATTAAGATTTTTTCTTTTAAAAAGCTGTGGACGTGCGGCGAGACTTACTTCTATTATCATTGTCTTACCTTCTGATGCACTGCTTACAGGTTCTATACTTCCAAATATATCGTATTCCCTCGGATAAAATGAAAGAAGCTCTTCCACTGTATATATTCCCAGCTTATTGAAGAGCTTCTCGCTTTTTTCTCCGATGCCTTTAATAGTTCTGATTCTATCATTAAGTTCCATCTAAGCATCCTCTTTTTCGTTTCTGTTCACACCACAGATAATCCTGACGGTGCTAAAAGTAACTATTTTTCTATTACTCTACCGATACGAAGTATGAATATATTGGCTGACCGCCAAACTGTACTTCAACCTCTATATCATCATGAGCTGCAATTATTGTATCTGCCATAGCCTCAGCCTGTTCTTCAGTCACATCAGCACCATAGTAAAGACTTACAAGCTCCGAATCATCATCGAGCATTGCTTCAATAAGAGCTTTTGTTGCATCTTCAACATTTTTTTCAACAGCAACAATTGTCTTATCTGTAAGACCCATGAAGTCACCCTGTTTGATCTCTTTTCCATCCATGTTGGTGTCTCTTACAGCATATGTCACCTGTCCTGATTTAATGTTCAGCATTTCCTCTGACATAGTTTTTTCATTGTCTTTAACAGACTTGCCACTTACATAATTTATCATGGCAGCAATACCCT
>CAZFFA010000215.1:0-4673 GCA_964517955.1 uncultured Jutongia sp. | reverse complement strand
AAATATTGATTTTTCAAGGCTCACAGGCGCTTACGCACCTGCGAAGTTTGAGATTGTAATCTGGATAAAGGATATTGGCCTTGTGCGTAGGAGAAAGCATCCAGTTCGCCACTACCGTAACAGGCGAATTCGCTCCCCGCTGAAGATTTTCTCCCAGCTCAGCAAACTTACCGGCCTGACCGGATGGCACAATCGTATTGAAATCACTGCCATCCGGACGCTGATGTGAATAATATTTCGCCGCTTCCTGCACGCGGAGCTCTGCATAATGATTGAGCTCGTCGTCCAAACGCAACGGTTTCAGACCCGCTTTTTCCCGCTCCTGGTTCACCAGATCCAGCACATCCTGGCGATAATATTTCTGATCAACGGCATTCTCGTCCGAGACCGCACCCAGAATATGGAAAATCAGGCGATAAACCAGCGGCTCTTGTCCGGGATCCTGAAAGATGGCCCTGACCTCCACATCGCCCGGCTCCTTGAAGCGCAGGCGGTACTCCCCGTTCTTATAGCGGAATTCCTCTGCTACACGGGGGTTACTGACGATAAAGCGCACATTCTCCCCCGGATAGGCCCATACCTTTCCCGTCGTGCGAGTATACTCACCCTTGAACTGCTCCGCCGCAAAAACACTGCCAACGTTCAGCAGGCACAGACACACAACCAGAACCATCATAAACCATCTGCGCATAATATCGTCCTCCTCTCTTTTTGGGTTCTTATCCCCATCGTCCCTAAATGATTCCCCACCCATTAATCCACTTTGACGCCAATGCTCCGCTCAACGTCGCGATAGAAATCATTGAATACACTGCGCAGGGCATTGCCGAATCGTTCGGTATCATCAGCCGCATAATGATGCTGAAATATCGTCTGGCCTGTTGAGGCATCGACCAGGCGCAATGAAGCTCCTACCTTATACCAAAAGGTATAATAGCCATAATAATCGTGGACGGATGTCTTATAATATTCCCGCTTGCCCTCATGGGAATTGCCATCCGCATCGGTCCAGGTGAACTTTTTCGTTTCATCCAGATACGTACTGGTATCAGCATAGGGCGGATGCCACGTCTGTCCGCGCTGGTAGGTATCCACCGTACCGGTAACGTAATATTGCCCTGCATTCGGCGTATAATCTACCTTCACGCCTTTCATCCTGTCACCAGCCGCATCCTTGTAGGCATAGTAAATCGTCTTGATCGAGTATTCATCACGCCCCGCAGATGCCGGGAGGTTCAGGTTCCGAAAGCCAAGCGTCGGTGCGCCTGCTGCTGCCTCCTGCGGCTTATCGCGACGCAGGCGGCTCCAGTCCCCCGTGAAATTCTTGAAAATCTGATTGAGTGCGTGCTCCGTACTCCGCTCGTAATCCCGGTAATAGTCGATCAGCGTCAGCGTCTTGTTTCCCTCACGATCCAAAAGGGAAAAATCCATATCGAGCATGCGCAGGTTACTATCATGTGCGGGAATCAGATGACTCTCGTGCCACGAATGATAATTCAGCTTATCCCGGTTGCCTTTCGGCCCATTTTTCTCATCATAATACGTCTCGATCTTCACCGTTGTCCATGTCGCAGGAGAATGATCGACGCGCACCTGATCCCAGCGGACATGCGGCAGCAGATATCCATCCGCTGCCGTCGCATCATAGACAGCCGCCGCCCGCTCCTTTTCCGTCGCAAAATGATCGCGCAGATGATCATACTTCGGGTTATCCCGCAGGATATGCTTCTTCTCCTCCAGCATAGGAGAGAACCCCATCCAATTCACACCCTTGCCGCGTTTGTTCAGGCGATCTAAAAGCATCTTGTTATATTTCGGTGCAGTCTCATAATTGCCATCCTGCTCCTGAAGGTAACGGATGGGATAAACCACTACTTTCTTGTACTGGTATGGGAGGATCTCCGCATTCTCATCCATCCAGATATTCCCCTCTGCCGATGCCTGACCACTCCATGCCGTCAGGCACAGCGCTGCCCCTAACAGAAATGCGCCTATTTTCCCGCGCTTCATCCCATCATCCCCCGTCTTTACCTTCCAATCTTCAGGCCGCCTTCTTGAATTTAGCCGCCAAATTCGTCGCTGCAATGCTAAGTGCTTTCTGTACCGCATCATCTTCGCCACTATCATTTCTGGTTAAAATGGCGTTATACTTCAACTCGCTTTTGCGCCGCGAATCCGCCGTGGCGATAAATACGACCCTGCCTGTATGTGCATCGACAACGCGCATGCTCAGCTCCAGGTCAACCGTCTTATCCTTGCCTTTGAGCCCCAGCGCTCCACTCTGCGCCTTGATGCTGCTGATGTTCGTCAAATACCCATAGATGAGAAAATCCGCCTTTTTTTGCAACGCCGGATCAATCCTGCCATTCCCCAAATCATTGAACAGCCGAATCTCTTCCATGCGATGCTGTGTCGTTGCATCCGAAAGATCCTTGACCTCAAACGGAAAGGCCGGATCATTTAACTCAGTATACAAGACCCCAACCGGTATTCCGAGCATTTCATCCTGCTCGATGTTCACATTTGTATCTGACACACGGCTCTGAAAGCCGACAATCGCCACGACCGGTTTCGCCGCATAGGCTGGTGTGCTGGCCACCAGACAGAGCCAGCCCAAAAGCACCAGCAGGCCAAAGCATGCTTTCTTCATATGTCGCACCTCACGATTTCACCGCTGGAAACCCATTCTGGCAAAAATCCTTTGCCACATCATTCGCCTGGGCCTCCATGACCTGATTCAGCATCTCATCGACCGACATGCCCTTGCCGGTCTGCACAATGGCCAGGTTGAGCATTTGCGCTGTCTTCTTGTTATCGCAATGCCCTTCATAGACATTGCCTGTCTCCGTATTGACGATGTAATAATCGAGCGAGGCCTTCATCTTTTTGCCACGGGTCTCGCGCTCCGTGCGTGTCGCAAACATCGTATGCTTGAGCCGCACATCCACATCTTTATCATTGACGAAAAGCAGATATTTCGCGCCATTTTGCTTCGCGACCTGCTGAGCCTGCTCCTGAACAGCCGGCGTCAGATGATAGAGCTGCGCGGGGTGCTCCCGCCACACCTTGACCGCCGCATCATCATAGAAATGCTTCCGCCCCACGACTGCATCAGCATAGCGGATCAGTTTTGCCGCTGCAAAGCCGTAGTTGAATTGGTGACCGCGCACAATCGCATCCATATGAATGCGCGAGAGCGTCTCATCCGTCCCCGATGCATTGCCTGTACTATGCCGCCCGTTCTCATTCGTCATATCCGCACTATCGCAATAGACCAGGGGAACCTTTTGCTCGGACAAGAGCTGCGCCAGCTTGTCCGCCAGCGTCTGAAAGAATGCCGGCTTCAACTCATAATCGCCATAGCTCTGCACCTCGGCGAGCATGACCCTGTCACCCTCAGCCTGCTGCAGAAAACCTGCCTCCGCAGGTGTTGCCACCAAGCTGAACATAAAAGTGATCAGGCCACACAGAAAAGCAAGCTTCCTCCCCATTTTACCCCCTCACTTTCCTTGTTTCTTCGCGTCCAGCCTTGCTTTCAAACCGCGCGGTCCTGTCATGGCATCCCTGACGGCAGCCTCCAGCGCAGCCAGTACCTGTTCGCCCTCCAACTCTGCCGTGCCAATGCGAATCAAATTGAGCGGCGCCCTGGCTACGGTGTTCTTCGATACGCCGCGCCCCACCGAGGCCAGTACAACCTCACTCGTCTCCGTATCCACGAGGCGCATCGAGACCATCGCCGTTACTTGATATCGCTTCGTGCCGGCACCGGCAACCGATGTCTCCGATCGGCGTGCCGTCACGCCCATAATGCTGCCGAGCAGCAGATATTGCGCACCGCGCATCCGCCCGGTCTGAATATCACTCACCGTATCGACACGCCCCGACGTCCGTAAAGCTGCCTCATCATCCAGAGCCTTCATATTCTCGCGTTCCAAAGGATTGAATGGCAGATCCTGTATATAATTCTGAACAAAGCCGGTGACCTGGTTCATATCCTCCCGGTTCCATTCCTTCGACACAATGCCCTTGTTCTGAAACGGCAGAATACCGACCGTCGGATGGCGCATCAGTTTGTTGAGCTGACGGGCTGCCGGATCCGTCTCCACATCAACGCGGGCGCGAACATGAACCACACCGCCCGACGTGCTCCGCTCCAAAATATCGATATGGTTCACATAGCCCTGCGAGCTCGTATCGATCTGATCTTTCGTCACAACATTGCTGTTGACCTGCGTCGTCGAACGGATCTGTGCCCCCAGGACCTGCTCCACCGCATTACGCGAAGCATCCCGCACAGCACTGGCCTCATCACTGCCATTGCCCTCCACGACAACCTCCTGCGCAAAGGCCGCCTGCCCCAGGCAAAACAGCGCTGCCACCGTTAACCCCAAAATCCTTTTTTTCATTGATCCGCCAGCTTTCCTGCTTATCTCATACCTGCACCATACGTAAATTCATGTTTCTGCGTATATTATATCGTATGCCTGTCTCTGCCGCAATAAAGGAAAATGCCCTTATGTCCTATAGGATGATCCTCCGCTGCACCTGATAAAAAAAGCCGGTGGCCATAAAGCCACCAGCTAAATGTAACATGTCATGAAGCCGATATGAGCAGCAAAGTATAATGGCACCATGAATTAAGACATATCCCAGCCGCCTTTATAATGAATCTC
>CAZFFA010000214.1:0-4689 GCA_964517955.1 uncultured Jutongia sp. | reverse complement strand
GTATGTGTTCTGGTCATAGAGACGGTTGAACAGCCGGAAGGAGTTCCCGTCTTTCTGTCCCGGGTAGAACACGATGATCTTGTATTCGCTGCTGAGGTTATACTGCTCGTATTTAGCCAGCAGGGTGCTGGTGCGCAGGTACGGGTACATCTTCCCCATGCCGTAGAAGATGATGAACGGCCGTTCCTTGTCATCGTCGATGGCCTTATGAGCGAGTATCTTCGCATGTACGTGTTTGAGGAAGTCCTCGCTGTTCGCCTGTTCGGTCAGCATCTTCGTTGCCCCGTCGGGGTCAACCTTGTCCGTGTTCAGCACCTCATCGAGGAACGTGGTGCCCCATATCTCCTGTTCCTTCAGGAACTGGATGAACTCCTCGTATATATCGAGGGCCAGCAGGTCGATGAAGTTGTTCGGTCTTTCGAGCGAGTCCTTCAGCTCTTTGATCTGCCGTTGTATCTCATACTCCTTTTCCGGCTCATACTGGAATACGTAGAAGTTATAGAACAGGTCGCCGTTCTCCGTGTCCTGGAAGCCAGGGTCAGACAGTTTCTTGTATAGCTCGTCTACAGTCATGGCTGTAAGTGAAATTTTGATTTGACCAGTCGGACTGGAAGGTGGTAGCACAGGAACATTTTCTGGATGTCTACGGCATATTTGTCCGCATTTTCGAGGAAGCTAATGGAGATGGCGCTGTTCTTGTTATCCTCCGTGGTGCTCTTCAGCCAGAACACCGGGTAGCCCCCGTGCTCCCTGTCATGTTTCCCGAAGTCGATATATCCGGCTCCTTTCAGTGTCAGCACGTTGCCGTTGAGTCCCACGAACTTCGTGCACTGGTAGTTCTGCTGTACTGTCACCTGCTGTATGTCGCAGTTCGTTATCAGCTCATACCACTGCTCTTCCGTGGGGATGTCCATCTGCTTTGCCTCCAGATACGGGAGGTAGGCCGTCTCGCCATCGTGTTGCAGGTAGTCCCTTGACCATAGTGTGCCGCTGGGCAGCCCGAGGTCGATGAATTTCTCGTCGTGCGTCTCTTTTGCCCTTGGCATCTGGTCCTCACTATCCCTGTAACCGTCGCGGTACCCATCGGCATAAACCTGTGCCAATGCCTCCGCTATAATCCTCTTCATGTTGTCTGCCAGATATTTTGCAGCCTTTCCTTCCAATGTGTCCATTGTTGTTTTATGTTTACGATTCTTTTATTCTCTGTATCTCGAACAGTTCCAGGAAGCAGGCCTGCAGGAACCACTCGTCCCCCATCTCTATGAAGATGCGGTATTCCGTATCGTTCAGACGCGGTGCCTGCAGTTCTCCCGTCTCTTTCAGGAGTCCTGCCTTGCGCATGAATGTCAGGAAGGAGCTTGCCACGCGGTCTTTTGTCTCTTCGCTCCAGCTGTCCACGAACTCGTCGTTGGCCGCTATCTCATAAATCTCTGACATCGCATCGTTCTTCGTGACGGTGCGATTGGCTGACTTCCATTTCTTCAGGGCCACGTTGACGTGCAGGTCGAAGAGGATGCGGTAGGTCTTTAGGCAGACGTAGTACATCGCTATCAGCTGCTGCTGCCTGCCCATGAGCAGGTATTTCTCCCAGAACTCCCTCGGCACGGCGACATACCGGCGCCGGAACTCCAGAGAGGCCTTGCTACGGGATTTCTGTGATCTCATCATCATCACCTTGTTCTCCGACACCTCCTGTTTCATCAGCGCCTCACTGTTCTCGTCCATCAGCAGCGGCAGGCAGGCGTTCATCTCATCTATCATGAAGCTGCACCCTGTCAGCGCTGCGCTGTATATACTCTTTATTTTAGCCATTTATATAGATTGCAAATGCAAAATTACTATTGATATACTCACTGAAATTGCGCAGATGTGTATTTTTTCAATGTTTCTTCCAATTCCTCCTTGATCTCATTCCTCAATCGTTCCGGGCTGAGCACCTCCATCCGCTTTCCGAAGGAGAGAATCTGCTGTTTCAGCTCAAAGTTCGGGATGACCTTCAGCAAGATGATGGCGTTCCCGTCCTTTGCGAACCTCACCAGGCGTTGTGAAGGGTGCAGCGGTTTTGAGGAAACGTAAGGGTACTGCTGTCCGTCCACCTCTATCAGCACCTCTTCCACCCGCTGCTCTTCGCTGCTGAAGCTCACGCCTATCACATCCTTGAAATACTCCTCGAAGTTATATTTCGTGTTCGGTATGAACTTCGCCTTAGCCTTCTCGATAGAGATGATGCGATCTAGGGCGAAGTTCGTGATGCCGTCGTATTTGGTGTTGTAGCCCAGCACAAACCATCTGCTGTTATACTGCTTCAGGAAGTACGGGTGTATCGTCTCTTCCATCGGCTGCGGGTTGTTATATGGCTGGTACTGCACGATGATGGGCTGGTGGGAGATGATGCACTCATGGAGCTTTGCGAAGTGCTGCATCCCTTTGAGCTGGGTATTGTCATCGTAGGAGATGAATGTCTCCGGGTTCTTGCCCATGTGCAGTGACACCCTGAGATGTGCGCTTGCCTCTTCTATCCATCCGAATCCCGCCTGTCCCTTGAAGCGTTCCATCACCTCCAGGGCGCTGTACACCTTCATGATTTCTTTCTCCGACAGCGGGTTGTTGAAGATGGAGAATCCCGGGTTCCGGTAGGAGTAATAAAGATGGCGTCCGGAGCGTCGGCAGTCTATCGGCTGGTGCCACCTGTTGGCAATATCCACGAAATCCATGCGGATGGTGTTTGGCGATGTCACCGGCCGGAAGCCACGAAGGTCCAGTGCATCGTTGCACTCCTTCATGATCTGCTGGACGGTGCGTCCTCCTGGATGTCTGAGACAGCGGTCTATCACTATCTCGCGTATCGCTGCGTTCTTTACGTTAGCCATGTTTTCTGCTTTAGGTTTCCTTGTCTATCGCGTGTACACTTTTTTTACGCGCAAAAGTCTGCACAAAGGTACGAATAAAATTGCAGAATGGCTCAATTATCCGCAAAAACTTATCTCCGAGACCTCATTTTTAACTTATTTACGCAACAAAATTGCGCCGATGGGCCCTTTTGAAGCAAAAAATAGGCTCAAACGAACACCTGCATATATGTTCCTTTGAGCCCGGAAGGGTTGCATGTCCTATCCATTATTTGGCGGGAATAAGACGTCAAGGTGGGCAAATCCCCGATGCTTTGGCAAAGCACACTATCCTGCTGCCACCCTTGGCGTGTCTGTAGACGGTCACCGTCACTCCCGTCTCTGTCCGAGCGGCCTTCTTTGCCTCTCTCAATGTGTCGAACTCATGTACGTCTCCGTACCAGTTGTCCCTGTACCAGTATTTCTTCATCGTTGATGTTCTTTAGTGATGGCAGGTCAGGGTTCGCCCTCCCTGCCACCGGTTGTTATCTTGTCTTATCCTTCCTCGCAGTAGGTCAGGCATACGCCGTTCTCCACCTCCCTCAGTGTTCTCCAGATGCAGACCTGCTCCAGGAAGCAGCAGGTCTTACATTGCTCATACTCATACTTAGTGCTCATTGTCGTTTGGTTTTTGTGGGGAGTTGGTTAGGCCCCCCGTCCCCTTCTCTTACTTCCCTTGTTCCAATACTTGGTACACACTCTCATAGATGCCGTCGATGGTGCAAAGGATAATGTCGCGGTTGTGTTGCAGGTAGAACTCCTTGTCAGAGAGGCACAGCTCCGGGCTGTCCACCAGCACTTCGTTCTCCTCGTCGAGGTACACCCTGTTCACCTCTATCTCCTGCGGTTCGTCACTGTCGCCGTTGTCAATGCAGAAAAAGGCATGGTCGGCATTGCTGCCCAGCAAGTCCACCTCCTTCACATGATGGGCGTTCATCAGTTCACGGATGGCCTCACAAATCTCGTTGTGCAGTCCCTTCTTTCTTGTGTAGAAGTCAATGTGTCTCATTTGTTCTCTGGCTGTTTGTATCGCGCCGCCTCCGCTTCTATGGTTTCTATGTGAGTTATCGGCTTTTCCTGAAGAAGCATCCTTTTTACTATCAGGATTTTCCGTCTTCTCGGTCCGAGTTTTTTTTGTTGTCATCGACTAATCCGTCATCGCAGAGCCTTTTTACTTGCTTTTTCCAAACGGCGAGCAGTAGAGGTCGGAAAACCAAGAAATACCGTCCCTGTTTTTGCGGAATACCCAGATTGTGCGCAATCTGTGGAAGGCTGCCGCAAAAAGAGAGCCGGTATAGTGCAGCGGTTCTTGGTGTCCGTCCTGCTCGCCTTACCTTTGCAAGCTAAAAAGGCCCGTCCGTGATGATGTCTGTGATTGATGACGATATGGTGAGGAAGAAGAAAAGACGGAAATGAAACGTAAACGACCAATATGTCAGAAAAGTCCATCGTGCCTTTCCTGCGTAAATATTTCATGGGGAGCAGGACTAAAGGCATTGACTACCTTGTTCCGCTCCCCATGTCACGACTTTGCGTTTGGGCCTTTGTCACCCTTCGGTCTCTGGCTGTGGCTCATCGGCAGGAATCTCCGTCTGTGCCGTCTCTTCCTGCCCGGTGCCCGTCTTGTCCGCACAGAGTTTCTCCAGCGTCTGGTTCACCTTTGTCTGGATACCCTGGAACATCTTCCCGAGTGCTACCAGCGTGTCCACGTCAAGGTCTTTGATCCCGTCGCCGTCCATGGTAACGACCGACTTGCTGCCGTCGATCTGCACGTTGAAATTGAATGTTGCTTTCATGTCTT
>CAZFFA010000213.1:0-4728 GCA_964517955.1 uncultured Jutongia sp. | reverse complement strand
GCGTTTTTACAATAACTTTTTTATTAAGTTCAGTCGGATGGCTGAACTGTTACTATAGATAATGTTGAACAGATTTAAGAAATGGACAATGTGCTTTGGATGTGGTACAATTTAATGTGGTATGCATTCGAGGTACTCTGATTTAAGGAGGCTCAAGAATGGCAAATAAAACTACGTCAGAAAAGAACAAGCCTGCTAGAAAAACACTAAGACCTAATGAATATTACAATCCTAAAACAAAGAGGTATGAATACCACTATAAAGATTGTTTTGGAAAAGAAAGGGTTATTAGTTCATATAGGCTTGAAATGACAGACCAATTACCAAAAGGTAAGAAGTCAACAAAGAGTTTGCGTGAAAAGGAGGCAGAAATTAACGCATATCTCGAAAACAGCATTGATATTGATGGAGCAAAACTTACTCTGTTAGAGGTTGTAGATAGATACCTTAACTCTTTATACAATAGGAAGAAGTTAGCACACAATACCAAAGTTGGTTACAATGTTACAGTGAATACGCTGAAACAATATAAACTGGGTTATATGGAGATTGGAAAAATTAGACCAGAACATTGTGAAGAATGGCTTGCTGATATGAAGAAAAAGTATAGAGGTTCATCTATTCAGACACAGATTAGTCTTATTAAAAGAACCTTTGAGTATGCTTTAGATTATAATTATGTAGCAAAGAATCCATTCAGACGCATTACAACAGACAGGAGCGATAGCAAGAAGATGGAAGCTCTTTCTGTAGAAGATATGAACAGATTTCTTGATTTCTGTTCAAAAGACACGCATAGTTCACATTGCTATGATATGTTATATGTATTGTTTTGGAGTGGATTAAGAGCGTCGGAATTATGTGGACTTACTCTTGATAACATTGATATGGACAATCGAATGATAACCGTTGACAAACAGTTACAATGTATCAATCACACTCATGTTGTGCTGCCTACGAAAACAACGAATGGTGTAAGAACTATTCCTATGACAGATGGTGTGTATGAAAGTTTCCAGCGTATTATTGAGAATCGCTACTTGAAAGGCGATATAGAACCTGTATGTTACGATGAACAAGGTAATGCATATGAAGGATTTGTATTTCTTGCAACGAGAAGCAGAAGAACTATTGTAAGAGGTCATGTAGAAGAATATCTACAGAATTGTATTAAAAGGTTTAACAATGCGAATCCAGAAAATCCTATTCGTAAATTTGAACCTCATATTTGCAGACATACATTTGCTACGAATATGCAGTATTTACCACCAAAGACATTACAGTACATATTGGGACATGGCAATATATCTACAACAATGGATAATTATGTGGATGTAAAGCCAGGAGTTGAACAGCTTACACAAATCAATGCTATAGCGAATCAACTAAATGCTAATTAGTATGAATTTTAGCATACTAAATATTTGCTAATTACAATGTGTAATGAAATGTAACGAAACATACAAAAATGTAATGAAATGACAGTAAGAACTGTTCAAAATATATGCAAGCATTGGAGAAATGCTTGATTTGAAAGGATGTGGATAGATGATAGCAATAATTGACTATGACGCAGGAAATCTTAAAAGTGTTGAAAAAGCACTTATGTATCTGGGTGAAGAATGTATAGTAACAAGAGATGCAGATAAAATCCTTTCAGCAGATAAAGTAATTCTGCCGGGAGTTGGTGCATTTGGCGATGCTATGAATAAATTAAATAAATTTGGACTTGTTGACGTTATCAGACAAGTTGCAGTATATGGAAAGCCACTACTTGGAATATGTCTCGGACTTCAGCTTATGTTTGAAAGCAGCGATGAAGCTCCGGGTGTCGAGGGAATTGGTCTTCTTAAAGGAAAAATAGTATCTATTCCACCAAAGGAAGGTTTAAAAATTCCTCATATGGGCTGGAATTCACTTGATATAAAAAATGGAAGCAAACTTTTTAAAGGAATACCACAGCAGTCGTATGTATATTTTGTTCATTCATATTATCTGCAGGCTTCCAATCCGGAAGATGTAGCCGCAACTACGGAATACAGCGCACATATTCATGCGGCTGTAGAGCATGGCAATGTAATGGCATGTCAGTTTCATCCTGAAAAAAGTGGAGATGTAGGTCTTCACATACTTAAAAATTTCTGTGAACTGTGAAACAGTTCAGCCCTGCAGCACTAATCAATATATATATGAGCTTGCTCATAATATTATTGATTAGTGCTGCAGGAGGGAATAGCCTTTCATTTACATGATAAGTAAAACATAAGCTGCATAGCAGCGCCTGACAGTTTACTGTCAGGGTTTTGCGTATCTATGTAAATGAAAGGCTTGGCTGAACTGTTGGAAGGAAATATGACAGTTTACTGTCAGGTTTTTGCGCATCTATGTAAATGAAAGGCTTGGCTGAATTGTGGAAGGAAATATGACAGTTTACTGTCAGGTTTACACATCTGCGTAGATGAAAGACAGGCTGAAATATTGGAAAATGCTGACAGTGAAAATACATAACATGAGGTGATAAAATGTTTACAAAGAGAATAATTCCTTGTCTGGATGTTAATAACGGACGAGTTGTAAAAGGTGTTAATTTTGTGGATCTTAAGGATGCGGGGGACCCTGTTACGGTAGGTGCAGCATATGGCAAAGCCGGAGCAGACGAGCTTGTTTTTCTTGATATAACTGCATCATCAGATGCAAGACAGACAAAAGTAGACATGGTCAGAAAGGTGGCTGAAACAGTTTTTATACCATTTACTGTAGGCGGCGGTATACGTACAGTTGATGATTTTAAACTTATGCTTAGAGAAGGCGCAGATAAGGTTGCAGTTAATTCAGCAGCTATATTGAATCCGGAACTTATATCAGAAGCAGCTATGAAGTTTGGAAGCCAGTGCGTAGTGGTTGCAATAGATGCAAAAAGAAGAGAAGATGGAAGTGGATGGAATATCTATAAAAACGGTGGTCGTGTCGATATGGGCATAGATGCTGTAGAATGGGCAATCAAAGCCAATGAACTAGGTGCCGGTGAAATCCTTCTTACAAGTATGGATTGTGATGGAACTAAAGACGGATATGATATAGAGCTTACACGAACGGTTTCTGACAATGTATCGATTCCGGTAATTGCGTCAGGTGGAGCAGGTAAGCTTGAACATTTTAAGGAAGCATTTATAGAAGGTAATGCCGATGCAGTTCTTGCAGCATCACTTTTTCACTACAAAGAATTGGAAATAAACGAAGTAAAACAGTATCTTAGAAATGAAGGAATAAGTGTAAGACTTTAAAATATGAAAACATGATATATGAAAAAGATATTGTAGTGGAGGAATATTATGTCAATGATACAGGATGACTGGCTTGATGCAATAAGACCGGAATTTGCCAAACCATATTACAGGGATCTGTATAATTTTATAAAAGAAGAATACAGCAGGGTGGTTGTATATCCTCCTGCTGATGATATATTCAATGCATTTCATTTTACACCGCTGTCAAGGGTTAAAGTCCTGATTCTTGGACAGGACCCTTATCACAATGAACATCAGGCACATGGACTTAGTTTTTCGGTGCCGCCTGATCAGAAAGAAATTCCGCCATCATTACAGAATATTTATAAAGAATTACATGATGATATTGGCTGTAAGATTCCGAACAATGGATATCTTAAGGAATGGGCAGATCAGGGGGTACTCATGCTCAACACAGTTCTTACAGTAAGAGCACATCAGGCAAATTCCCATCAGGGAAAAGGCTGGGAACAGTTTACAGATGCCGTAATACAGGCAGTAAATGCGCAGGATAGACCAATAGTCTATATGCTTTGGGGAAGACCTGCACAGAGTAAGATCCCTATGCTTACCAATCCTAAGCATCTGATACTTAAAGCTCCGCATCCAAGTCCATTGTCAGCGTACAGGGGATTTTTTGGATGCAGACATTTCAGTGCAGCCAATAAATTCCTTGAGGAAAATGGTGTAGAGCCGATAAACTGGCAGATAAGTGATGTGTAAATATAACAGTGTAGTCTTTCGTTTCCTGCATTGTAACAGTTCAGCCTATCATTTCTTCAATTTATAAACATTTTATAAAGTCGTTGAATTGTTATGAATAGAGTGATAATATATAACCCATGCAACAATTAACCTAGTTAAATGTTGCATGGGTTATATATTTATATAAATATTAAATATGCAGAATATTATCAGATTATTTATATGTGAAAGGGGATGAGAAGTTGGAGAATATGCCGGGTGGCAGAATGGAAGAGGTTATAAAAGTGTTTCACAGGTATAGATATCTTAAGATTGAGAAGATATTTGATGGTGTATCAAGAGGAGAATTTATTGCACTTAAACTTATTGACCAGATGAATGGGGATAAAAAGAACATAGCTGAATGTATACAGGCGGGTGATATGTGCAAAGCTATGAAGTGTACTCCTGCGGCTATATCAAAAATGCTTAAAAATCTTGAGAACAAAGGATGGATAGTTCGTGAGGTAAATAAAGAAAACCGTAGGGTTACGAATGTATGTCTTACAGCCAAAGGTCATGAAGTTGCAGATTATACACATAGGAGAATGCATGAGTTTACGGAAAGGATAGCTGAAAGACTTGGTGAGGACAGACTTGATGAACTTATAAGTATTCTTGAAGAGACATATGATATATCACAGGAAGAAATAAAGAAGATGGAGGAAGAAAAATGATCCGTATATTAAAATATATG
>CAZFFA010000212.1:0-4762 GCA_964517955.1 uncultured Jutongia sp. | reverse complement strand
TCCTGACGCTGGAATTTTGGATGACGGCTTACAAGAACTTCTACGAGAAGATCTCCTCTTCCACCTCCATTAATGCCAGGTTCGCCCTTGTCACGTATTCTGACGCACTGTCCATTATCTATACCGGCTGGAATTGATACAGAAATTTTCTTGCGTCGGCTTATATAGCCACTGCCCTTACAATCTGTACAACGTTCTTTTATAATCTTACCTGTGCCATGACAGTCAGGACATGTCTGTACATTTCTTACTACACCAAACAATGACTGCTGTGTAAATACAACCTGACCTTTACCACCACACTTTTGACATGTTTCAGGAGATGTTCCGGACTTTGCGCCTGTACCATGACAAGTCTCACACTCATCTTTCAATGTAATGTCGATCTCCTTGTCAACACCAAAACATGCTTCTTCAAATGTGATTCTTACAGATGTACGTATATTCTGACCTTTCATCGGACCATTACTCTGACCTCTTGAACGACCGCCGCCAAAGAAATCGCCAAATATATCACCAAATATGTCACCCATGTCCATACCGCTAAAATCGAATCCACCGGCTCCGCCGCCAGCTCCTCCATCAAACGCCGCATGACCAAACTGATCATACTGTCTTCTTTTATCTGCATCACTAAGAACAGCATAAGCTTCTGATGCTTCCTTAAACTTTGCTTCTGCTTCTTTGTCACCTGGGTTCATATCCGGATGGTATTTTTTAGCCAATTTACGATATGCCGACTTTATTTCTGAATCAGAAGCACCCTTACTAACTCCAAGAACTTCATAATAATCTCTTTTATCTGCCATAATGCTCCCCTGTCTTATACTCCAAAGAGAGAAGCTTTATTGCTTCTCCCCAAGGAAATTATATATTTATACAATATTATACTTCACGATAGTCGCCATCTACAACATCATCGGCTGCACCTGTGTTCTGACCTGCACCCATGTCAGGACCTGCACCAGCTCCCATATCAGGACCGGCTGCACCTGCTGCACCCTGTGCGCTTTCATACATCTTCTGGAATACACTCTGTGCACTCTCCATAAGTTTTTCTTTTGCAGCTTTTAACTCATCAACTTCACTATCAGACATTGATTCAGGATTGCTCTTTTCTACAAGTTCTTTTAAGTGATCGATATCTGCCTGAACTTTTTCTTTCTCAGAAGCATCTACCTTATCTCCAACTTCATCAAGAGCCTTCTGTGTCTGGAATACAAGGCTGTCAGCGTCATTACGTGCATCAATGCCTTCTTTACGTTTCTTATCTTCTGCTTCAAACTGTGCAGCTTCTTTTACAGCCTTATCAATTTCGTCATCAGACATATTTGAACCTGCTGTAATTGTGATATGCTGCTCTTTGCCTGTACCAAGGTCTTTAGCTGATACATTAACAATACCATTGGCATCAATATCAAATGTAACTTCGATCTGTGGAACACCTCTTCTTGCTGGTGGGATACCATCAAGTCTGAACTGTCCAAGTGATTTATTGTCTTTGGCAAACTGACGCTCACCCTGAAGTACGTTGATATCAACTGCGCTCTGGTTATCAGCGGCTGTTGAGAATACCTGACTCTTCTTTGTAGGTATTGTTGTGTTTCTCTCAATAAGTCTTGTAGCTACACCACCCATTGTTTCGATAGAAAGTGAAAGTGGAGTTACATCAAGAAGAAGGATATCTCCTGCACCTTCATCACCGGCAAGTTTACCACCCTGTACTGATGCACCAAGTGCTACACACTCATCAGGGTTAAGTGATTTATTTGGTTCATGACCTGTAAGCTGTTTAACCTTATCCTGAACTGCAGGGATACGAGTTGAACCACCTACAAGAAGAACTTTGCTTAATTCTGAAGCTGTCATGCCTGCATCTTTAAGAGCATTTGAAACAGGTGTTGCTGTTCTTTCTACAAGGTCATGTGTAAGTTCATCGAACTTAGCTCTTGTAAGGTTCATATCAAAATGCTTAGGACCTTCTGCTGTTGCTGTGATGAAAGGAAGATTGATATTTGTTGTTGTAGCTGATGAAAGCTCTTTCTTAGCCTTTTCAGCAGCTTCCTTTAATCTCTGAAGTGCCATCTTATCTGTTGAAAGGTCAATTCCTTCTGCACTCTTAAATTCCTGAATCATGTAATCTGTGATCTTCTGGTCGAAGTCATCACCACCAAGGTGGTTATCACCTGATGTAGAAAGAACTTCGATAACACCATCACCGATTTCGATAATAGATACATCGAATGTACCACCACCTAAATCGTATACCATGATCTTCTGCTCTTTTTCATTGTCAAGACCATAAGCAAGTGCTGCTGCTGTTGGCTCGTTGATGATACGTTTTACATCAAGGCCGGCAATCTTACCAGCATCTTTTGTAGCCTGACGCTGTGCATCATTGAAGTAAGCAGGTACTGTGATAACAGCTTCTGTAACTTTCTCACCTAAATAGCTTTCTGCATCTGATTTTAATTTCTGAAGAATCATAGCTGAAATTTCCTGTGGAGAAAACTTCTTATCATCAATGTTTACTCTGTAATCAGTACCCATATGTCTCTTAATAGAAGAAATTGTTTTATCTGCATTTGTTACAGCCTGACGTTTTGCAGGCTCACCAACTAATCTTTCACCTGTTTTTGTAAATGCAACAACTGATGGAGTTGTTCTTGAACCTTCTGTATTAGCTACTACTACCGGTTTACCACCTTCCATAACAGCTACACATGAATTTGTTGTACCTAAGTCAATACCAATTATCTTACTCATAATGATTACCTCCTAATGTTATCATTGAAATATCAATTATAAATCAATTATTTAATAATATGAATCAGCTTTACCGGAAACGGTTAGTTTAATTCACTACCTTAACCATACTATGTCTTACGACACTTTCTTTATACATATATCCCTTTTGTAGTTCTTCGGATATTGTACCACTCTCAAGGCTGTCATCATCAACAGCCATTACTGCATTGTGAAGATTTGGGTCAAATGCTTCACCGACAGCTTCTATAGGCTTAACTCCTATTTCATCAAATGCTGTAAGCATCTGTTTGTATACAAGCTCTACACCTTTAACAAATGGTGCATCCTTCTCTTCTTCCGGAACAGCCTGAAGACCTCTTTCAAAATTATCTATAACAGGAAGGATTTTTTCAATAACGCTTTTAGCTCCAATCTCAAACATCTGTGTTTTTTCTTTCTCAGAACGTTTGCGGAAGTTTTCAAACTCTGCAAGCTGTCTTACTCTCTTATCTTCAAGATTAGCTATCTTTTCTTCAAGCTTCTCAACATTCTTATCTTTTTTCTTGCCAAAACGTTTTTCTTTTTTATCTTCCTTCTTATCCTCAGCCTTATCTTTCTTTTCTGTATCAGCTTTGGATTCTTCTGTTTTTTCTTCTGCAACAGGTTCTTCTTTTACATCTTCTGCTGTATCCTTTGCTTCTTCAGCATCACCTGTTTCTTTATTATTTTCATCTAAAACTTCTTCATCTAAATTCTTATCTACTGCCACTTTGTTACCACCTCTCTTATTATTCCTTAAATATATCATCTAACTGCGTCATAAGCGACTGCAATGTACTGACTACTTTGTCATAATCCATTCTTTTCGGTCCGACAATTCCTATCTTTCCATATACACCTTCATGTATTCTGTATGTCGCTGTAACCATAGAACAATCTTTCATTGAATCAACATTTGTTTCATTGCCGATGTAAACCTGAATATCATGTTTTTCATCGTTCTTTGTTTCTGTTGTCTCAAGCCAGTTGTTGATTATCTTCTTCTCTTCAAAAGCATTAAGAATCTCTGTCGCTTTTGAATTATCTGCAAGTTCCGGATATTTCAGAATATTCGTTGCCCCGCTTGTATAAATCTCAAGATCCTCATCTTCTGTAAGAGCTTTGCCAATAACTTCAAGAACCGAATCAATGACGCCTGTATGATTTCCAACCTGCTCTTTAATCTGCCTTATAACAGCTAAATTCATCTCTGTTACATCAAGACCGTTAAGCGTTGTATTCAATATGAAGTTTAACTTAACTATCATCTCCTGCATAATAGGCTCTGTAAGATTTATCATCTGGTTCTTTACTACATTATTGTCAAGAACGATGACAGCCAGAAGATTATTTTCATCAACCGGTGTAAGCTGAATGAACTTTACCTTCTTTGACTGATACTGTGGTGCAGAAACCATTGTCGCATAGTTAGTATTATTTGCAAGGAACTTAGCAACCTGTTTCAAAAGTACATCAATCTTATCAGACTTTTGTTTTAATTCTTCCTTAAGATCCTGAACTTCACTCGTCTTGTCATCAAGCATCGTATCTACATAAAGACGATACCCTTTGTCCGAAGGAATACGTCCTGCCGAAGTATGCGGCTGTAAAATATAACCCATCTCTTCAAGATCTGACATCTCGTTACGAATAGTCGCTGAACTTAAGTTCAAATCTGTATCTTTGGATATTGTACGTGAACCAACAGGTTCACCGGTTTCAAGATACGTTCTTATAATCGTCTGAAGTATCTTCAACTTCCTATCACCTAACTCCACCGAACCACTCCCTTCATATATTAGTGTCAACATCTTTTATCTTGTTAGCACTCTTTGATATGGAGTGCTAACATCTATTTAGTAAGATAGCACGCTTATATAATGTTGTCAAGATGTTTTTGAAATGTTTTTGCATTTTTTGTTCATTTCTGAAATGAAATAAACAAAAGCTGCATAGCAGCGGCTGACAGCGTAGC
>CAZFFA010000211.1:0-4796 GCA_964517955.1 uncultured Jutongia sp. | reverse complement strand
GATATATCTGCAACTAGGCTATATCAGCTTGATGTAAGACAGCGAAATTGATTCACTAAATCTCTGCAACATATTTCGTCATTTTTCGACTAATTATTTTGCATGTATTATTCTGTAATACTGACTTGATGTAATCTTATATACAACACAATACACAATGAAAAAGATTAAACATACTACTGCAATTGATGCTGTAAATGTAAACGGATCTACTACAAGTACCATTTTTAAGAAAAGTCTTATAACCTTGCTTGCAACAATCACATGAATTATTGATGCGGCAACAGGTAAGAAAAATAATATCATAACCTGTCTTTTTATCGTTCTCTTTGATTCCTTCTCTGTAAGACCGACTTTTGAAAGAATTTCAAAACGCTTCTGGTCTTCAAAGCCTTCCGACATCTGTTTATAATAAATGATCAAAACAGTTGCTATAAGGAATAAAACAGAAAGGAAAATTCCTACAAAAAATGTACCACCATATAAGTTGTAGAAAAATGTACGTTCCTTATCTTTGAAACTAATCTCCGGTTTACCCGCTGCTTTTTTCATCGTCTTACTAAATACTTTTATCTGATTCTCTGAAACTTTCTTCTTAGTATCACATCCCATTATAATAGAATATTTTTTATATTCTTTGCAATACTTGTCATTTTTGAGTAATTTGTTTATCTCATTTTCATCAGAAAATACTACAACCTTTCTTTCAAAAAGTGTCATAGACGGGTCTATGATATAATAAATCGCATCATAATCAACTTCTCCGGACACTTTATAGCTCTTTCCAAATATATTGAACTTACCATCTTCTATATTATCTTCTGACTGATATACAAGCACTTCATCTTTGTTGAGCTTAATGTCAGAATTTGTATACTTATTGTAGTCCTCCAAGGTAACCAGATAAAGATCAAGACAGCTTGACATATCCGCAAATCCATTTATATCCATATAGGTATATCCATCCTGGCTTTCCTTTGCCATAGTTGTCTTATACTGTCTATAGATAATGTCTTTTGCCTTTACGTCAGATACAGAAACTGCCTCCTTGAATTTATCCGTAAGATTCTTTTCTGCATTGATATCACCTGTCTTAGCCTCAACCTTTATGTCCATCGGATATTTATTGTCTATATTCTTCTCTCCAAGCATCATAAGTGAAAATCCACATGTCAGAAGAATTATTACACCGGTTGAAAGAATACATATTGATGCAAGACCCGCAGCATTGTGTTTCATTCTGAACATAAGATTAGACACACTTATGAAATTCTTTGTTTTAAAATAAAACTTTTTGTTGTTTTTAAGCCGTTTAAGTAAAAATATGCTTCCAGCCGTAAAAAGACAATATGTCGCTATTACAACCAAAATTATACTTATAAACAACACACCCAAAGCTTCTGCTGTAGAATTGGCTGAAAGGGCGAGGAAATATCCTACTGCAAGTGCAGCCACACCAATTATCAATGTTACAATCTTTGTTTTTGGCTCTTTCTCTCCCAATTTGTCACTATGAAGGAGTTCAATAGGATTTCCTACATGTATAGAACATATATTGTAAATAATACATATATCATATATTATAACAAATAAAATTAAAGTTCTTCTAAGTCCTTCCGCTGAAACTATCATTCCATTTACAGGCTTCTGACCTATAATCTTATACAATACAAGAAGCATTATCTTATTTAAGAATGTACCGCAAAGGATACCTGTAACAACACATATTAAAGCATTTACCATACCTTCCACTGCCATAATAAATGTGATGTTGCTTTTTGACATTCCCAGTACACCATACAGAGCCATTTCCTTTTTTCTTCCCTTTATAACAAACTGATTTGCATAAAAGATAAAGATTGCAGCAAAAATTGTCACGATATTACTTGCAGTTTCCAAAAGAACTGCTATAGTCTGTGCTCCATAAAATGCCTCTTTATGAGTAGTATGCATATAAATATATGGGCAAAAAGCCAGAGATGTAAGAATATAGTAGATCATTACAGTAAATGTACCCGCTATCAGATATGGAATTATCGTTCTTTTATTATTCTTCATCCCGGAAAAAACAAATTTAGTAAGAAGCTTATGACTCACTGTCATCTCCTCCTCTCATAAGAACTGTTACAGAATCGCAGATTTTATCAAGCATCTCATTTCTTGTCATCTCACCTCTGTAAATCTGGTGAAATACCTCACCGTCTTTTATAAACATTACCCTATCTGCATAACTTGCTGCCACATTACTGTGCGTAACCATAAGAATTGTCTGACCGTCATTGTTGATCTCTCTAAGCTGTTTCAAAAGATTTGTTGATGAACGTGAGTCAAGTGCTCCTGTTGGTTCATCCGCTAAAAGTATATGTAGATTTGTTATAAGAGCTCTCGCTACCGCAGTTCTTTGTTTCTGTCCGCCTGACACCTCATATGGATATTTTTTAAGCAGACTGTCGATGCCAAGTTTAGCTGCTATCGCATTTACTTTCTCATCCATTTCTTTGTAATCTTTGCCGGCAAGAACAAGCGGAAGCTTTATATTATCTTCAATTGAGAAATTATCAAGAAGATTGAAGTCCTGAAAGATGAATCCGAGATTATTTCTTCTAAATAAAGCCCTGTCATTGTCCTTTAACTTTGAATAATCGTTTCCATTTATTAGAACTTTGCCTGCTGTAGGACTATCTAAACAGGCGAGTATATTTAAGAGTGTAGTTTTACCGCTTCCTGATTCTCCCATGATGGCTACAAATTCTCCCTGTTCCACAGTAAAATGAACATCACTAAGAGCTGTAACCTCATCACCACCCATTCTTGTCTTATATATTTTCTTTACATGATTAACTTCAAGCATTGTCATCATTTTCTCCTCTCTTTCCTTTGATGGCTCTATAATAACAAAAAGGAAAATGTAATGCCCTTTCATTAGCTTACATTTTCCATTAGAAATCTTACATTTTTGTAAGGTCCGACTGTTTTACATTTTCACATTGCATCAAAATAATAACTTTTGTACCGCAGTTTACCTTCGACTCTATGCTTATACGATGACCGAGCTTATTGCAGACCCCCTTACACAGATATAGACCAAGTCCGCTTGCTTTCTTGTCCATTCTTCCATTATATCCGGTAAATCCTTTTTCAAAAATCCTCGGAAGGTCTGACTCCTGAATGCCTATTCCTGTATCACTTACAACTATCTGCAGTCCATCCGTACATTCCTTACCATATATGCTTATCTGCCCTTTGGCTGTATATTTGAGTGCATTTGATATTATCTGTTCAAGAACAAATGAAAACCATTTATCATCTGTCAATACTTTATGATCCAGATTGTCAAGTTTTACTGCTATATGTTTATATATAAATATTGTTGAATACTTTTTTACAACACCTTTTACTATATCTGACAGATCATGACTTTCAAGAATGAGATCATTGCTCATATTCTCATATCTTGTATATCCAAGTGCCATTTCAACATAATTTTCAATCTTTATAAGCTCCTGCCTGCACGCTATTGTTTCGATTTTATCATTCTGCAATAGTACATCCAGTGCTGCAATAGGTGTTTTTATCTGATGAGTCCACAATGCAAAAAAGTCTTCATTTTCCCTACATAGCTGCCATTTCTGCTTATCATCAGCATCAGTATCTATAGTTATTTTTTCATTTTGAAGCTGCCTTTTGTAATTTCCAAATTGAATACCAAGCGAAACAGCTAAAAATATAACAAAAAAACCTATAATATAAAAACAATATTCAATATTTATATCATATAATATTGTTATTACCACAACTAATGCGGCATAAAACGGACTTATAATCAAAATCCCCCTGTTATCTCTCAAAAATCTATTTAATGCTGACAATATATCCCATACCTCTCTTTGTTGTAATATAATCTTTCACACCCGCTGCTTCAATTTTCTTTCTTAAGCGTGTCATATTGACTGTAAGCGTATTGTCATCTACAAATTCATCATCGCCCCACAGTCTTTCCATTATCTCCTCTCTGCTTACAACACTGTCCTTTCTTTCCATAAGTACCTTTAATATAAGAAATTCATTCTTAGTAAGCTCCACCCTTTCACCCTTTATAAGAACTGATGTGTCATCCAGATTTAACATTACATCGCCACATTCCAGTGTGTGCTTCTCCAATGACTCTCCATAGCTTCTTCTAATAACAGCCTGAAGCTTTGCTGTCATAACCTGCAGATCAAATGGTTTAGATATGAAATCATCAGCTCCCATATTCATTGCCATAACAATATTCATATTGTCATCAGCAGATGAGATAAAGATTATAGGTACTTTTGAAATTTTTCTAATCTCCAAACACCAGTAAAAGCCATTGTAAAATGGGAGATTTATATCCAACAAAACTATATCCGTCATAAAATCACTCATTTCTTCTATTATATTTTCAAAATCTGCCGCACACCTGCACTCCATCTGCCAGTTTCTTAAATATGACGATACTGCACCGGCAATCACAGGATCATCTTCAACTATATAGACCTTATTCATATTGTTTTTTACCTTCCATTTAATCCTCATTTCAAAATAGCCTGCTTCAAAAAATAGTATCATAAGCTCTTACTTTTCTTTGCTGTACATTGATATAGTTGCAATAACCTTATCTATATCAAGCGGTTTTGAAAGATGCTCATTCATACCACATCGTCTGCTTTTTTCAATATCCTCTGAAAAAGTATTTGCTGTCATCGCAAAATCCATCGCAAGCTCTGTTAATGCTTGTGTATCATTTTCTTCAATATCATTTAAATGCTTGA
>CAZFFA010000210.1:0-4813 GCA_964517955.1 uncultured Jutongia sp. | reverse complement strand
CAGAGAATGAGGAATTGATTACTGCAGGACCTCCAAAGGAACGTGATGGAAGTCAGACAACTATTGTCTGGCCAAAGGATTCTACAGAATCTGTTGTTTTAAATCTGTATTATGTGTCTAAGGTAGGCGGTCCGGACGATCCACCGGACAATCCGGGCGATCCACCAAAGGATCCACCTGGTACTAGCAAAACGACTACTACTTTAGAATGGGATGACCTTAAGAACCCAATGGGTACTGAGCATGAACCAAGTGAAGACAGTAGCCATGACAACTGTAGCATAAGCGGTGTTGTTCAGAAGGACAATGTGTCTACAGTAAGTGCTATTGACGACTCAGCTAATGCAGAAGTCGGTGGAGATCTTATTCTTCCTAATGGCAAAATGGATTGGTCAACAGGAAAGTATGTACCAAATACTTTAAAGACAGGCTCAAAAACTACTGCATACTTGAGTAAAGGTGTGATTAAGAAACATAATGTGACTACACAGTTTTTACATTCCCATTCCCTTGTTACACAACTTTGGATAATGGTGATGCTGTGTTTAGAAAAGCAAGAGCGTCAAAAGCCTGAGTAAGACGGGGTGCGTTCCTGTTTCAGTACTGCGAAGAAATGTAAATTACTATCCAAAATGGATTCATGCATCGTACTATAATATTATAATATGGATAACAAAAAAAGAAGAGTCTTTCATTGCTATTACAAAATAATATATTGATATTGCAGTGTGATTTAATATATGTTATAATATTTTATATAACATATATTGTTTGCAACGTATAGAAGTGGGAGGTAAATATGGGAAAGGAAAAACAAAAGTTAAAGCCGGATATAATTGTAAAAAATTACTGGCGAAATAATGGTAACAGCTCAACCTTTTATTTCTTACATTCATAAACCTGCCAGCTACGCTGTCAGTCGCTGCTACGCAGCTTTTGTTTATTTCATTTCAGAAATGAAAGGCTATTCCACCATAAAAATATAATAGGCAATACAATGAGCACGCTCAGATATTGCCTATTATATTTTTATGGCTGAACTGTTACCAATAATGAGCAGTTTGCAGATTTTTTCAATGCAGTATTATTTGATGGAAAACAGGTAATAAAATCCGATGAACTGGAAGATATGGATACAGAAGAATCATATATTATTGAACACAGGGAATATGCAGAGAGTATTGGAGCTTCAAGAGACAATGTAAAGATACGAAAAAAATCTACGATATACAATATAGAACTTGTTATACTTGGCATGGAAGGACAGGAGCATATTCATTATGCAATGCCCATGAGAGTTATGGGGTATGACTATGGTACGTATAAAAAGCAGTACGATGATAATGCTGCAAAGTATAAAGATTCTAAAGGAATGTCATTAGATGAATATATGTCGAAAATGAAGAAAACGGACAAGTTTATTCCTGTTATAACAGTAGTAATTTATTATGGAGAAAATCAGTGGGATGGAGCGATATCATTACATGGTATGCTTAACATACCAAAAGAGATGCAGCCATATGTCAATAATTATAAGATGCATCTGATAGAAGCAAGAAAAAATAATCTGAAGCTGTATAACATAAATAACAGGGATTTATTCAATCTGCTTGAAATACTATTGGATAAAGACAAAGGATTGAAAAAAACAAAAGAAAAAGCTATAAAATATACAGAGGATCATGATGTAAATAAATCTGTAATCATGACAGCGGCAGGAGCAGCCAATTGTAAGCTGAATTATGATATATTAACAGATAAGGAGAGTGATTATATGTGTACCGTATTTGAAGAAAACTGGGCAGAAGGAAAAGCGGAGGGAATGAAACAAGGATTGCAAAATGGTCAAGCGAAGCAGATAATAAAGATATCTATGGAATATAACGTTGAAACAGAAAAAATAATATTAAAACTTATAACAGAATTGAATATCTCAAGAAAAGAAGCAGATGAATATATAAAAAAGTATGGAAAATAAGTGAATGATATTGAGTTTATCAGAGCTTATCAAGGAAAGTATGCCAAGTATTGTGCGTTAACTACAGCAGATATACGTGTTTTCTTAAAGCTTCTTCTTTTTCTTCAGACATAATTGTTATGTATTTTCTGGTTGTTTCAGGAGAGGAGTGCTGGTATAATTCCTGTACCAAAACTATATCATTGCCGTTTTCTCTATAAATATCGGTACCAAAGAATTTGCGAAATGAATGGGTACCGATATTTTCATATCCTAAATAGTCAGCAACTTTTGCAAGGTATTGCTGAACATTTCTTTCTTTAAATGGAAATAATTTATCATTTCTGTCAATATCGTATTCTTTACAGTAATCAACAATAAAATCATGTATCTGATCTGCTACAGTAAATGGTCTGTATTTGGAAGTCTTTATTTCATTTATATCAAGTCTCCAGCGACCACCATCATATATTATACATTTTGGTGTCAGCGACAATATATCAGATATTCGTATTCCAAGATTTGCTTCCAATATAAGAGCTGCTGCAATTCGTGGGTTTGGACGAAAACCGGCGCCTCCGGTTCTCATAGTTGTAATTATCTCTTTATATTGTTCTTTGGTAAGTGCTATGGTACATTTATTTGCCATACTTATTTTCTCCTATATTCATACTTTCTAATTAATACTTTTTTGCTTTAGCAATTCTTTTAGGGGCAATGCGTTTGCATTGCCTTTTTATTATATTATATCACAAAAATCCCGTAATTCCAGTAAAAAATAGTGCGTATAATTATGATTATACGCACTAACATTAAAATACACTGTTATGTTATACATAACAATATTGAATTGTTTTCCTGTAAGTGATACAATAATGTTCATAATTTGATTCTATAAATATAAAATATTTGATTTTTAGGGAATGTTTGATTTTAAATTTTAATTTCTTGACAAAGGAGATTAGGGTGTCAAAAGATAAAAATAAATTTATATGGAGGTTTAATATGGCAACAGGAGAAAAAACAAAACCGGCAGGATTTAGACTGACAGATGAAACACTGGATAAATTCAGAGAGATATCCAGACAGATAGGTGGCAACCAGCAGGAAACAATGGCGGCACTTATTGAAGCTTATGAATATGAAGCTGGAAAACAGGCTCTGCCGGAACAGCAGACAAATATTGAAACATTTGAAGGATATTTAAGAGCGGTATCCCAGTTATATCGTCAATCACTTGAAACTGTTCAAAATATGAGGACGATTACAAGAACAGAATACGTGGAAGAGTTAAATACGAAGGATTCACTTATAGCTGATTTACATAAACGTGTTCAGGATGCTGAAGCGTCTGTAAAAGATTACAGCGATAAAATAAATATGATGAACGAGGATTTAGAAAAGAAGTCCGGAAATTACAAAGAACAGATAATGCATTTGAATGAAAAGATCGCCGATCTTCAAAAACTGTTATCAGAAAGTGAAAATAATAGGGAAGAGGACAGAAAACTACTGCAGGAGGCTAAAAATTCAGAAGCGTCATTCAAAAAAATGTTTCTTGACACAAAGGATGAAGCCGATAAATGCAGAGAAGATTTGGACAGACTTTCATCAAGGTATAAGACTTCATATGATCTTGTTGGAAAACTAACAAAAGAAAAGAATGAACTTCAAAATGAAATGCAAAACATCATTAATGAATTAAAGCATACAGTAGAAAGAAAAGACTTAGAAATCAATGCTTTAAAAGAAAAAACAGATATTGAAATTTCGTCTCTTAGGGAAAAGTCAGAAATTACATTGCAGCTTGAACTACAAAAGATAGAGAATAAACTTAAAGCTGAATTTGCTGATAAAGCAGAAGAATATCAAAAAAGAATAAATGAATTGATGAAAGTAAACTCGGAGAAGTAATAAATTCAGAGCAGTAGTTTGCTTTTTTGATACTTGAATAAACACCGCAACAGTGATATACTAGACCATGTATGTGCAGGCTGTCACCGAGACTTCTGAAAAGCTCATCTTATTGTATTTTTTACTAAGGTGCATTTTTCAGTTGTTTCGGATAATGCCTGTAACTTTAATAAAAAGTCCTGTTGTATGGCGGTGTGCCTATAGCAGGAGAGTTAAACAGACTCAGAAAGGAGATAATACATGGCAAACAAATCATATTCCATGTAACTTGCAGGCAGAACACTTACTGTAGATATAGGACGTGTTGCAAAGCAGGCAAATGGTGCAGCACTTATGCATTATGGTGATACAACTGTACTTTGTACAGCTACTGCATCAGAAAAACCAAGAGAAGGTATAGATTTCTTCCCTCTTTCTGTTGAATTTGAAGAGAAGATGTATTCTGTAGGTAAGATACCGGGAGGATTTAATAAAAGAGAGGGTAAGGCATCTGAAAATGCTGTTCTTACAGCAAGAGTTATAGACAGACCTATGCGTCCATTATTCCCTAAGGATTATCGTAATGACTGTACACTTAACAACCTTGTACTTTCTGTAGATACAGAGTGCCGTCCTGAACTTGTAGCAATGCTTGGCTCAGCAATTGCTACAAGTATATCAGACATTCCATTTGATGGTCCATGTGCAACTACACAGCTTGGTCTTGTTGATGGAGAGTACATTGTAAACCCTAGTCAGGAGCAGTGGACAACTGGTGATTTAAGACTTACGGTTGCTTCGACAAGAGAAAAAGTTATCATGATCGAAGCCGGTGCCAATGAGATACCGGAAGATAAGATGATAGAGGCGATTTACAAGTGTCATGAAGTAAATCTTCAGATTATCGAATTTATAGATAAGATGGTGGCCGAGGTTGGTAAGCCAAAGCATGAATATACAAGC
>CAZFFA010000209.1:0-4821 GCA_964517955.1 uncultured Jutongia sp. | reverse complement strand
AATATCACGATAGATTGCAGCCGACTGGGAAGAAAGATCACCCATGCTTTTAGCAACAACTGTAAAACCTACGCCTGCTTCACCACTTCTAGCAGCTTCAATAGAAGCATTTAAAGAAAGCATTTTCTGCTTATTGGCAATAGATTTAAGTGAGTGTGTATATGTATTGATCTTTTGAATTGTATCATTGGCATGAGTGATTTCTGCACTAAGCTGACCAAGCTTACCAACATTGCCTGACTGTGCATATTCAAATGTAAGAAGTTTTGTGACAGCAGTTTCCAATAATCTTGCGGCAGATTCAACCTGGGCTTCACTACGGACAGGAAGCTTGTGTATAGCATTCATGTAAGAATCTACATTGACATTCAAAGCTTCAGCTTTGGCTTTTAACTGGTCATCGTTATGTATTGATGCAAGAGCCTGTCCTCCTTCGATAGAGCATACTTTTTCATTCTCAATAATAATATCAACAGAAAATGTTAATAGTCCGGTATCATTTGTTTTTTTGATCTCATCTTCATATTTTTTGTAAAAATCTGTAAAACCGGATTCTCTTGTAAGATAACTGCCGTCTTTGTCAACTATTACAGCAGCCAATCCTGTTGCAGCAGTGAAATCATTTTGCAGTGACTGTAATTTGTCTAAATCCATAAAATCTCTTATGTTCATAAGAACCTCCATTCCTTCTACATGTATAAGAATATTTATATATATACAAGATTAAGGTGTCAAAAGCCCCGAAGGGGCTTAGTCACCACAAATATATGTATTTGCGAACTTACTCGCAATACTATATATTGTGTGTGACTGGTGCAAAGCACCCTTTTGACACTTAAATTAGTAACTGATAATATTATACAGTAATATATGTATAAAAGCAAACTAAAAACTTGTCATAAAATAGCGTATATGCTATACTCGATACGCTATAGTGTGTAAAGTATTATAACTATAACGTTAAGGCGTTAATATGTTATATATTAAGGACAAAGAAAGGATAACAGAGTGGCTGTTATGGACATCAGCGAAGAATGATGTCAGGTGATTTTTATGATAAGAGAGACAGATGTTGTTATTATAGGAACAGGGGCGGCAGGATTGTTCTGTGCATTACATTTTCCGAAGACAACAAATATACTTATGGTTACAAAAGACGAGGTAGATCAGAGCGATTCATTTCTGGCACAGGGCGGAATGTGTATGCTTAGGGATGAAGATGATTATGATGGCTATTTTGAAGATACTATGAAAGCCGGTCATTATGAAAACAATAAAGAATCGGTTGAAGTTATGATCCGTTCTTCAAAAAAAATCGCAAGTGAACTTATAGATTACGGCGTTGAATTTGAACACGATGGCGATGAGCTTGCATTCACAAGAGAGGGTGGTCATGGCAGACCAAGGATTCTTTTTCATGAAGATATAACAGGAAAAGAGATTACAAGCACTTTGCTTGAGAATGTTCAGAAGCAGGACAATGTTACAATACTGACACATACAACGATGCTTGATATAGCATGTGAGGACAATAGATGTTATGGAATAGTTGTTAAGACAGCAGATGGAGAGCTGGTAACTGTAAAAGCTAAATATACAGTATTTGCATCAGGCGGTCTTGGTGGTCTTTACAAACATTCAACCAATTTCAGACATATTACAGGTGATGCTCTTGCAATTGCAATGAAGCATGGTGTAGAGATGGAGCACATAGATTATATACAGATTCATCCTACAACGCTTTATTCTGAGAAGCCGGGAAGACGTTTCCTTATATCTGAATCAGTAAGAGGAGAAGGTGCAATTCTTCTTGACAAGAATAAGAAACGTTTCTGCAACGAACTTTTACCAAGAGATGTTGTAACTGCTGCGATCAAAGAGCAGATGAAGAAGGATGGTACACCATTTGTATGGCTTTCTATGGAAAATATACCCGAGAAAGAGATACGCAGTCATTTCCCCAATATCCTTAAACAGTGTCTTGAAGAAGGATATGATCCTACAAAAGAATGTATACCGGTTGTTCCGGCGCAGCATTATTTCATGGGAGGAATAAAGGTAAACCTTTCAAGCAGGACATCAATGGACAATCTGTATGCAGTTGGTGAGACATCATGCAATGGCGTTCATGGACGCAACAGACTTGCAAGCAATTCGCTTCTTGAGTCGATGGTATTTGCAGAAAGGGCAGCAGATGAGATATGCCAGAGTATGGATAAGGATACAGAGGAGTACAAAACACTGGAAGAAGTAGAGAAGCTTATCTGCATGGATGATTATAAGGATTCTGACAGATTAAGCGAAGAATACAAAAAGTTAATTCTTGATGAGATAGAGAAGGAGAAGAAAAGACATGAATGAGCCAATTACATATAAAATAAATGCAGACAGATATATTATGATGGCACTTGAAGAGGATATTACAAGTGAAGACATATCTACTAACTGTGTTATGCCGGAATATCAGAAAGGACAGGTTGAGCTTATCTGTAAACAGGATGGTATAATTGCAGGACTTGGTGTATTCTGCCGAGTATTTGAACTGCTTGATGATACGGTAGAATTTGATATGCGTGTGAAAGACGGAGATAAGGTTACAAGTGGAGAACTTATGGCTGTTGTCACAGGTGATATAAGAGCACTTCTTTCAGGAGAGAGAACAGCACTTAATTATCTTCAGCGCATGAGCGGTATTGCTACATATACAAATTCTGTTGCAAAGATGCTTGAAGGAAGCAAAACAACGCTTCTCGATACACGTAAGACTACTCCGAATATGAGAATATTTGAAAAATACGCTGTTAAAGTAGGTGGTGGAAAAAATCACCGTTACAACCTATCTGATGGTGTTATGCTCAAAGATAATCATATCGGTGCTGCCGGAAGTATTACAAAGGCTGTTAAGATGGCAAAGGAATATGCTTCATTTGTTCATAAGATAGAAGTTGAAGTAGAAAATCTTGACATGGTACGTGAAGCAGCAGATGCCGGAGCAGATATCATCATGCTTGACAATATGTCACCTGAGCAGATGAGAGAAGCCATAAAGATAATCGATGGACGTGCTCTTACAGAATGTTCGGGAAATGTTACAAAGGAAAATATTCAGAAGATGATAGATGTCGGAGTTGATTATGTATCAAGCGGAGCACTCACACATTCAGCACCTATAATGGATATATCACTTAAAAATCTTCATGCAATATAAAATACAATGCTGGGGCATTGCAGTAGCAGGAGTTGTTAAAATAATTTCTGCTACTTAAAAAGCCTGTTTCAAGGGCTACATAATTCAGATTATTCGATAAAACTTTGATTGTAAATGCTATGCTAAGTTATGAGCCGGTAAGCATCCGTATGGAATGCTTCCGGCTTTTGTGTTTATTGCAAAAAGGTAGATTGCCAAGTTGCTATCTGCTTTTGACCCTTGCATCATTCATATATTTGAAATCATGATTGAAATGTAGTATTATGTTTTTGAGTTGTCAGGAGGTGGTGCCGATGCAGGAAATAGTTGTTGGAATATCAGATGTTAAGCTTGCAAAAGGAAATGTAGAGCTTGTTACATATGCTCTGGGTTCTTGTGTCGGTATATGTATATATGATGAAGTTATACAAGCTGGAGGGATGCTCCATGCTATGCTGCCTGATGCCAATGCAGGTGGTGCAGATAGCTGCATAGAAAAATATGTCAATACAGGTATTCCATATATGTATAAAAAATTATGCGCCATGGGAACTGATATAAGACGTATGAAAGCCAAGATAATTGGCGGGGCAAAGATGTTTGACTTTGCTGTTACAGGTTCAAAGGCAGATATCGGAACTACCAATATTATTGCAGCGAGAAAGTGTCTGAATTATTTTGGAATACCAATAGTTTCAGAAGCAACCGGAGGAAAAGTCGGAAGAAGCGTATGGTTTAACGTATCTGATGGAAGGGTCAGGATAAAGACTACGGGAAATGAGATTATAACTATATAAAAAATATACAAACAGGTTATAATGCATCACAGGATGTATTTATGATAAGGGGATATGAGGGAGTATGTAACTGTAGAGTATATGAATAGAAATGAGGTATGCTATGTACGAAAATGAAATTGAAAATATTGCTTCAAAGGGCAGCAATGAAGAGATTTACTATGGCCTTTTAAATTTAACAAAGGACATTATGCAGCAGAAAGGCAGAATTGAAGGAAAGAAGAAGCTTTACTATATATCAGCAGAGTTTCTTATCGGAAAACTTTTATCAAATAACCTTATAAATCTTGGAATCTATGACCAGGTTGCAGAGGCTCTTAAGCGTCATGGAAAAAATATAGGAGACATAGAAGAAATAGAGAATGAGCCATCACTTGGTAATGGTGGTCTTGGAAGACTTGCAGCATGTTTCCTTGATTCTATAGCCACACTTGGACTTCCCGGAGATGGAGTTGGTCTTAATTATCATCTTGGTCTTTTCAAGCAGGAATTTAGAGACAATCTTCAGAAGGAAGAAAAGAATCCATGGATTACAGAGCAGAGCTGGCTTCGTCGTACAGATGTAAGCTATCTTGTTATATTTGGCGGTATTAAGGTACAGTCAGTTATGTATGAGATAGATGTTACAGGTTATGGCAATAAGTGCAATACACTTAAGCTTTTTGACCTTGACACAATAGACGAATCAATCGTAGAAGATGACAGCATTAACTTCAATAAAGAAGACATAAGAAAGAACCTTACATTGTTCCTTTATCCTGATGACAGTGATTATCAGGGTCAGCTTCTTCGTATATATCAGCAGTATTTCATGGTAAGCAATGCTGCCCAGCTTAT
>CAZFFA010000208.1:0-4838 GCA_964517955.1 uncultured Jutongia sp. | reverse complement strand
ACAACTGTAGTTACACCTGTAGTATCTTCTACTGTAGAGCAGCAGAAGCCTTCTATGGAAACAGAGGTATATGTAGAGTATGATGCAAGCCAGATAAGAGCTAAAGATGTTGTTCAGCAGGTAAAGGATAAGTATAAAGAAGAAGGTAAGAATATAGACGATATCAGAAAATTAAATGTATATATCAAACCTGAAGATAATGCGGCATATTGTGTTATAAATGATGATGAGAATGGAAAAATTGAATTGTAATACATTTGTACATAATTAATAATTCAAATATAAAAACAGTTAGTAAAAGATAAGTTTAATTATTATATTACTAACTGTTTTTTTTATGGATGAACCATGTAACTGTCAGAAATAAATCATAAGCTGCAAAGCAGTGACTGACGGTTTATGGCAGGCTTTACATTATTCTTTGCCATCCCAGCAGTATGTACACAGATTTTCTACAGGGATTCCAACTGATTCGAGCATATCATCAAGGCGGTTATAACGAAGAGATGTGAAGTTAAGCTCTTTACGTATTTCTTCAATCATCTGTTCGTATTTTTCTGATTCAGGATCAGCATATTCCTGTAAAGTTTCCATTGAAACATCTTCTGTGCCTTCAAGTCTTGCAATAACACGTCTTGTTATAAGATCCATTTCAGATGATGAACATGAGAAATTAAGATATTTACATCCAAAAAGGAGAGGAGGACATGCAGGTCGTATATGAACTTCCTTTGCACCACTCTGATAGAGAAATTCTGTTGTTTCTCTAAGCTGTGTACCACGTACTATAGAATCATCTATAAGAAGGAGTTTTTTGTCTTTTATAAGCTCCTGAACGGCGATAAGCTTCATTTTGGCTATAAGATTACGCTTACTCTGGATGGTTGGCATAAATGAGCGTGGCCATGTAGGTGTATATTTGATAAATGGACGTGAAAATGGAATTCCTGAAGCATTTGAATATCCGACAGCATGTGCTGTACCGGAATCGGGAACACCGGCAACTATATCAGGTTTGGCATTGTCACGTTTAGCTAAACAGGCACCGCATCTGTAACGCATCTGTTCAACGCTTACACCCTCATATGAACTTGATGGATAACCATAGTAAACCCAGAGGAATGTACAGATTTTCATATCTTTGCCCGGAGCTGCGAGAGTGTGAACTCCATCGGTTGTGATAACATCTATTTCGCCAGGTCCAAGTTCTTTGTAATCTTCATATCCGAGATTGCGATATGCAAATGACTCGAAGGTCATACAGTATGAGCCTTCTTTGTGCCCGATTGCTATAGGTGTACGGCCGTGTTTATCTCTGGCAGCATATATTCCCTTAGGTGTGAGTATAAGCATGGTGAGAGAACCATCGATACGTTCCAAAGCATAATTGATACCATCTATAAGGTTTTCTTTCTGATTAATCATAGATGCAACTAATTCAGTAGAATTTATATCGCCGCCACTCATTTCAAGGAAATGTGAATTGCCTTTGGAAAAAATCTCGTCAATAATTTCATCACGGTTGTTGATCATACTAACAGTAGTTATAGCATATGTACCGTGGTGAGAGCGAACGATAAGTGGCTGTGGTTCATAGTCAGATATACAGCCGATACCAAGATTTCCATGCATTTCCTGAACATCTTTGTCAAATTTAGTACGGAAAGGTGAATTTTCTATGTTGTGAATAGATCTGTTAAAGCCATCTTCACCATAAACTGCCATACCACCACGCCTTGTTCCAAGATGTGAGTGATAATCTGTTCCGAAAAATAAATCAAATACACAATCTTCTTTTGATACAACTCCAAAAAAACCGCCCATAATTGTCTCCTTTTATCTTTTATTGTTTTACTTACTGTCAACTTCCAGGTCTCTTTGCTGGTGCATAGCCCGGCAAAAAGAGTCAGACGAGCGACAGTAATAATATTTTATCATAATAATAAAGATTTGGAAAGGATAGTTGCATGGATGTATGGGGTAATATATAATTAATGGCATAGTATATCTGCTTTAGAAAACTAAACAAATCCTGATATTATAAAGGAGTGTTGTGATGGAAGATATAAAAAGGCGAACTTATATTGCAATAGATCTAAAGTCATTTTATGCATCGGTTGAATGTGTCGAAAGGCAGCTTGATCCGCTTAAAACAAACCTTGTGGTTGCAGATGTAAGCAGGACAGAAAAGACAATATGCCTTGCTGTTTCACCCTCATTGAAATCATATGGAATCCCGGGGAGGGCAAGGCTGTTTGAGGTTGTCCAGAAGGTAAAAGAGGTCAATGCAAAAAGACGCAGGTACAACAATGGAAAAAGGTTTACAGGCTCGTCATATGATGTGGATGAACTGAGAAAATCGCATGAACTTGAAGTTTCATATATTGCTGCTGTTCCAAGAATGTCTCTTTATATGGAATATAGTACAAGAATTTATGATATATATTTAAAATATGTATCACCGGAGGATATTCATGTTTATTCAATAGATGAGGTATTTATGGATGTTACAGATTATTTAAAAACATATGATATGACAGCACAGAAACTTGCAGAAAAGATAATCAAAAGTGTATTATATGAGACAGGAATAACTGCAACAGCAGGCATAGGCTCGAATCTTTATCTATGTAAGATAGCCATGGATATAGTTGCAAAGCATGTTCCGGCAGATAAGTATGGAGTAAGGATTGCACAGCTTAATGAAAAAAGCTATAGAAGACTTTTATGGGACCATAGACCGATTACTGACTTTTGGAGAGTTGGAAGGGGGTATGCGAAAAAACTTGAAGCCAATGGCATTTATACTATGGGAGATATAGCAAGATGTTCTATAGGTGGTGAAGACGATTATTACAATGAAGAACTGTTATACAGACTGTTTGGAGTAAATGCTGAACTTCTTATTGATCATGCATGGGGATGGGAGCCATGCACAATAGCAGATATTAAGGCTTATAAACCTGAAACAGCCAGTATGAGTCAGGGTCAGGTATTACAGTGCCCTTATAATTTTGAAAAAGCACTTATTGTACTGCGTGAGATGACGGAAAATCTTGTTCTTGACCTGGTAGAAAAAAATCTCGTAACGAATCAGATAGTTATTACAATAGGATATGATATAGAAAATCTGATGAATAAGGACATTAAAAAAGCATATAAAGGTCAGGTAACGACAGATCAATATGGAAGAAAGATACCAAAACATGCCCATGGTACGACAAATACGGTATGTTATACATCATCTATAAGTATGATAATGGAATCTGTTGTTGAATTATACAACAGGATAGTTGATAAAAATCTTCTTATAAGGAGAATAAATGTTGTTGCGGCACGTCTGCTGTATGAGAAGGATGTGCCTGATGATAACAAATATGAGCAGCTTGATCTTTTTACTGATTATGATCGGCTTGAAAAAGAAAGGGAAAAAGATAAATTGAAACTGCAAAAGGAAAAGAATCTGCAGCTTGCAATGATAGATATAAAAAAGAAGTTTGGAAAAAATGCAATACTTAAGGGGACAAGTCTTGAAGATGGTGCAACCGGTATACAGAGAAATGAGCAGATTGGCGGACATAAGGCGTAGTAGAATTTAGAATAAAAACAAAAAAGTGAATTGCTAAAGAATGAGGAAGATATGAACAATAATGATAGAAGATATGATGATATAATCGATATGGAACATCATGTATCACAGACACATAAGCAAATGTCTGCTCATGACAGAGCTGCCCAGTTTGCCCCTTTTGCAGCCCTTACAGGTCATGATGAGGCGATACGGGAGAAATCAAGGATAACATATCAGAAAAAAGAACTTGACGAAAATATGATGGAGCTCCTTGACAGAAAACTTGATTATATAATAAAGAAGAAAAATACAGATTTTGATATAAAATTAACTTATTTTGTGCCTGATGATACAAAAAGTGGGGGAAAATATATTACAATTGATGGAAGGATAGATAAAATAGACCGGTATAACCGGATTATAAAAATGAAAGATGGGAGAAACATTAAAATATGTGAGATAATTGATATTGAATATTAGATATACTATTTGATATACTTAACTAAACTTTTACAAAGGGAGATGAAGATTATGAAAAGAATCATTATTAGTGGAATCATTATTTTCGCAATCATTTTTGGAGTTCTTATTTTTGTCAACGATGAGAAAAGTGGTGAAGAAAATACAACAAAAATTGGTCTGATACTTAATGGTTCAAAGGATGACAGGGGTTACAGTCAGGCGCATTATGAAGGAATAAAGGAACTTGAAAAGAAAATGAATGTAAAGGTTTATTGCAAAGAGAATGTGCCACTTGATGAGTCTTGTGAAAAAAGTATCAATGAACTTGTTGAAAAGAAAAAGTGCAATATAATATTTTGCAATTCATATGGTTATGGAGAATATGAAAAGAAGATAGCAGACAAAAATCCTGATGTATATTTTTACCATGCCACAGGTGCTGATGTAGGTGATAACTTCGCGTCTTATTTTGGAAGAATGTATCAGATAAGATATCTTTCCGGAATAGTTGCAGGCTTACAGACAAAAAATAACAGCATAGGATATGTTGCGGCAATGCCAATTGATGAAGTGGTGCGTGGGATCAACGCATTTACACTTGGTGTTCAGAGTGTAAATCCATCTGCTGTCGTGCATGTTGAATGGACAAATAACTGGACAGATGGAAAGGCTGCAAAAATAGCGGTGGATAAACTTGCAGATGATCATAATATTGATGTTATGACACATCATGTAGATATTCTGGATGCTTTAGATGAAGCAGTGAAGAAGGGTATATATACTATTGGCTACAATATGGACAATA
>CAZFFA010000207.1:0-4903 GCA_964517955.1 uncultured Jutongia sp. | reverse complement strand
GCTTTTCGCAGCCGCAGACTGTTTATTCCGATAAGGTTAAACGTGAAAACTATAAACGAAAAAGCGTAAACTATGACGGAACTGAGTTTCTCCTTGTTGACGGGTATAACGTTATCTATTCGTGGGACAGCCTCAGAGAGCTTGCAGACAGCAGTATTGACGGCGCGAGAAACGCGCTTATAAATATTCTTTGTAACTATCAGGGATATAAGAAATGCGAGGTTATTCTCGTTTTTGACGCTTATAAGGTAAAGGGTAACGTACGCGAGGTTGAAGACTTTGAAAACATCCACATAGTTTATACAAAAGAGGCGGAACCCGCGGATATGTACATTGAAAAGGTTACTCATGAACTTGGAAGAAAGCACAATGTAACAGTAGCAACTTCCGATGGGCTTGAGCAGCTTATTGTAATAGGACAAGGGGCAAGAAGAATGTCGGCGAGGGAGTTTGAAGAAGATGTAAACAATGTATCCCAAATGATTGAACAGATAATCAGCAGGGAGATGTAAATGTGTTTTTGGAGTTTTGATATCCGGGAGTACATAGAAAACAAACGGAGGAAAAATAATGGGGATATCTGAATTTTTTGATTCAATGTACATACTAAATATGCAGATCAGGGTGATAAATATATTGCTGCTGGTATTTATATGGTATTCATACATTAAAAATAAAAAAATAGTATTTCAGAGGGGGAGATATTTTACAGCATGTCTTGGAATTGTAAGTGCTAATATTGTTTTCGATATTGTTGCGGTTTATGGACTGTTTTACAAAGACAGGATTCCATACAATGTCAATAGGACATTGCAGCTTTTCTACTTAGAGACTCTTATTATCTCAATGTATGCAATTTATATGCACATATTGTCTTTGTGTGGTCAGGCACAGTATTGTAAGAAATCGAGAAATATAGTGCGGACTTTGCCATTGGTTGTGTCAATGCTTGTTCTTCCTGCGATGCCGGTGCATTTTTATAAGGGTTATGATGGTGTATATTCATTTGGAGCGATGAACCGGCTTGCATTTATGGTTGTTGGTCTATATCTTGTTATGGCAGCAGTGGATGTGCTGATGTACAGAAAAAAACTAAAACGTGAATATTTTCACAATATAGCTATTGGTATAATTACATGGGCAGGTTTTGTGATCGTTCAGCTTTATGTTCCAAGAATTTTACTTACGGGTACAGGAATGGCGTTGATGATGCTTGCCAATTATCTTAATTTTGAGGACCCAAAGCTCTATATAAACAATGACAATGGTTGTTTTAATAATATGGCATACAGAAGGATGCTGAAAAAATTGTTTGCAGAGTCTGAAAGTTTTTGTGTATGCAATATAGGGTTTCATGAATTTAACATTGTGCATGGAAGATATGGTCATGATGTATGTCAGGAGATAATTACCAATATTGCCAATATAATTGGAAATCATTTTGGAACACAGGTTTATTCTGTTGAAGAGGAAACTCTGGGGATTCTTCTTAAAGGCAATATTACGTCATATGAAGATATAGATCTTTGTCTTAATATGATAGATTATGATTATGTTGTCAATGAAAATATTATTCATGTTACGGGTTTTATCGAGCTTGTAAGATGTCCTGAAGATGCAGACGATATTACAGAACTTGAGGACATACTTGATTTCATGAAAAAGTCTGCCAACAGGGACAAGAATTTCTATATGGCAGACAGGGAGTTCTTAAAAGAGAAGAGGAAGTATTCAAAGATAGTCCAGATGCTGGAGTATGCTATAAACAATGATGGCTTTGAGATGCTGTATCAGCCGATATATTCAACTGAATATGATGAATTTCATTCGGCAGAGGCACTTATACGACTTAAAGATACAGAAACGATAGGGTTTGTGTCACCGGAATATTTTATACCGATTGCTGAAAAAGAAGGAATGATAATGCAGATAGGCGAAATTGTTCTTTCTAAAGTATGCAGGTTTGCCAGGGAAGCAAAGTTGATTGAAAGAGGTGTAAAATACCTTGAAGTCAATCTGTCAGGAATACAATGCATCGACCAGGGAATGCCGGATCAGATCAACAGAATTGTTGAAGAATATAATCTGCCATGTGATTTTCTAAACCTTGAGATAACAGAAACGGCGGCAGTAGAGTCCGGGGATCTGCTCAATAGAAATATGATGCGTCTTAAAAGTATGGGTACAACATTTTCTATGGATGATTTTGGAACAGGTTATTCTAACCTTGCGCAGATGGCAGATACGCCGTATGAACTTATAAAGATTGATAAAAGTCTTATATGGTACTGTTATCCTGTACAGCGCAGACTTATCAAAGAGAATGAGGAAGAAAGGCTTACTCAGGAATTTGTTGATAAATCAAAGGCTGTTCTTATAAAGGTTATAGAACTTATAAATGACTTAAATCTTAAGATAGTTGCTGAGGGTGTTGAGACAAAAGAGATGGTAAATATGCTTACAGAGCTGGGAGTTCATTATTTACAGGGATATTATTTTTCAAGACCACTTAATGAAAAGAAATACATAGAATTTTTAGAAAATAATGCATAATAAAAAAACTATGAAGCATGGATATAAAAATAATGCTTCATAGTTTTTTCCTTATATATATTTGAGAAGGTCTTTTGGAGTATCAATGATGGCATAAGGATTAAGTGATTCCAGAAGTTCTCTGTCCCTGAATCCCCATGTAACGGATACACAATCCATGTCTGAATTTTTAGCGGTTTCTCTATCGACATCGGAATCTCCTACATATACAGCATCATCGGCTGTGACTCCAAGTTCAGAAAGTGCCTTTAACACAGTATCAGGTGCGGGCTTTTTGCGAACACCCTCCATCTCACCAATTGCAGTAGAGATAAAGTCTTTAAAATATATATCGTTCAGTTCAGTAACTGCTGCCTGATTTTTATTGGATACTATAGCCAGCTTATACCCGAGTTCATGCAGCTTTGAGAGAAGCTCCATAATGCCATCATACGGTCTTGTCTTAATCTGACAATGGTTGGTGTAGTATGATTTAAATTCGGAAAAAGCTGCTTCAAAATCAGGATTTTTATTACCATCCGGAATAGAACGTTCTATAAGGAGTTTTATTCCATTGCCAACAAATGAGCGCACCTCATCTATGGTATGTTCAGGATATCCGAACTTTCTCATAACATAATTGTCTGCATCAGTCAGATCCTCAAGCGTATACAATAAAGTTCCGTCAAGATCAAATATTACTGCCTTGTACTTTTTCATAATAACCCTCATTTCTTATATAAATATTAATTATATAACATAATTTTCTGGATTATTATAGTGCCATTCGATAAGATCTGCAAGTGTAATATTGTCTACAACATCATTTATTGCCTTGTTAAGACGTTTCCATATAACTACAGTAGGACAGCTTGTCATACGTTCACATTCCGGCATGTCTTCCTCTACACATGCAACAGGTGCAAGAGATCCTTCAGTCAATCGGAGTATCATACCTACAGTATATTCCTCCGGTCTTCTTTTAAGCAGGTATCCTCCCTGTGGACCACGTATGCTTCGTACAAAACCGGCATTGTTAAGTGTAGAGATAATCTGTTCAAGATATTTATCGGATATACCCTGACGTTTAGCTGCTTCTTTTATACTGACAGGTTTTTCAGAAGAATGAAGTGCTATATCGAGCATAAGTCTAAGAGCATATCTTCCCTTTGTTGAAATTTTCATATAAATCCTCATTTCTGTTTACAAATTTTAATACAATCCGTGGCATCAATTTGGGGCAAAATACCTTTTGACCCAAACATCATAATATTAGTATACCCTAATATTCATACTATTTCAATAGGAAAAATAAGCAGGGCTTGTGCGGTATTTCATGAATAAGTTGAGATAGACTTTATTATTCCTATGATATATTATTATACATGATTAGAGGTGTTTGGAGGATTGCAAAAATTGCGTAGCAATGGAGCAATCCGTGGCATCAGTTGGAAACAAAATACCTTTTAACGCCCTAATCCATATATTATAAAGAGAGGAATAAGTTATGGTATTTGCACTGATTCTTGCAGGCGGAATAGGAAGCCGCATGGGTTCTAAGAATAAGCCAAAGCAGTATCTTATGTTAGATGGCAGGCCTGTTATTATACATACTATAGAAAAGTTTTTTTTGTATAAGGAATTTAAGAAAATTATTGTGTTATGTCCTGAAAACTGGATGGAGTATACAGATAAGCTTATTAAAGAAAATCTTGACGGAGATAAATATAAAGACATTGTAGTTCTTTCCGGAGGTACAACACGTAACGAAACTATAATGAATGGGATAGATTATATTGAAAAAGAATATGGGGAGAATGAAGATACCGTGATCGTTACCCATGATGCGGCAAGACCATTTGTAAATGAACGTATATTAAGGGAAAATGTAGAGTATACAGTTAAACATGGTGCAGCTACAACTGCAATAGGTGCAACTGATACAATTCTTGTGGCGGATAAAGATTGTTTTATAACTGAAATTCCAGATAGAAGTTTTATGTATCAATGTCAGACACCGCAGACGTTTTATGCACATAAACTTAAGGAGATGTATCAGTCACTTGATGAAGAGGAAAAGGAGATTCTAACAGATGCTTCAAAGATACTTTTGCTTAAGGGGCAGGATGTGGCTATAGTTAAGGGAGAGAGATACAATATTAAACTGACATACCCCGAAGATATGGCTGTTGCAAGGGCATTTATAAAATCAGGCCTGATATAATCATTTTGTTAAGATGAACTGTTACATTGTAAAGTTCGTATCAATTTCGCTGTCTTATATCAAGCTGATATAGCCTGGTTGCAGATTTATCAAAAAATAAAACGCCACAGAATTTAACGATTTTATCGTATTTTCTGTGGCGTTTTC
>CAZFFA010000206.1:975-4926 GCA_964517955.1 uncultured Jutongia sp. | reverse complement strand
CATAGTACCAACCTGAGAACGAAGTCCCTTACCGAGATCCTCAAGACCAGCACCAACTGGAAGACCATCCTCAGAGAATGCTGACTGAGAACGACCATATACGATCTGAAGGAATAATTCTCTCATAGCTGTGTTGATAGCATCACAAACTAAGTCTGTGTTTAATGCTTCCATAACAGTTAATCCTGGAAGAATCTCAGATGCCATAGCTGCTGAATGTGTCATACCTGAACATCCGATTGTCTCTACTAATGCTTCCTGAATGATACCTTCCTTAACGTTAAGGCTAAGCTTGCAGGCACCCTGCTGTGGTGCACACCAGCCTACACCATGTGTAAAACCAGAAATATCCTTTACTTCTTTTGCCTGAACCCATTTTGCTTCCTCTGGAATAGGTGCAGCACCGTGATGCACACCCTGAGCAACTGGGCACATGTTTTCTACTTCCTGTGAATAAATCATGTTTATGCTCCTTTCAATAGTGCTTTTAATCTGCAGAATATGTCCGCAGTCCTACAGTGTATTTTCTCACAAAAACGGTTTTAAGTCTATACCTTTTCTCAAAAAAATGTCAAAAAAAATAAGATAATGTAATTTATCATTACTTTATGAGATTTTATCTCATTCAATTTTTAGTCCTATGTTTTTATATAAAATGTGAATAATCATTATCTTATATATTTTTTCAATGAGCATTGTATAAACAATATATTTCTAAAATAAATTTCACTATTTATCACAATTTAGATGTAAAAAAGAATGATATATGATAAAATACACATAAACTATCAAACAAACATAATTTATAATGTAATATTTGAAAGGTGAAGCATGAATAACATAACTGCTTTTGATTTAGAATCAACCAAAAATATACGCAAAAAAACAAATGAATTAAAAAGCTACTATTTAATGAATAAAGATACAAAAGTATGTATGTTCGATAGAAAAACAGGGGAAGCAAATATTTTGCAGGAAAATTTAATGCCACTTGACCTGTATTTAGAATATGGAACAGACGCAGACGTATTTAACAATAGGCAGGTTTTTGACTGGTGGTGTGCAAAAAGAATTTTATCATTAGATAGGGAGTATGCAAAAATCATACTAAATTCCTGCGGTCTTAAACAGGCTGTCACTGACAGCGAACGTGCCACTATTGCACTTCAATATAAATGTCTTAGTTTACGTGACTTCTTTTGGGTAAAAAATGTGCAGGATAAAAGTTCCTGGGATGACGTGAATTTATTCAAAAATCACCTGTCTAATGCCATTGTAGATATTGCACTGAATGGTAAGCCTCTTACTCTAACCAATACTCAATTGATAACTACAGATCTCTCAACAGATGGTATTATGCCAAAAGCATGGTATCGAAAAGGGAATACCTTTATTCTTTATAAAGGAAATAAAGATAATTCAGTTGAAAAGGAAGTACGGGCAAGTCAGATTTTAAGAGAATTAGGACTAAATGTATTGAAATATTGTTTAACTGAATATAATGGAACAAAAGTTTCTGCCTGCGAATGTTTTACCAGTGAAGATATCGGTTATATAACAGCTGGTGACTTAAATTCAAATTGGGAGTTAAATATTGACTGCAGAGAATATTTTGAAATGCTTCTTGCGGATTATTTAATCGGCAATTCTGACCGTCATCAGGATAACTGGGGTTATTTATTTGATTCTCAATGTAAAATAATTGCATTTGCCCCTATTTTTGACTTCAATCATGCTTTTGAAGCTCCAACTGATTATACCTGCCTTCCAGAAATGTTATTAGGCAGAAAAAAGACATTAATTGAGTCTGCAAAAGAATCGATTAAAAAGTTAGAGTATACTTTACAGAAAATTCCTGAAATTGATGATTATACCGGCTTTGTCAATGAAAGAATACAATTGCTAAATAGTCTCAATAATTAAATACTGTTATAGTTTTATATATAAAAAAGTTTCTGACAATACATTACATAAAAATGGAGGTACAACGTATGAAGAAAAAACTCAAAAAAATTGTATCAGTTTTATTATCACTAACCTTATTGATGCAGTACTGTCCAAATAGTACAGCTAAAGCCGCTGCCAGAGACACTATCAACATAACTGTTCAGTATGGTCAGACAGAGGCAAGAACAATACTGGATATGATTAATGAACTAAGAACAGGTGCTGATGCCTGGTACTGGAACCCTGATAATTCCACAAAAACAAAATGTGCAAATCTTCAGAAATTAACGTATGATTATGAACTTGAAAAGGTTGCTATGCTGCGCGCAGCAGAAATTGCAGTTTCATATAGTCATACAAGACCAAATGGTTCAGGATGCTTTACAGCATATACTGAGAATAATTATTCCTATATGACATGTGGTGAAAACATTGCAGCCGGATATCCAAGTGCTTCACAGGTAAATTCAGGCTGGAGAGAAGATAATGAAAATTATTCCGGTCAGGGACATAGAAGAAATATGTTAAATAAGTCTTTTAAAGCTGTAGGAATCGGTCATGTAAAATTCAATGGCTGTGATTACTGGGTTGAGGAATTTTCAGGCAACACACCAAAAAAAGCAGATACAAAAGCAAACGATCAGAAACAAGAATGTACTATAAGTATTAACCCAAACTATATAAGCGATTGCTTAGTTTACAATATTGATGAAAATATATCATTGGATTGTGGTGAATCATACGATGCATCCAATATATATGTAATGCTGGGTTACAAAGATTACTTTAATAATTATCGTAAAAATACATTTCCAATAAATGAAAAGCCTGTTATATCTTCCAATGATCCAAATATTGCTGTATATTCAAACGGAAAGATAACCGGCATATCAGAAGGAGAAACAACATTAACTGTCACTATACTTGGTGTACCGTCGACTGTCAATGTATCTGTATCCGGTTCCGGTGTTACACCGACAGTTTCTCCATCGCCTACAGTAACACCAAAGCCTACTGCAAAACCAACACCTACCGTTAAACCATCAGATACCCCAGACACAACAGTAAAGCCGTCAGAAACTCCGGACACAACGGTAGAACCATCAGAAACTCCGGATACACCAGATGTTACTGCAACACCGGTTCCTGAAATAACACCTTCTGCTGCTCCAACTGCAACACCTGACCCCGGAGACAACAAAGACAATTCAATAACCAAAAACGGAATTGATTATACAATAACTTCTAAGACGGCAATAAGTATAACAAATTCAGACAAATCAAAGAAAACAATAACTATACCGGATTACGTACAAATAGATGGCACAAAATACAAGGTTACATCTATCAAAGCAAATGCATTTAAAAATTGCACCAAAATGACTAAAGTGGTGATAGGAAAGAATATCAAATCAATTGGAAAGAATGCATTTAAGGGCTGTAAAGCTTTAAAACAGATAAATATAAAATCTACAGTTGTCAATCAAAACAATGTTAAAACAACACTGTTATCACAGATAACTAAAAAGACAACTGTAACTGTTCCAAAATCAAAATATAATTCATATAAGAATATTGTCAAAAAACTCAAAAAACAGAAAAAGTATATTATATTGAAGAAACAGTAAGTAAAACATATTAAATATCTATTATGTTTAACTAAAAATATAATATTATGACCCATGCAGGGTATATACGATCAAACCTCCTTGCATGGGCATTTTTATGAATAAAAATACATATTTAATGTATATATGAAAAGAGTACAATAGTAAATTAAAAGGAGAATACAATGAAACGTAGATTATTAGCCCTATTATTATCTATATCTATCATACTTAGTGGCTGTAGTGCAAATGATGTAACAAACAATATCCAAAAAACTGCTGACATCATAAATTCAGGCAATACCGGAAACAGTTCAAATTCTAAAAACAAAAATCTATTTAATAAATCTAATTCCGGATCATATTCTCTATCAAATATACCTGAATTTTCAGGTTC
>CAZFFA010000206.1:0-950 GCA_964517955.1 uncultured Jutongia sp. | reverse complement strand
GCTGAAATAAATAATAATGTTCCATTTTTCAGCACAAAAGACAAAAAAAGAACAGATGCGTTTGAAATATACAGCCATCTTGATTCTCTTGGCAGATGTGGTGTGGCATATGCAAATGTATGCAAAGAACTTCAACCCACAGAAGAAAGAGGATATATTGGCAAAGTAAAACCATCCGGATGGCACACAGTCAAATATAACGGGCTTGTTGATGGAAATTATCTATATAACCGCTGCCATCTTATTGGATATCAGCTTACAGGAGAAAATGCCAATGAGAAAAATCTTATAACAGGAACAAGATATATGAACTGCGAAGGACAGCTTTCTTTTGAAAATGAGGTTGATGACTATGTAGACAGCACAGGCAACCATGTTCTTTATCGTGTTACACCTATTTTTGAAGGCAATAACCTTGTTGCATCAGGTGTACTTACAGAAGCTTATAGTGTAGAAGATAATGGTAAAGGATGTCAATTCTGTGTATTCTGCTATAATGTCCAGCCAGGGATATATATTAACTATGCTACAGGCGAAAGTCATATAAACAAGGATTCAAAAAGCAGCCAAAGCAATACCGGTAATTCACAGTCAGCTACCTATAACAATCACTATAAACATAATTACACACATGACACAAAAGATACTACAGATAACAATGATTCACAAAAACATACATATATCATAAATAAGAATACTCATAAATTTCATAGAAGCGGCTGCTCATCAATATCACAGATACGTGGTAAAAACCGCAAAGAGATAAACTGCTCTAGAAAATCACTGATAAGGCAGGGATATGAGCCTTGTAAAAAATGTAATCCATAAAATAGTTATCCATTGTGTAAAAATATTTTACATATGATAATAAAACTTTGGTGGTTTCTATTATTGCCAAAATTATATATTATCTGATAGAAAAAAGCAATTTTTTTAAAAAAGTAGTTGAT
>CAZFFA010000205.1:0-4945 GCA_964517955.1 uncultured Jutongia sp. | reverse complement strand
GCAGAAGACTTCGCAAAATAGTTCCAGAGAGTATAATATTCGTTGCAGAAAGTGGAGTCAGATCAGCAGAAGATATAAAGATTCTTAGTGAGATTGGAGCTGATGCAGTTCTTATCGGAGAGACACTTATGAGAGCGGATAATAAGAAAGAAAAGCTTTCAGAACTTGCAGCCGGAGAAAAATTATGACAAAGATAAAATTATGCGGAATGAGAAGAGAATGTGACATAGAGTATGTCAATGAACTTCTGCCTGATTATATAGGATATATATTCGCACCAAAAAGCAAGCGTTTTATATCAGACAAGGAAGCAGAGAGACTGACACATTTACTTGACAACAGGATTGTTCCTGTAGGCGTTTTTGTCAATGAATCTGTTGAACATATTGTATCACTTGTCGAACATGGGATAATCAGAGCTGTTCAGCTACATGGAAAAGAGGACAATGATTATATAAAGATACTGCGAAAAGAGGTGGACTGTCCTATAATACAGGCATTTCGTATTGAGAAAGAGGACGATATTAAAGATGCTGAAAGGTCGGCGGCGGATTATATACTCCTTGATTCAGGAGGCGGAACAGGGGAAGTTTTTGACTGGTCGCTTCTTAAGGGAATAAATAGAGAATTTTTCCTTGCAGGTGGTCTTACACCGGAAAATATGGAGCAGGCACTTAGAATGCTTGCTCCATATGGTGTAGATGCCAGTTCATCACTTGAAACTGACGGATATAAGGATAAGGATAAGATGAGTTTATTTGTAAATACTATACGAAGTTGCAAATGCTGAATGTTGTAAAAATATGCAATATACATTTGGTACACAAAGTATTGCAAGTCTAATTTGTTCTTAGTTATCATCCAATCCCGCCAAGTGCAATACCGAGTATAAGCACAAGTATACATACGGGACAGTAAATATATTTACATATAGGAAGGAATAAGGAAGTAAATTTCTTGTTCCTTCCTTTATTAATTTGTTTTTCAACATAGTCTCTGCCACACAGCCAGAAAAACATAATTCCCGCAAGACCGGCTCCGAGAGGACATATATAGATAGAAAGAATATCCATCCAGTCGGATACAATACCCTGTATACATAATGATACAAGGAGAGAAAATGTTACAATGATTCCACATGAGGCTTACGCCCAAGGTTTAATTTCTCCTGAACTGTTGCAATCGGTGCCTCGTAAAGATTGATAAGCGATGACAATCCTGCGAAGAATACGGCTACAAAAAATATTATGGCGATTATATTTCCTCCGGGCATTGATTTAAATAATGCAGGAAGGTATATAAACATAAGTCCCGGACCGCCCTGGTTGAGCTTAGCTCCGGATGTTGCCATAGCAGGTATTATTACAAGTGCGGCAAGCATAGCTGCCAAAGTATCAAAAAGAGCAACACGTCCTGCTGATGCAGGGATATCTTCATTGTCAGGAAGATAAGAGCCATATATAAGCGTTCCGTTGCCGGCAACGGAGAGTGAGAAAAATGCCTGTCCAAGTGCAAAAATCCATGTCTTTGGGTCAGCAAGAGCCTTTGGGTCGATGCGGAATATGTATTTATAGCCGTCTATGGCACCGGGCTGGAAAGCAACGTATATTCCAAGAATTGCAAAAAGGATGAAGAATACAGGCATCATAATTTTATTGGCTTTTTCAATACCTCGTCCTACACCGAACATCAGAATGGAAATTCCGATGGCGAGTGCAATTATCTGCCATGAGTTGTTGCCAAATGTGGATGCCATACTTCCAAACTTTTCACCGAAGGCTTCCGGAGTGTCGGGAGCAAGTGTTGAACCTGTGAAAGCACCAATCATGTATTTGAGTATCCAGCCCATTACAACCGTATATCCGATACCAAGTGCCAAGGCTCCGACAACGGGAATAAATCCTAAAAGCTGTCCAAGCTTTTCTTTTTTTATGGTACAGCAGGCATAGCCAAAGGCATCTACAGGACCTGATCTTGTAGCCCTGCCAAAGCTCATTTCACCGATAACACCGGTAAATCCGATAAGTGCGACAAATAAAAAATATGGGAGTAGATATGAACCACCGCCATACATAGATACTCTTGTAGAAAACATCCATATATTTCCCATACCTACAGCAGAACCGATGCAGGCGAGTATAAATCCCCATTTGTTATTAAAAGAATCTCTGTTTTTCATTAGTAAATCCCCCGAAAACGTAGTATACTTAATATACATTATTATTATATAAGTGTCAAAAAATACTTTTTGACACTTATATAATAATAATGAATGATAGGAAAGTAAAGGATAAAACGATGAAAGATAAAGAAATGATCAATAAAGAGATAAAAGATGAAGGATTAAAAGGCAATGAAAAGATAGAGCAGGCGGTTGCCATGCTTCAGCAAAATGCCTCGGAGGAAGTGCTTGCCCATGTACTGACAGTTATCAGAAGGCGTGTCCGGGAAAATGGACAGGTTATCGTAGCGGTTGAACCGGACAAGGGAGATGGTGCAATGCATATTCAGGCAGTAAAAACACCTGATGGAAAAACATGGTGGATGGCATTTACAAGTTTTGAAGAAGAGTTAAAAGGAAGCGATAGTGTTATGTCAACCTTTTTGACTGACATTGGAAAAATGTTTAAATCTTCACTTGATGTAGATGAGATAAGTGGCATTATTTTAAATCCGTGGAATAGAACGATTATGCTTGACAAGAGTTTAATCTCTATTATACTTGGAAATAATATTTAATTATAAGATTATTTTATCGTGAATAAGTATATTTTTGACTGGGAGAATCACTATGATAAATATAACAATACCATCAACAGATAAGAAAAATAAATTACATGTAGTAGTTTGGAAACCGGAAGATGAGGTCAGGGCAATTGTACAGATATCACATGGTATGATAGAGTATATTGAAAGATACGATGAATTTGCCCGTTTTCTTAACTGCTATGGAATTCTTGTGATAGGAAATGATCATCTTGTTCACGGCAAAACTGCTGCATGTGAAGATGATTATGGGTATTTTGGGGAAGGAAAGAGCAGGACTGTGGTAGAAGATCTTCATGAGGTTACAAAGTATGCCAAAAAACAGTATGGCAGCAACATTCCATATTTTTTACTTGGTCATAGCATGGGATCTTTCATGGCAAGAAGATATCTTATGACATATGGAAAAGAATTGTCAGGTGCAGTTCTCTGCGGCACAGGATATACCCCGGCGCATGTTTTGAGCACCGGCAAATTTGTATGTGGAATTATTAAGCTTTTTAAGGGCGAAAGGTATCATTCAGATTTTGTAAAGAAAGCTTCATTTGCAGGATATACAAAAAGAATTGCGGATGTACAAAGCAGCAATGACTGGATATCAGTAAATAGAGAAAACGTCAAAAAGTATAATAATGATAAGTTATGCTCTTTTGACTTTTCTATAAACGGATATCAGACATTATTTGATGTACTTTCATTTATTCAGAACAAGAAAAATTATGTAAATATACTGGATTCGCTTCCAATATATATGGTTGCGGGCAGTGAAGATCCGGTTGGAAACTATGGTAAGGGCGTAGAAAAGATATTTGAGCAGTATAAAAAGGCCGGGATAAAAGACATAGAGATAAAGCTTTACAAAGATGACAGACATGAGATCCTTAATGAAGATGACAAAGAGGTTGTTTATAAAGATATTTTGTACTGGATTGAGAAGAGAATAAACAAAGCATACTAAGTGGAGGTTTTTGATGAAAGAATTAGACAGCAATGTAAAAGAAGGATATGTAAGATTATTTGGCAATATTGAAGATGTTATAGCAGAAGAGCAGGCAAAACTTGGATACAATAAAGAAGTTATCAGATTGTATTATCCTCTGAGTTCACTAAATCATTTTTTTAAGACAGAAGTATCTGCACCTGACATGCTTGAAATGTTAAAAGGTTTTTCTGAATATTCTGGAAAGAAAGCTGCAGGAATAGAAGTAAGTGCAAAAGGAGAAAGATTCTGCTTTGTGATGCCGGAAGAGGTTACAGAGTATGTTCATAATAATATAGGAAGAAATGAATTTATATTTGAGCTTGTAAATACAATAAATAATCACGGAGCTACTATGCAGGATGTAATAGATCTGTTCAAAAGACAGCCATATCATTCAGAGGTCAGAGAGGATCAGAGTGATGAGTTTGACATTATGATAAGATTTACTGATTCAGATGATAAGTATTATTATTGCTTCAAGGATGAGGGCTGCCATATTATATATCACAGATTTTTGCCGGAGGATTATAAGGATGTATTGTAAGAAAAAGTATGCACTGATTACAGGGGCAAGTTCAGGAATAGGCATGGAATTTGCAAAACAGCTTGCAGATATGGGATATAATCTTATTCTTGCTGCAAGAAGAAAAGAACGCCTTGAAAAGCTCGCATCAGAATTAAAAAACAATGATACAGATATTATGATTATCACAGTGGATCTCTCTAAGACAGAGGAATGTGAGCGTCTGATAAAGGAAACAGAAAATATACCGGTTACTATATTTATCAACAACGCCGGCTTTGGGGCATGTGGCAGATTTATGGATTCTGATGTAAAAAGAGAACTTGAGATGATAGATGTCAATGACAAGGCAATGCATCTTCTGATGAAGCTTATGCTTGTAAAGATGGAAAAGCAGAAAAGAGGTTATATACTCAATGTAGTATCATCAGCAGGACTTTTGCCGGCAGGACCATATATGGCGACATATTATGCATCAAAGGCTTATATGGCAAGTCTTACACGCGCTGTAGCAGTAGAACTTAAGCAGAGTGGCAGCAGAGTTTATGTTGGCGCATTGTGTCCGGGACCTGTAGATACAGAATTTAATAAGGTTGCAAATGTTGAATTTGCACTTCATTGTATAACACCTAAGTACTGAGTTTCGTATGCATTAATGCAGATGAAGAGACTCA
>CAZFFA010000204.1:0-4971 GCA_964517955.1 uncultured Jutongia sp. | reverse complement strand
TCCCCTCATGAATGAGGGGCTAGGGGAGTTGATGTGTCGAAGACACTTTTTTATCAGTAAGATGCTAAAGGTTCTTATATCATCATAACCACACTCTTAGGGCTTAGTCACCAAAACTTCGCATTGCAAATGAACACATATTGCATTATAATATATTTTGTTTTGAAAAATATATCGCAGTATGGAGTTAGTCATGAAAGAAAGAATTAAATATGTAGATGCCGCAAAGGGATTAAGCATATTGATGATAATGCTTGGGCACATTACAAAAGAACCAAACGCAGTTGATATGTGGATGTCATCATTTAAAGTATCGATATTTTATATTATATCTGGTTTTTTGATGAGTTATTCCGGTTCTGTAAAGAGCAGGACATTTAAGGAGTTTGTGTCAAAACTTACAAAAAGCCTTGTTATTCCATATATAACATTTAGTGTAATTGGAGTCATATTTAAAACATCATGTATCTTTTTAAAGCATAAACCTTTAGCTGAGGTTTTTGCTATATTCAAGAATTATCTGTATGACAGTATTTTTCTCAAAGGAATAAATTCAATGTGGTTTTTACCAACATTATTTATCGGAGAGATAATATTCTTCTGGATTATAAGAAGTCCAAAAGTTATTAAGATAATATATGGTGTTGCAGGATTATTTGCAATTTCAGCAGGTAATTTTGTTAATTCATCTATAAGCAGTATAGCAGTAAACAGCGGGCATCAGAATTTAAGTCTGATATCGGAGCGTTTGATAAATGCAATAGGAAAAGGTTTTTCAGCAGCATGGTTTATTGCAGCAGGCTATATAATATATATATTCTATAAAAAGATAAGCAGTACGAATATAAAGCTTGCAGCAGGAATTATACTGTCTGTTATCAATATAATCTTATCGCAGATAATCAGCGGAGTTGATTTCAATTGCATGAGTGAGGGAATATATCCATATATGTTCTACATTTGTGGTATTATTGGATCGATTGGTGCTATTATGATATTGGATTTTATATCATCACATGTTAATATGGAGATGCTTGATTATTGGGGAAGAAATTCTCTTATTATAATGTGTACACATACTGTTCTTGGAATGAGAAGTGTTGCATATTTTGGATGGGCAAAGGTAGCATATATACCGGATGTTGGCAATTTTGAATATATATGTGAGTGCCTTGTAGTTCTTGTTATACTTATGCTCATAGAGTATAGTATAATTACAATAATCAACAACTATTGTCCGTTTCTTATAGGAAAGAAACCGGAAGCGAAAAGAAACTAATAAAGATAAAGAGGAGTGTAGTGTGAAAAATCTGTATACAAAAGATTTTTCACACACGAGATTTGTGTCTGCGCGCACTTGACACAAACTCGTTATGCGCAAAAAACGTGCGCAGAAATGAGGATTAATATGGAAGAATTATATTCAGAAACTTATTTGAAGGCAAAGCCTTCATCAAAGAGAATGGCGGCAAGAATTGCTTTAGAAGCTGTATGTGTGCTGCTTGTTGTTGCGTATATTTTGATTTTTAGCAGAGTTTTTGGCCCTATGGGAATTGCATTTGTAATTGCAATTGATGGATTGATTATATTCTTTCTGCCAAGCAAGAATATTGCATACGAGTACATATTCGTAGATGGACAGATTGATTTTGATATGATTATAAAAGGCGAAAAAAGAAAGACAAAGAAAAGAATTGATCTTGAAAAAGTAGATCTTATTGCAAAAGAAAATTCCCCATCATTATATAATCATAGAAATACACCGCTTTTTGATTTTTCATCAGGAAACAGGGATGATGACGATTATGTTTTAGTAGTACGTGGTGAAAATGGCAATCAGAGAATAAAATTTACACCTGATGAAAAAATGCTTTCAAATATAAAATTAAAGGCAAGAATGAAATTTGAGGGTTGACAGGTTTGTGAATGTAAGAAATAAAAGGCTGAACTGTTACAGTCAAAATTTATAACTCGGTATACAATCTTGATTTTTTTGTCGGTATTGTGTTACAATAGTTAAAATCGTTAATTGCACGCAGGTTTTTCCTGCGTGTTTCATAATTAGAAAAATAAAATACATTTAAGGAGGATATTAAAAATGGGTAAGATAATTGGTGAAGGAATTACCTTTGATGATGTTTTATTGGTTCCACAATATTCAGAGGTTATACCAAATCAGGTTTCGCTTACAACTAACCTGACTAAATCCATTAAACTCAATATACCAATGATGAGTGCAGGAATGGATACAGTTACAGAATATCGTATGGCGATTGCAATGGCTAGACAGGGTGGTATTGGAATTATTCATAAGAATATGTCAATTGAAGCACAGGCTGATGAGGTAGATAAGGTAAAGCGTTCTGAGAACGGTGTTATTACTGATCCATTTTTCTTATCACCGGAACATACACTCGAAGATGCCAATAATCTTATGGCAAAGTTCCGTATATCCGGTGTCCCAATCACAGAAGGAAAGAAGCTTGTCGGTATAATAACTAATCGTGATCTTAAGTTTGAAACAGATTTTTCTAAGAAGATCAAGGAATCTATGACATCTGAAGGTCTTGTAACAGCACAGGAAGGCATAACACTTGAGGAAGCCAAGAAGATACTGGGTGAATCAAGAAAAGAAAAACTTCCAATCGTTGATAAAGATGGAAATCTTACAGGACTTATCACTATAAAAGATATTGAGAAGCAGATTAAATATCCTCTTGCTGCAAAGGATTCACAGGGAAGATTATTATGTGGTGCTGCAGTAGGTGTAACTGCAAATATCCTTGAACGTGTAGATGCACTTGTAAAGAAGCATGTTGACTGTATCGTAATAGATACTGCACATGGTCATAGTGCCAATGTTCTTAAGGTTGTAAAGATGGTTCGTGATGCATATCCGGATCTTCAGATCATTGCAGGTAATGTTGCTACAGGAGAAGCTACAGAAGCTCTTATTAAGGCAGGAGTTGACTGTGTTAAGATTGGTATCGGACCTGGTTCTATCTGTACAACACGTGTCGTTGCAGGTATCGGTGTTCCTCAGATCACAGCAATTATGAATGCTTATGAGGTGGCTAAGAAATATGATATACCAATTATTGCAGATGGCGGTATCAAATATTCAGGAGATATGACTAAGGCTATAGCTGCCGGTGCAAATGTATGTATGATGGGCAGCATATTTGCAGGATGTGATGAGAGTCCTGGAACATTTGAACTTTATCAGGGACGTAAATATAAAGTATATCGTGGTATGGGTTCAATTGCAGCTATGGAGAATGGTAGTAAAGACCGTTATTTCCAGACAGGTGCCAAGAAGCTTGTTCCTGAAGGTGTAGAAGGACGTGTTGCTTATAAGGGAACTGTAGAAGATACAGTATTCCAGCTTATGGGTGGTCTCCGTTCAGGTATGGGTTACTGTGGAGCTCCTGATATCAAGACATTACAGGAGACTGGTAAGTTCGTTAAGATTACAGCCGCTTCACTTAAAGAGAGTCATCCACATGATATTCATATTACAAAGGAAGCTCCAAACTATAGTGTAGGAGATAACTAATATTAGAAGATGAAAAAAGTTTCAAAAGCTAAAAAGCGTGAGATCAGGAGAAACATAATATTAAGTATTGCTGTTGTTATAATTCTTATTGGTATATTAAGTAAAGGATTTAGAGTTGTTAAGACTATATATTCTTATTTACATAAGGATGCTCAGACAGTTAGTGTTGATTATACGGAATATGATGTTTCAAAACCTGAAATCAAACAGATGCTTCTTACAAAGAATAAAAATTCAAGACCGGGGAATACACTTAGTCAGGTAAACGGAATTGTCATACACTATACGGCAAATCCTGGAACTGATGCCAAGGCGAATAGAGATTACTTTGAAAGCAGAAAAGACGAACCGGATGAAAGTCAGAATAAGGTGAGCAGTCATTTTATAATAGGACTTGACGGAACAATTATACAGTGTATTCCATTGAATGAAATTGCTTATGCATCAAATGATAGAAATGCCGATACTATTTCAATAGAATGTTGTCATCCTGATAAAACAGGAAAGTTTTCTGACAAAACATATAAGTCACTTGTAAATCTTTCGGCATGGCTTTGTAGTAAGTATCGCTTAGGCAGAAAGAATATTATAAGACATTATGATGTAACCGGTAAAATGTGTCCACTTTATTATGTTAAGCATGATAATGCATGGATATCATTAAAAAATAATATTTGGAAACGTTTTTTATCTTCAAAGAAATAGAATACAGAATGTAAAAAACAGAGAAAAATGATTAAATTTTTCTCTGTTTTTTTGGTGCTTATGTATATTGAAAAATGTATGATAAAATTATAATATATATCTACAAATACATGTGAAGTGAAAAATATCGAACATCATTGGGACTTCTGCAAAAATTTGTGGGAGGATGTTTAGATGAATAAAATCGGATTAAGCAAAGTTAAGAGAGGAATACTTATTGGTTTAGCAGTGCTTTTTATTGTAATAGCCGGATATATTATAAATTACAATACAAGGGCAAAGGCAGCAGAATATGATGATATTGGAAAATATGAGACGCAAGTCAATGGAATTTCTAAGGTTGGCATTAAAATAATTCTTGATGGAAATGTTGTAGGGTATTGTTTTGATACATGGAAAATGAATGATAAAGGGGAGTATGTATCTTTATCAGATGGATATGGTTCGGACAGAAGATATGTAGAAGGATATAGTTATTCTACTCCATCAAGCAGATTCAGGATAAATAAGATTATAAAAAATATACTTCCTGAAGAGTGTACAGTAACTCTTAGCAAGTATCAGATGGGTAAGTGTATAAGTAAAAAAACGGAAAGCACATATGATAATGGGGATAAGCTTCTTAAAGAATCTTTATTGGAATATAAGTACAACAATAGTAAGAGCGAAATCTTTATGGGAATATACAAACCAAATTAGGTATCGTCTAT
>CAZFFA010000203.1:0-4995 GCA_964517955.1 uncultured Jutongia sp. | reverse complement strand
GCCATTCATTTCTTACATTCATAAACCTGCCAGCTACGCTGTCAGTCGCTGCTACACATAAACAACAAAAACGTTCAACGTATACTTGACAAAAATTTAACATGTGATATATACTATGAGTTAATGGTTTATTACTGTTCGTATCTATTGCGTGACAGTGATGATTGATATACTTATTATAAAAAATTATATATGAATACAAGCTCAGCAAGAATGGAGGATAGTGTGAAAAATCCATATACAAAAGATTTTTTACACACGAACTTTGTGTCTGTGCGCACTTGACACAAACTCGGTATGCACAAAATACGTGCGCAGAAATGAGGATTAGTATGAATTATAAGGTTGCTGTGATTCCAGGCGATGGAATAGGTCCAGAGATAGTGAGAGAAGCAAGAAAGGTTTTAGATAAGGTAGGCTCGAAGTTTGGTCATACTTTTGAATATGAAGAATTACTGATGGGTGGTTGTTCTATTGATGCTTATGGTGAGCCGCTTACTGATGAGACACTTGCCAGAGCAAAGGCTAGTGATTCCGTTCTTCTTGGCGCAGTTGGAGGAAATGTTGGTCAGTCAAACTGGTATCAGTTGCCACCGGACAAGAGACCGGAGGCAGGATTGTTAAAGATTCGTAAAGGTCTTGGTCTTTATGCCAATATCAGACCTGCAATTCTTTTTGATGAATTAAGCGGAGCATGTCCATTGAAAGAAGATATCACAGAAGGTGGATTTGATTTCGTGGTAATGCGTGAACTTACAGGTGGTCTTTACTTTGGTGAGAGACATACAGAAGAGGTCAATGGTGTTCTTAAGGCTACAGATACACTTACATATGCTGAGAATGAGATCCGCCGCATTGCAAAATGGGGATTTGATGTAGCTATGAAGAGAAATAAAAAGGTCTGCAGTGTTGATAAGGCAAACGTTCTTGATTCATCAAGACTTTGGAGAAAGGTCGTAAAGGAAGTATCAGAGGAGTATCCGGAAGTTGAACTTACTGATATGCTCGTTGACAACTGTGCAATGCAGCTTGTACGTGATCCAAAGCAGTTTGATGTAATTCTTACAGAAAATATGTTCGGTGATATTCTTTCAGATGAAGCAAGTATGGTTACAGGTTCAATCGGAATGCTTTCATCAGCAAGCCTTGGTGCGACAAAACTTGGACTCTATGAGCCTAGTCATGGTTCTGCACCTGATATTGCAGGTCAGAATAAGGCAAATCCAATCGCAACAATCCTTTCAGCGGCTATGATGCTCAGATATTCATTTGACCTTGAGAAAGAAGCAGACGCAATTGAAGCAGCAGTTAAACAGGTTCTTAAAGATGGATATCGTACAGGTGACATAATGGACGAAGGAAAGACATATGTTGGAACAATAGAGATGGGTGATCTCATCTGTGAAAGAATATAGGATAATATATAACATAGGAGGAAATTATCATGAGAAGTGATGTTGTAAAAAAGGGGATGCAGACAGCACCTCAGAGATCATTATTTAATGCTCTCGGACTTACAGAAGAAGAACTTGAAAGACCTTTGGTTGGTATCGTTAGTTCATACAATGAAATCGTACCGGGTCATATGAATATAGATAAAATTGTAGAAGCAGTTAAGACAGGTGTTGCCATGGCAGGGGGTACTCCTATAGTATTTCCGGCAATTGCAGTATGTGATGGTATTGCCATGGGTCATATGGGTATGAAGTATTCACTTGTTACAAGAGACCTTATCGCTGATTCTACAGAATGTATGGCACTTGCACATCAGTTTGATGCACTCGTTATGATTCCAAACTGTGATAAGAATGTTCCTGGACTTCTTATGGCTGCGGCAAGAGTTAATGTACCAACAGTATTTGTAAGCGGTGGTCCTATGCTTGCCGGACATGTAAACGGCCAGAAAACAAGTCTTTCATCTATGTTTGAGGCAGTTGGTGCCAATGCAGCAGGAAAGATGTCAGATGAAGAAGTAGATAATTATGTATGCAATGCATGTCCAACATGTGGTTCATGCTCAGGTATGTACACAGCCAACAGTATGAACTGTCTTACAGAAGCAATAGGTATGGGACTTCAGGGTAATGGTACAATCCCTGCTGTATATTCACAGCGTATCAAACTTGCTAAACACGCAGGTATGAAAGTTATGGAACTTCTTGAAAAAGATATCAAGCCTAGAGATATTCTTACAAAAGAAGCATTCTACAATGCACTTACAGTAGATATGGCACTTGGATGTTCTACAAATACAATGCTTCATTTACCGGCAATCGCTCATGAAGCAGGTGTTGAGTTAAATCTTGATATAGCCAATGAAATCAGCGCAAAGACACCTAATCTCTGCCATCTTGCTCCAGCAGGCCATCATTATATGGAGGAGCTCAATGAAGCAGGCGGTATTTACGCAGTTATGAAAGAGCTTGCAGATGCAGGTCTTCTTAATACAGACCTTATAACAGCTACAGGTAAGACTGTTGGAGATAATATTAAGAATAGTGTAAATAAGAATACAGAGATAATCCGTCCAATAGACGATCCATATATGAAAACAGGTGGTATTGCCGTACTTCGTGGTAACATTGCTCCTGACAGTTGTGTGGTTAAACGTTCAGCAGTTGTTCCTGAGATGATGGTACATGAAGGTCCTGCAAGAGTCTTTGACTGTGAAGAAGATGCAATTGCCGCTATTAAGGGTGGAAAGATTGTTGAAGGTGACGTAGTAGTTATCAGATATGAGGGACCTAAGGGCGGCCCGGGAATGAGAGAAATGCTTAATCCTACATCAGCAATTGCCGGTATGGGACTTGGTTCAAGCGTAGCTCTTATTACAGATGGACGTTTCTCAGGTGCATCACGTGGTGCTTCAATTGGACACGTTTCACCTGAAGCAGCAGTTGGCGGTCCTATCGCTCTTATTGAAGAGGGAGATATAATCTCAATAGATATTCCTGCCAACACAATCAATGTAAAAGTATCAGATGAAGAACTTGCGAAGAGAAGAGAAAATTGGAAGCCTGTAGAGCCAAAGGTAAAGACAGGATATCTTGCAAGATATGCATCTATGGTTACATCGGCAGATAAAGGAGCCATCTTACAGATAAAGTAACAGCATGGCTGTTACAGTAGTAGAATAAAACTTGGAGGATGAAATGCAGTTAACAGGTTCACAGATAGTTATAGAATGTTTAAAAGAACAGGGTGTTGATACAATATTTGGTTATCCGGGCGGAGCAATACTTAATATATATGATGAATTGTACCGTCATCAGGATGAGTTAAGACATGTACTTACATCTCATGAGCAGGGAGCGGCACATGCTGCAGATGGGTACGCACGTTCAACAGGAAGAGTTGGTGTATGTATGGCAACAAGCGGTCCCGGTGCAACCAATCTCGTAACAGGTATTGCTACAGCATATATGGACTCTGTTCCTATTGTGGCAATTACATGTAATGTAGGCACATCACTTCTTGGCAAAGATTCATTCCAGGAGATTGATATTGCCGGAGTTACAATGCCTATCACTAAATACAGCTTTATAGTAAAAGATGTAAATGACCTTGCTCCAACACTCAGACGTGCATTTGATATAGCACGATCAGGCCGTCCAGGTCCTGTTCTTGTAGATATTGTCAAAAATGCAACAAGTGATTGTGCAGAATACGAAAAAGTTGTTCCAAAGGTGATTGCAAGAGAGACTGAAAAAATAGATGAAGGTGCTGTGGAAGAAGCTCTTAAGCTTATCCGTAATGCAAGAAAGCCTATGATATTTGTAGGTGGTGGTGCTGTAATAGCTGATGCAGATAAGGAATTATACGATTTCGTAAAACGTGTTGATGCTCCTGTTACAGATACTCTTATGGGTAAAGGCGCATTTCGTGGTGATGATGATTACTATGTTGGTATGCTTGGAATGCATGGAACAAAGACAGCAAACTTAAGTGTATCAGAGTGTGATGTCCTTGTAGTAATAGGTTCACGATTTTCTGACAGAGTTGCAGGAGATACAAAAAACTTTGCGAAAAATGCAAAGATTATTCAGATAGATATAGATGAGGCAGAGATAAATAAAAATGTTCAGGTTGACTTAAGTATCATAGGTGATGTAAAATCAGTACTTGATATACTTAATTCAAGACTTGAACAGCTTTATCATAAAGACTGGATGGATAAAGTGCTTGCACGTAAGGATGCACTTCCTCTTACATACAATCACGACGTCCTTACAGGTCCATATGTAGTTGAAAAACTTTATGAACTTACACAGGGCGATGCAATAATTGCCACAGAAGTAGGTCAGCACCAGATGTGGGCTGCACAATACTTCAAGTATATCAAACCACGTACACTTATTACATCAGGTGGACTTGGTACAATGGGATACGGACTTGGTGCAGCAATAGGTGCAAAAGTCGGCAATCCTGATAAAACTGTAGTAAACATAGCAGGTGACGGATGCTTCCGTATGAATATGAATGAAATTGCTACAGCATCAAGAAGTAAAACACCTGTCATTGAAATTATTTTCAACAATCAGGTACTTGGAATGGTTCGCCAGTGGCAGACATTATTCTATGGTCAGAGATATTCACAGACTGTACTTGATGATGATATTGATTATGTAAAACTGTCAGAAGCTATGGGAGCCAGGGCATATCGTATAACAAAGAAGGAAGAAGTAGAGCCGGTGCTTAAAGAAGCTATAGCATCAGATGTACCAGTTGTTATCGAGTGTGTAATACAGAGTGATGACAAAGTATTCCCTATGGTTGCACCTGGTAAACAGTTAGAAGATGTATTTGATGAAAGTGACTTATGATATTAATTTCCTAGAAGGAAGTTTAATATAAATAAATGTTAGTAACTGGACTATATAAATGTTACTATTCATATTATAGTAAAGTCTGTATGAATAGTAATTAAAACAGTTACAAATTTACAGAAGGAGGCACATAAAAGTGAACAGAGTTTATAACTTTTCAGCCGGTCCG
>CAZFFA010000202.1:0-4999 GCA_964517955.1 uncultured Jutongia sp. | reverse complement strand
CGGCACTTTTCTATATTTTTTCTTATTTAGTTACGGTCTTGAAGAAAAGTTAAGGGTATAATGATATTCTGCTTAGTAGTTCTTATAATGTTTTTGATGTATGAGATAAATAATCTCAATGGTACTGCAAGAGTTATAAATTATTCAGGACTTGTAAGAGGTGGTACACAAAGAGCGGTTAAACTTGAAATCTGTAAAAGACCAAATGATGCTCTTATTCAATATCTTGATGATATTCTGCATAATCTGAAATACGAGGGCGGTCAGTACAATCTTGTAAAACTTAATGATAAAGCTTATCTTGAAAAACTTGATTATCAGATAGAATATTGGGAAGAACTTAAAAGAGAGATAATGAAAGTAAGAAATTCTACTGCATCCGTTACAGATATTGTTTCTATGAGTGAGACATACTTTTATATAGCTGATGAAACAGTATCTGCAGCAGAAAAGTATTCTGAAAAGACAACGCGTGTCATCCGAAATTTAGAAATTGCATCCGCTATAAACATGGCACTTCTTATTGGATTTGTTATTTATCAGATGTATTCCGCTATACGAATAAATATGCGCAATAAGGTACTTGAAAAGAAAGCGTATCTGGATTTACATACAGAACTTCCCAATAAAAGTAAATGTGAAGAGCTTTTAAATGATGATAAATTCATTGATCGATCTGTTGCATGTTTTGTATTTGATCTGAATGATCTAAAAAAGGCCAACGATACATGGGGGCATACAGTTGGTGACCAAATGATTTTAAGTTTTGCAAAATTATTGAAAAAAGTATTTTCTGATCAGGATTTTATTGGCAGATATGGCGGAGATGAATTTGTTGGTGTTATGTATGACTCAACAATTGAAAAAGTTGAAAATCTATTAAATGAGCTTCAGGAAGAAACGGCCCGCTTTAACGAATACAATAGTTTCATTGATATAAGCTATGCCTGCGGATTTGCTATGTCTGTAGATTATGACCATTGTACACTTCGTATGTTATTTGATCAGGCAGATCAGAATATGTATGACAATAAGATCATGGTCAAAAAAAGAAGAAAAAGTAATACAAACAATTAACCTGAATTAAAAGGAAAAACACCTTAACTAAAAAGGTACTTCTACAACAATAACGTTGTTAAGAAGTACCTCTTTCATTATAATAAGTTATCCTATTCTGACAATTTATTATTTGCAGTATTTTGATTTTAATTCTTCAACTTTTGCATTGTATGCATCCTGCTGTTTCTGCTGCATAAGCATACGCTTAACAGAGTCCCTAACCTCAGCAAATGGAGCAGTATCAGCATCTGAATGTTTTTCAACCTTGATAAGATGATAGCCAAACTGTGTTTTTACAGGTCCTACAATTTTACCAATTTCAGCAGCAAATGCAGCTTCTTCAAATTCTTTTACCATCTGTCCACGTCCAAATTCACCAAGATCTCCGCCTTTCTGACCTGAAGGGCATGATGAATGTTTTTTAGCAGCATCTTCAAATGAGATATTACCTGCCTCAATGTCACCTTTAACGTTCTGTAAAGCATCTTCTTCATCCATAAGAATATGTTTAGCATTAACTGTCTCTGATTTCTTAAACTTGTCCTGATTCTCATTGTAATATTTTTCTGCATCTTCATCAGATACTTCAACCTTTTCAAGGACTTCACGCATGGCAAGCTGACTTAATATGTCTCTTTCAGCGTTCTTAATAGATGTTTTATATTCATCTGATTCATTAAGTTTTTCTTCCTTAGCCATCTCTTCAAAAAGGTAAAGTGCGACAAACTGATCCTTAAAGTATTTAAGTGCCTCTGGATTCTGAAGATATGCCTGCTGTTCAGCCGGAAGAGTTCTTGTAAAAATATTGAAATCTTCTTCAGTGACTTCTTTACCTGCAACTACTGCTATAACATCGTTATTCATATTTGTTCTCCAATCTTTTATAATTACTGATTCATTTTATGGTATATATTGAGATTTGTAAAGAACTAAATGGTAACAGTTCAGCCATAAAGTAATAGGCAATACATATTTGAGCTTGCTCATTATATTATTGGCTATTACTTTATGGTGGAATAGCCTTTCATTTCTGAAATGAAATAAACAAAAGCTGCATAGCAGCGACTGACAGCGTAGCTGGCAGGTTTATGAATGTAAGAAATGAGAGGCTGAACTGTTACAACTAAATGTGTCGCCGCATACTTAAACTCTTTAATTAAATTATATAATGTGTTATACTATATCTCATTGTGAGTATAGAAACGTCAGACTCATTTTAATACTCTGAACTTCTGTCACAACTGTGAGTGATTACTAAAGATATGAACAGTCACTACTTTGATTATAAATGAATGGAGAAATTCAATGCCGGATATAATTGAAATTACGGATTTTGATGCACCAGAACTTGATGTATACGCTCGAACTACTGAAAATCAATTGGTCAACCGCCATGAACCTCAAAAAGGAATGTTTATAGCAGAAAGTCCATTGGTAATTGAGAGAGCACTTAATGCAGGATATAAGCCTGTATCAATGCTGGTAGAAAAGAAGCATATTCAGACACATGCTAAAAATATAATTGAACGCTGTAATGATATTCCTGTTTATACAGCAGAATTTGATGTTTTGACAAAACTAACCGGCTTTAAACTTACCCGTGGTATGTTATGTGCAATGTACCGTAAAGAATTAACTAGTGTTAAGGATATCTGCAATGATGCCAATAGAATTGCAATCCTTGAAAATGTTGTTAATCCTACAAACGTAGGTGCGATTTTTCGTAGTGCTGCAGCACTTGGAATGGATGCGGTGATATTGACTCACGGATGCAGTGATCCTCTTTACAGACGTGCGATAAGAGTAAGTATGGGAACAGTTTTTCAAATCCCGTGGACATATATGGATAATGATTTAGTATGGCCTGATTCCGGTATAGATTATCTTCATGATATCGGCTTTAAATTATCTGCAATGGCATTGAACGACAATTCACTTAGAATAGATGACAAAAAATTATTATCCGAACAAAAACTTGCAATAGTGCTTGGAACAGAGGGAGAGGGACTGCTTACAGATACCATAGAACGATGTGATTATACTGTAAAAATTCCAATGGCACATGGTGTTGACTCACTTAATGTAGCGGCTGCAAGTGCTGTTGCATTCTGGCAGCTTGGTTCCAGAATATAGGAAGTATTATTTTGAATAACAAATAAGAAAGAGGTATTATTACAAATGAAAAAAATGAGTATGTATTGTTTCTGCTTTGGCATGATAACTGCTGTTACACTTGGAGGTACTGCATGTGGAAAAAAAGCAGATATAAAAAAGAACACAGTTGCTGTCGAATCAAACAAAAAGGCAGCTAAAGAAAAAGAAAAACAGCCACAGAATATAAAGCTGTCATTAAGTGAGACGAAGGAACTTCCCGGAAAGCTTAACAATGCATCATATAAATCTTCTGATCAAAAAATAGCTGTTGTTTCATCAGATGGTGTTGTACATGGTATAAAACGTGGAAAAACCACTATTACTATGAAAGCCGGCAATAAAACTGTTAAATACAATATATCTGTAGCAAAACGAGGAATGGTATATCCAACATTCACAATGCTTAAAGGTGAACATCTGGATCTGCAGTTTAGCAATAAGCTTAAGGCAGGTGGAATGACATGGACCAGTGACAATAAAAGCATCGCAACAGTCAGCAAAAAAGGAAAAGTTGTTGCAAAAAAGCCTGGTTCTGTTACAATATCTGGTAAAGGAAATGGTAAAACATATTCTGCAGCAATAAAAGTAAAGAAAAGACCAAAAAATATAATATATCTGACATTTGATGATGGCCCAAACAGTTATTCTACCCCTAAAATTCTTAAAATTTTGAAGAAGAATAACGTAAAAGCAACATTTTTTGAGCTTCGTCCTGCAAGACCTGATTATAAAATCACAAAAAGGGTTATAAAAGAAGGTCATACACTTGCTTTGCATGGATTTAAACATAAATATGACCAGATATATAAGTCAGAGAAAGTATATAAAGGTAATCTTGATAAATTACGAAATCTCTTCTTTAAAAAATATGGTGTGTGGTGTACTGTATCAAGGTTCCCCGGCGGCAGTTCCAACACAGCAAGCAGATACAATCCGGGTATTATGACAAGACTTACCAAAAAACTTGATGGCTGGGGATATCATTATTTTGATTGGAATGTTGACAGTGAGGATGCCGGTGGTGCAAAAACACCAGAGCAGACATTCCACAATGTTACATCAGAACTTCATAAAGGAAGAGGCAACGTTGTGCTGATGCATGATTTTTACAAAAACGACAAAACTATCAATGCACTTGATAAAATGATTAAATATGGAAAAAAACATGGTTATGTATTTCTTCCTATAACAGCAAGTACAGATGAAGTTCATCATGGTGTAAACAATTAAATATCGTTAATTCTATCACAAAAGAGTGAACATAGCAGAATATGTTTGCTCTTTTATAATATATAATCGCAGAAATGAGGGATAATAATTATGAGCATGAGTATATTTGATATTTTGGGACCGGTTATGGTCGGTCCAAGCAGTTCACATACTGCAGGTGCAGTAAGAATAGGGTATGCAGCCAGGCAGTTGTTAAAAGATATACCCGTAAAAGCTGAAATTGGTTTGTATGGATCATTTGCACAGACAGGCAAAGGTCATGGTACAGACAAAGCGATTATAGCCGGACTTCTTGATATGCATCCTGACGATATAAGAATACCTGATAGTTTCAGTATTGCTGATAAAAACAATCTTAAATTCAGTTTTTATACTGCCAGTTTAAGGGACGCTCATCCCAATACTGCACTTATTGACTTAGAAGGAATGAACGGAAGAAAACTTAGTGTGCAGGCCTCATCTCTTGGAGGCGGGCGCATTATGATAAATCAGATTGACGGGATTGATGTCAATTTCTCAGCCGAAAAGCCTACGCTAATAGTCCACAATCTCGACC
>CAZFFA010000201.1:0-5082 GCA_964517955.1 uncultured Jutongia sp. | reverse complement strand
CTGTCTTGATGTAAGATGAACATGACCATCACCATATTTTTCTGCTACTTCTGCGATTTTTGTCAGGTTTTTAGCTGTAAGATTACCTCCTACAACTGCAAGACGAAGAGAAAAATTGTTTTTCTGCTTCTGTCTCATGAAACCACCTTTTTTCAATGCTGCATAATCAACTGCCATCGATTTTCCTCCTTATTTTTCCAGTGCATTCTTAAAATCTTCTATGATATCTTCTATATCCTCTATACCAAGACTTATTCTTATAAGATCATCAAATACACCGGTCTCTTCTTTTTCTTTATCTGTACTGTGTGCATTAAGTGTTGACTCAGGATGAATTATTAAAGTCTTAGTATCTCCGATATTAGATACAATCTTTGGAATTGTCAACGAGTTTATTATATCAAATGCACGCTCTTTTGTCCCTACTCTTATTGTAAGAATTGCTCCATAACCGTTTTCCAGTATTTCATCTGCTGTACTGCGCCATCTGCTGCTTGAAAGTCCCGGATAATTTACTGTTATGTCATCATACTGTTCAAGGAATTTTGCAAGTAATAATGCATTGGAACACGCACGCTCCATACGAAGTCCCAGTGTCTCCATGCCTAAAAGGTTGTAGAAGGCTGTCTGTGGGGACATACAGGCTCCTGTATTGCGGAAAAGTCCGTTACGAAGTTTTGCTGTAAAGGCAAATGGACCAAATTTTGCATATTCTGCCATTCCCTTATAACGCTCCTTGTCCCATTTAAACTTACCGCTGTCAGTGATAACACCACTTATTGAATTGCTGTTTCCGTTGATATACTTCGATGTGGAATTAACAACAACATCTGCACCAAGCTCTATAGGGCGTACAAGATATGCAGTTGCAACTGTATTGTCCATTATCAAAGGAAGATTGTGCTTATGTGCAAGTTCAGCCAGACTCTTTATATTGACCACATCAAGCTTTGGATTGCCTATTGTCTCTGCAAATATAACTCTCGTATTCTCATTTATTGCATTTTCAATATCTTTCTCATCATCAATGTCAACAAAATGTGTTTTTATACCAAATGCTTCAAAATCATGGAACACATCGATAGAACCACCATAAAGGCTTGAGCTTGCAACTATCTCCTGCCCTGCATTAACTATGTTAAGCAGAGCATTGGTGATAGCTGCCATGCCTGATGCACATGCGATAGAAGCTATACCTTTTTCTAATGCAGTCATTTTATCTTCAAATGCCGCTATTGTCGGATTGTTAATTCGTGTGTATGAGAATCCATTCGCTTTATTGTGAAAAAGTTTCTCATGCTGCTGTGCTGATGACTGATAAAAAGCACTTGAATGATAGATTGGAGTTAATGTTGCACCAGTTGTTTCATCTCCCATCTTCCCACTATGTAAAAGCGCTGTATTGAATCCCATATTTTCCACCTCGCTATATTATATATAATCTCTTTCTCTTACAAGAACATCTTCATATGCAGATGCTTTGTAAATAAGTTTTGCTGCATCTTTTGTATCTTTAATTTCTTTATTCAGATTGCTTATAAAGCTGTCATCTCTGTTCTTTATTGTCTCTGACTGTTTCTTATCTACAAGAAGAAGAACAACGATTCCTGCTCTGTGAAGATGTTTGATCACTGTATCTATATCTTCTCCCTCAGCCGGTGCATAAAGATATGTATGTCTTCCCTGAATATTAAGAGATTTCTCTACATCCTCTACAAATGCACGGTTTATAGAAGGCTCATCTTTGATAAATTCTGCTGTTACAGCTTTCTGTCCCTTTATTGCAGCACGTACTTCACGATCTATTCTGCCTTCGTAAAGACCATGTTCTTCTGTACTTACTGATTCAACCACACCACATGCTGAAGTCATATTGCTGATACGGTCAATAAGGATAAACTCACCGAGTGTCTTATGCTTCTTAAATTCATCAACTACTATACGGTCAGCCAGTGTAATCTTGCAGACAGCAATTTCATTTTTGCTAAGGGTGCTTACCTGCTTTTTCTCACCACTGTTTACATCAATTGCATATTCGATACCTGATACAACTGCCGGAATTGTCTTAGTTCCAAGTTTAAAGAAGAAATTCTTTCCATTCTTTAACTCATCATCATCCATCCAGAGAAGTGTTGCTGTGATTGATGAAGCAACCTTTAAGTCGGAATCTACTGTAAGTACACATCCTCTTGATACATCCACCTCACGGTCAAGCTGGATTGTAACAGGCTGTCCTTTAAATGCTGTATCACTTTCCTTATCGCCTACATGAATACTCTTAACCTTTGCTGTCTCATTGCTTGGAAGAGTTGTTATCTCGTCGCCTGTGTGAATCTCACCATCTTCAATCTGTCCCTGAAAACCTCTGAATGTATGATCCGGACGACATACTCTCTGAACAGGCATATAGAAGCCTTTTTCGTGATCATCCTCTGTTATATCTACATTTTCAAGATATGACAATAATGTCTCATCTTTGTACCATTTTATATTTTCTGAAGTCTTTGTAACATTGTCACCTTCTGTAGCAGATACAGGAATTATCTTTACATTGGCAAGCTTTAACTCATCTGTAAGTTCATTGATCTGCTTTTCAATCTCACGGAAACGATTTTCATCATATTCTACAAGATCCATCTTATTTACGGCAAATACAAAATATTTGATTCCCATAAGTTCACAGATTCTTGCATGACGTCTTGTCTGAACAAGAACACCCTGTTTTGCATCTATAAGGATAACTGCAAGGTCAGCAAATGAAGCACCTACTGCCATGTTTCTTGTATATTCTTCATGACCGGGAGTATCAGCTACTATAAAGCTTCTTTTGTCTGTAGTGAAGTAACGGTATGCTACGTCAATTGTGATACCCTGCTCACGTTCTGCCATAAGACCGTCAAGAAGAAGAGAATAATCTATAGCACCGCCTCTGCTTCCTACCTTACTGTCAAGCTCAAGAGCTTTTTCCTGATCTGTATATAAAAGTTTTGAGTCATATAATATGTGACCGATCAATGTTGATTTTCCGTCATCCACGCTTCCGCATGTAATAAATTTTAATAATCCACTCATCTTAGAAGTAACCCTCCCTCTTTCTTCTTTCCATACTGCCTGCTGCTTCATTGTCGATAACTCGTGTTGTTCTTTCAGAAGATACAGCACTAAGTGTCTCATCAATAATCTCATCAAGTGTTGTAGCTGTTGATTCACAGCCACCTGTAAGAGGATAGCATCCAAGCGTTCTGAATCTTACACTCTTGTATTCAATTTTCTCTCCAGGCAATAGCTTCATTCTGTCATCATCAACCATGATAATATTGCCATCACGATATACAACCGGTCTTACCTTTGCAAAATAAAGTGAAGGAATTTCTATATTTTCACGTCTTATGTACTGCCATATATCTGTCTCTGTCCAGTTTGAAAGAGGGAAAACTCGTACTTCTTCTTTCTTGTTAATCCTTGAATTGTAAAGCTTCCACATCTCAGGTCTCTGATTCTTTGGGTCCCATGCATGGTGCTCATTTCTAAATGAGAAAATTCTTTCTTTTGCTCTTGATTTTTCTTCATCACGACGGCCACCGCCAAATGCTGCTGTAAAGCCGTATTTGTCAAGTGCCTGCTTTAACGCCTGTGTCTTCATGATATCAGTATATGCTGAGCCATGGTCAAATGGATTGATTCCCTGACGCACACCTTCTTCGTTGATATACTCGAGCATCTCTATTCCAAGTTCTTTTGCTCTTCTGTCACGAAACTCGATAATTTCCTTGAATTTCCATGTAGTATTTACATGAAGAAATGGGAATGGTGGTTTCTCAGGATAAAACGCTTTCATCGCAAGATGAAGCATTACCGAACTGTCCTTTCCTATAGAATATAACATTACAGGCTTTTCACATTCAGCCGCAACTTCTCTGATTATATATATAGCTTCCGCTTCTAATTCATCCAGATGTGATAATCCACTCATTTTTGTTACCATCCTTTCTAGTATTTATTGGATTCTTTTTTATTTATAACAATCTGTTCCTTTGTGTTATCTCGTCTGAGAATATTCCAGACAAGCTGTTCTGCGCTTGAATTAACAGTCATCCTGCTTCCCATTCCGCCGATGTCAGCACCCAGGAATAATGATAATGCATCAAAATGACATTCTTTAACACAGGAAGAACATCCCCAGCAGTCTTTAGGATATTTAATGTATGCCTTGCCGTCATCGTCCTTTTTTATAAGGCTTCCCGGACAGACTGTCATACATGCTCCGCATCCTTTACAAAGCTTTTTGTCAATTACTATGCTCATAATGTTCCTCCCTTCCAACAAGATTTCTATATATTATCTTAATTTCTCCGTTTTCCTTTTTGGAATTAACATACTTAAGCCATTCATCGCTCTTGTCCGGATAATCAAGATTTTCTGCAAAACTATGCCAGCGTGTTTCCTTTCTTGCCTCAAGATGAGCTATAACTGAAAGACAGACTGTAAGTCTTTCCTTAAGCTCATATACAAACATAAGCTCATGCATGTCAGATGCACTTATATCTTTGCTGAGTAATATCAACTGCTCAATCTTTTCTTTGGCAAGTTTAAGCTGTTTTTCATTGAACTGATAATGTGTTGATATTCCACCGGCATAATTGTCCATAACCTTCTGCATCGCCTCTTCCAAAGCTTCTACAGTAAACATCGCATTATCATTCTGAAGATACGTATTATATTCATTTATTTTTTCTTTAAATATCTTCTCAGCCTTTTCGTCATCTTTTCCAGCATTTTCAGATAATTTATCTAATTTATCAACTATATCTATCGCAGCTATCTCGCCTTCAACCATAGCACCTGTCACATACTTCTGTGGACATCCTCCTGCAACATCACCTGCCGCATAAAGACCTTCTATCGTAGTTTCTCGTTCGGTATTCACCCAGTAACCGCTCGCTGTATGACCACCTACTATATACGGCTCTGTTCCTTCTATTTCAACATTCTGTTCACTAGGATTTTTCCCGGATTCAAGCCATTTGAGTGTCTGGCTTGGCGCCATATTAAGGTAAGCTTTCTTAAGGGATCAATCCTGTT
>CAZFFA010000200.1:1808-5139 GCA_964517955.1 uncultured Jutongia sp. | reverse complement strand
TGCAGCTTTGCTCTGTCCACGGATAGGCCGCCTTGCCGTAGCTCGTTATAGCGGTATAGCGCGTAGTTTTGCCTGAAAGAATGACTCACCTTGTAATGCTCGCCCGTCGCCGCGCAAGCGGCCTGTATGGCCGCGATATACGGCTTATATTGGATTAAATCGACCTTGCCGGATGGATCTGCCAGCGCCCGCAATTCGCGCGAAATTCCTGCGGGAATCGCGAAATGCGGAGCCGTATATCCTGCCTTAGACCTCACAAACAGACTGCCATCCTGGTTGAGCTGCAATTTCGTTACGTTCATGCTGCGCAGGCCCGTCTCAAGTTGGATCGTGGCTGCCAGCCGCGCCCGGGGATCATCCATGGCCGCGATCACGCGCCAGGGATCCTTAAAAGCCCGTGTCTCTACATCTAGCCGCGGGCAGACTTGCCGCCCCAGGGCGCGGGCCGATGCTATGGGCTTGGCCCAGTCCTGCACCCGCGTCCCGCCATAAGCCTTGTCACAAGCTGCAGCCCACTTCCCCATCGCGCTGCCGACGCTCTGCAGCGTATTGGCAGAGCAGCCATCCTCGATCCTGTGAGCCATATAATCCGCGACGCTCTCCGGCGGATAAGTCCGCGGGTCCTTGCCGTAACCGCCCTCGGCGCGGCAGTAATTTATATAGTCTCTCCACACCGACTTATAGCGACTATAAGTCAGGCTGTTATGAATCCCGGTCTCGCCGGCGATCTGATGGCGGCCCGAAAATCCCTGCTCTACCGCCATCCGAGTCTCATCCCCCCGGGTGGTATCTGCGCCGATCTCATTCATCCCGCTTTTGCGCATGATGTCGGAGATCCAAGCTCCTGCCGATTTTGCCATTTTATGTCACCTCCAAAATCAAATTTTGAATCCTGAAATATGCTCGAAACGCGGGGATAAAAATCGTAGAGCGGGGAAACGCGGGGAAATAGGGGTGTTGCGTATATTATCGCGGTTTTATGATTTTTATCGAATTTTATCGATTTTTATCGATTTTTCGCGAATTCAAAATTCCAAAAAACTCCGACGGAATTTTTGCCGAAAATTTTCCCAGAAAAATTATTTTTATTTTTTTGTTTTGCGGCGTTTATCTTTGAAAACCGCGCCGCTGCGGTGATGACCTAGGCAGTCAATGTCTTTACAGTTTACACAATGGCGCTCCGTAGAGCCTCCCTGACGGGAGTACCGAGCCATTATCCGGGAAGGTTTACGATACCTCAAACGCCTACTCTATCGGTGGTAACTATGCGATGTTACCGAACGCTACTCTATCGGCGTCAATCCAAGCCTGACGCGGGCTCGCGGGCATCACAGCCCGCCGGTGCTTAGGGTAATGCACGTACCGATTGTTAGTCATTTAGCCTCCTTTTTTGATTGCCACCCGGATAAGGTGGCGAAACAACATACAGGTAAGAGGCTATGCGCCTCGTTACGATTACAATATACCCCTACCCCTAATACATCCAAAATAAAAAAACGTCCGTGCCCACACACACGCGCGTTGTCTATCCCTTGTGGGATAGACAACGCGCTCACGCCCTGCCTGACTTTTCACGTCCCCCCATCACACGGCAAAGAAAGGGGCTGTCCCCTTTTTCGTCCCCGCGTCACAGCCTGTCTGCTATGATAATTTTCGAGGTGATTTCCAATGTCAGCACAACAACCCGAGGAGCCGAAACGGCTCCCCAATGCCGCCACTACCCCCAGCGACGGCGCAGACGCAACTGCCGAGATCGCCGCCGAGATCGCCCTGCTGCGTGCACATGACGAGCAGGAGGAGCGGCGGCTACTCCGGTACATCGGTACGCTGGAGCCCTGCCAGCTGCCGGGGCTGCTGCGGCTCAAATCCAAATTCCGGGCTCAGTACGGCATGACCGAGCGGGAAGGACTGTATCTCGCTGCTTGGCATTACCACCGCCGCCGGGCACGGTATTTGCACGGCGCGACGCTTGTCGCATACAAAGAGCAGCGGGAGCGCGGACGCACAGGATCGCTCCGCGCGAAGCTGTTGTCTTGCCGCAATGAGATCGACGCTCTACACGACGATGGGATGAGCTACCAGGCGATCTGCCACCATTTGAAAAAAAGCCACGAAAAGTTATTCCGCGGCCACAAAATTGATCCGCACTATCTCGCGCGTATCATGCGATCCGCCAGCAGCACAAAAAAATAACCGCCGATAGTCGGCGGTTATTGTCGAAACTATTTTGATGTTTTGAGATAGGCACTAATGACGCGATTGCTGATATGCATTTTTTTGGCGATCGCATCGATCGTTTTGCCGTCGGCGCGGGCAACGTCGATCGCGGCTTTTTCTTCGTCACTCAACACGCGGCGGGGACGACCACCCTTCCATCCCTTAAACTGTGGCTTTTCGGCCGCTCCTGCGGCGTCCTGGGCATTCTTATTAAACAATGACGGGGCTACATACCGTTCTAGCAATTCCGCAATATCTGATAGCTCCCACGGTTTAGGATCAATCACGCGGAACTCTTCGTAGCTCGTATAATTGTCGATCACGATTGCAAAAGTTTTGTACTTGCTGTTGGCGACGATCAGCACAATCATACCGCCATCTTCGGCCTTTTTCGTTTTTGCGGACCATCCGTATAGGTGAAGATACCGCGTCCCGCCCTCGATCGTATTGTCCTCGATCCATCTCGCGAGCTTTTTTCGGCGGCTCTTATTTATGTGCTGCATAAAAAATTTCCAGTCACTCAGCATTTTTCCTGCCCCCCTTAATGTCTAAACTATTTCCACATTCATATTATACCGCTATCCTGCTCTATCTGTCAATATAGTTTCAACATTTCAGCCCTCACAAAACACGAAAAACCCCGCAGTTTAACCCTGCGGGCCTTTTCTTTGCCGTAATTTTTGGCAAAATCGGCATTTATTCGCATTTTGCCTTTGCGGACACATAAATATACCTTTCGCGCCCTGAAAACGCGAGAAATCACCGCTATTCGCAAGATGCGGCGTCCCACCATTTCAAAATGGTAGGGCGACTGAGCCCCGTATCCCGCTGACAATCGATTTTCTTGCCGTTCGGGTGAGCGGTTCTCCATGCTTGGACCTGCTGCTGCTTGGTGCCGCTGCCTTTGGGGCGACCGTTCCCCTCGCGCCACGATCCATCTGGGTGCAAAAAATCTCGCATAGCGCTGATCAGCCCCATATGCACCTTTTGCGGCCTGCCGTTCCTTTTATTCCGTGGCAACTGGATATGCGTTTTCATCTCAATAGCCTTGATACTGTATCTTGCATAACTCTTTTTATAAAACTTCGACGCAGCCATAACGTCCTGCACGGTA
>CAZFFA010000200.1:0-1798 GCA_964517955.1 uncultured Jutongia sp. | reverse complement strand
CGTCGTTTTTCTGATTCAGCCTTTTTTCAAGCGGCTTCATGGTCCGAAGGTCGAAAATCGGAACCAGCTCCAGCGCGTCCGCCATCACTATATCCTTTGGGATATTGCATTTTATGCCGTACACAAACAAGACCGATATGCAGGCATATCGCGTGCCATCGCGGGCCCCGTCGTCCTCCTGAATCCGACGTAGCCACCAATCATACAGGCGGTGGGAGCAGACCCATTGATCTGCCGGTTTGCCTTGTACGATGCGCTTTTCGTACCACTCGGGATACGCGGTTTTGCACGCCTCCAGCGTCATATGCTCATCCGCAAAATCCCAACTGGAATAATCCGGATCCGTTGGCACGCGGTTCTTCTCATCCACGTACTGGTTCAGTTCGGTAAGCGTTGTTCTTGCCCCAGCATAAGTGTTCCATCGAAAAGCGGTGACGGTATACTTCTTTCTTGCTGCTCCTTTGCCGATCTTGCTACACGAGCCCACCATCCGAAAGTTTTGGTAGATTCCGACATAATCCCGCCGATCATCATCGGGGCGACTGCGGAAATAGCTCGTCTCGTTTGTCCACACAATGCGCGTTAATGCGAGTTTTAGGCGCTGCAATCGCACCCGTACTGCCGGGTAAAGCGGCACGGGATGCTGAAATAGATAATACAGATGTAGACCATGTCCACTGTTGACAATATACTGAGGGCAGGGCATTACCTTTTTTTCAATTCCCATCAGCATAACCTTGCACTCTTCAACCCCTACGCCGTCGATGTCGAAGCAGAATCCATAACATTTATACGCGTTCGCAGCAGTGCGAGTACGTCCACTGTATGTGCACATTCCGCACAACGCAAATTCCGATCCCATAGCCTTATCTAAACCAGACTTACCCGCCCAAAGGATTTCGTTGCGCATCCGTATCTTTTTCTTCTTGCCGCCCTTACCATCATCGGCCATTTCACAGCCCGCATAATAGGCTATTATCATATTCGGCTTGTGATCCTCGGGATGGCCGTAACGTTCGAGATCCTCGTCCGGAAATATATCAGCATAAAACTCGCGTGGGCTGACTGGTGTAAGCGCATCACTTAGTATCTCGTTCTTTTTACGATACGCTGCATACCCTTCCTTGATTGGTTTGTAGACTTTGCCGGGCATAGCGAGAGCTCCTTTCTCTGGTTGAGTGGTTCGGGGGACTGATTCCGGTGATCCCGGTGGTTCGGGGTTCGGGCGCAAGCGCCCCCGTTGGGGGCTATGCGCAAGAAGGAGTGCCCCTGCGGGGCACAGACAGCCCCCCGTGGCCCCCCGAGGGGGCACGCCGCGCAGAGCGCGGAAAAGGAGCGGCCCAAAGGGCCGCGATTGAAAGGGCACACCCCCGCCCCAGGGGCAAGCCCCCGGGGCTCCCTCTTGCTTGCTATATTATCAATGAATTTTTTTTTACATTTTTGATTGGAAGAAATGCCAGCCCCGTGATATACTGTAGATGCCGGCGGAGCTGGCTGCCCTTTCTCTACGAAAGGGGGCGTTGCCTTTGAGTTTGTACGAAATACTATCCTTGCTGATAGCTCTCGCTACGCTTGTAGCAACAATCCTCAAGTAGTCTGAGTGCGCCACTTGTTGAAGACCGTTGCCCTCAACTGTAAATTGAAGGAGCAACCGGCGCTTCGACCCGCCGGTTTTCCTATGCTTTGATTCTAGCATATCCATATTCTTTTGTCCAATACGCCTAATCTGCTACAATATCAGTAGTGTAGGTTTACAATAGATGTGAGACTGGAGGGATATACAAAAGCGACCGAATCC
>CAZFFA010000199.1:0-5139 GCA_964517955.1 uncultured Jutongia sp. | reverse complement strand
CTTATATCATTTATGCGTCTTACATATCAAAAAGCGTACAGCGAAATTTATTCGTTAGGAAAAACTTCTTGATAAAAAGAAGTTTTTATTATATAATATCATATGGAAATTGCTGATATGGCTCAGGAGGTAGAGCGTCGCCTTGGTAAGGCGGAGGCCACGGGTTCAAATCCCGTTATCAGCTTATAGATAAAAGATGATTAAAAAGATGTCGTATTACGGCATCTTTTTTCGCTTTATAGGAAAACTTTGTCCTGTAAAGCAAAAATTCGTTGTAAGTGATGTGCACAGCAAACCCATGTTGTTGCTTTATAGTAACAGTTCAGCCATAAAGTAATAGCCAATAATATAATGAGCAAGCTCAAATATGTATTGCCTATTACTTTATGGCTGAACTGTTACGCTTTATAGAAAAAGATATCGTATATATATTGCATTATTATATAAAACATGCTATATTACAATTGTTCATATGAATATATGCTCATATATGCAAGCAAATTTGCTTTTTGTCGATGTCTGGTGTGTCAAGCTGCCAGATAGCAATTTGTATGTATACAGTGTTATCAGTTTTTGACCCTTACATCATAATTATAAAAAATCCACAATGCACATATGAAATATTCGATGAAAAATGAAATAAGTAATAAAAAAGAATCTAAAAAGAATAATTAGTTGAAACTAACAAAAAGTAGCGTTATAATACTGACAGTTAGAATTGACTGATTAAATGAAAGAGAGGAGAGCGAGTATGTCAGAGGAAGAAAGAAGGTTTTTGGAAATAGTTGATTTAAAGAAAGGTTTTGGAAGTGGAGAGACACGTCAGGAAGTACTTCGTGGTATGAACTTTTCTGTTGCAAAAGGGGAGTTTTGTGTTCTTCTTGGACCATCCGGCTCAGGTAAGTCAACACTTTTAAACATTATCGGGGGAATTGATAGTGCAGATTCAGGTTATATATCTATTAATGGTGATAAATTAAAAGATATGGGAGAGAAAAAGCTGACACAGTATAGAAGAAAACATTTGGGATATGTTTTTCAGATGTATAATCTTATAGCCAACCTGAATGTTAAGGAGAATATTGAAGTTGGTGCGTATCTTTCAGATGATCCGCTTGATATTGATAATCTGTTACATACGCTTGGTTTGTATGACCACAGATATAAACTTCCTAATCAGTTATCAGGTGGTCAGCAGCAGAGAGTATCAATAGGACGTGCCATTGTAAAAAATCCGGATATTTTACTTTGTGATGAACCAACAGGCGCACTCGATTACAATACTTCAAAGGATATCCTGAAATTGATTGAAGATGTCAATAAAAAATATGGAAATACTATAATCATGGTTACACATAATGAAGCTATCAGACATATAGCAGATCATGTTATTAAGCTCAGGGATGGTGCTGTTCGTCATAATGATATCAATACAAATAAACTCACAGCATCAGAGCTTGAATGGTAAATGTGGAGGTTAGTATGAAAAAAGGAAAAATAAAAAATCCTCTTATAAAACGTGTTCCAAGAGAGATTATAGGAGACTGGAAAAAATATCTTGTTGTATTCTTCTTTTTGGTTCTGACGATTGGTTTTGTGTCAGGTATGTATGTAGCCAATGAAAGTATGCTTACATCAGCCAGAGAGGGGATTTCAAAGTATCATCTTGAAGACGGTCACTTTGAGCTTAAGGATAAGGCTGATTCACAACTGATTGAAGCGGTTGAATCAGGAAGCAAAGGTGATATTAAGAAGTATTATTATGACAAGGCAAAAAAAGAGTTTGATACCAAGTTCAAAAAAGAATTTGATGTCAAATATAAAAAGGAGTTTGATGCGAAATTCAAGAAAGAATTTGACAGCAGGCTTGCCGGTCAGGAGCTGCCGGATGAGATGTATGATTCAATGTATAAAGAGGCGTATGCTAAGGCGTGGAAACAGGCTTTGACAGAGAGGGATAAGGTATACAGTGAAGCATACGATAAGGGCTGGAAAAAAGTTTCAAAAGAAATTGATAAGAAATATAAGAAAGCAGAAAAAAAATATAAATTAAATGACAGTAAATTCAAAAACATTCCTGTTAAATTATATGAAAACTTTTATCGAAATGAAGATGAAGATTATAATAATGATGATAAGAAAGATGGTACGGTAAGAGTATTTGCAAAGACAAAGGGAATAAATGAAGCTTGTCTGCTGGATGGAAAATTTCCTGAAAATGATAGTGAGATAGCTGTAGACCGTATGCATGCAGATAATGTTGGAATTAAGGTTGGAGATACGATTAAAGTTAGTGGCAGGGAATTTAAAGTTTCAGGACTTATCGCATATGTAAATTATGCTACTCTTCATGAAAAGGCAACAGACCTTATGTTTGATGCACTTAAATTTAATGTTGCTATGGTTACAGATGGTGCATTTGACAGTCTTACAAAGGATATTCACTATTCTTATGCATGGAAATATGATAAAAAGCCTGCTGATGAGATAGAAGAAAAGAAGCTGTCAGATGATTTTACAAAAGTTGTTCTTTCACAGTCTGTTGTGGCAGACAATGAATTAAAAGACTATCTGCCTAAATATTCAAACCCTGCAATCAATTTTGCTACTGATGATATGGGCTCTGATCTGGCTATGGGCAGCGTTATCCTTAATATTCTTATTGTTATAATAGCATTTATATTTGCTGTTACTATAAGCAATACAATTACAAAAGAGTCATCTACGATTGGCACACTTCGTGCATCCGGATATACAAAGGGAGAGCTTATAAGGCATTATATTTCTTCACCTGTTATTGTGACATTGCTTGCAGCATGTGTGGGAAATATCCTTGGATATACAGTATTCAAAAAAGTAGTTGTTGGAATGTATTACAATAGCTACAGTCTTCCTATATATAAAACTATCTGGAATGCAGACGCATTTATAAAGACAACGGTTGTACCTGTTGTACTTATGTTCATAGTCAATTTGATAGTAATATCAAAGATGATTCAGCATACACCACTTCAGTTCCTTAGACATGATCTTAAGAAAACGAAGAGGAAAAAGGCAATACGTCTGCCAAAGTGGAAATTTATCAATAGATTCCGTCTTCGTATAATGTTCCAGAATGCAGCAAATTATATAATCTTATTTATTGGTATTCTTTTTATTACGGTAATGCTTGCATTTGCAGTAGGTATGCCTGATACGCTTAAGTATTATCAGGACAATGCAGCCGGTCTTATGATATCAAAATATCAGTATGTATTGAAATCATATGAAAAGGACAATGGAAGTCTTGTCGATACAGACAACAAGGATGCTGAGAAGTTCAGTATGACATCACTTCAGAAGAAGGGCGATAGTCTTGATGAAGAGGTTTCGGTATACGGCGTAGAAAAAGAAAGCAGATATATAAAAATTGACGATCTGACAAATCTCAAAGAGGGTGAGGTGTATATATCAAAACCTTTTAGTGAAAAATATAATATAAATATTGGTGACACATTATCTCTTGATGAGAAATACGAAGATATGAAGCATAAATTCAAGATAAAAGGAATTTATGACAGATGCCAAAGCATAGCAGTATTTATGTCAATGGATAACTATAGAAAGATATTTGACAATAAGAAAGATGAATTTAGCGGATTCCTTTCAGATACAAAAATCAGTGATATAGACAAAAATAATATTGCTACAGTCATAACAAAACGTGATATAACAAAAATGTGCGATCAGCTTGATCATTCCATGGGTTCATATATGACATATTTCCAGGTGCTCTGTATCCTTTTATCTGCTGTACTTATCTATCTTTTAACTAAGATAATCATTGAGAAAAATGAAAATGCCATATCAATGACGAAAATACTTGGTTATGAAAATAGTGAGATAGCGGGTCTGTATCTCGTATCAACTTCAATTGTAGTCGTTGTGGCAGACATAATAAGTGTAATACTTGGAACATATATAATTTCATATGCATGGAAAGCAATCCTTGCAGAGTACAGCGGATGGTTTGCATTTCATATGGAGCCTGTGGGCTATGTAAAGATGTTTTTATTTGTACTTATTGGATATCTTGTGGTTATGTTCTTTGACTTCAATAGAATTAAGAAGATTCCTATGGATCAGGCATTGAAAAATGTAGAATAAAACATAAGGACTTTTGACATATTTTCCAACTGGCAATGACTGGGAGTTTATGATACTATATTAAAAACTAAATGTAACAAATGAGAGGCTGAAATGTTTTAATCATGATGGCAGCTCATGATATATAGTATACTACTGCTTTAGCCAGGGGGAAGATATGAAACAACTGACAGAACTTGAAAAGCATTACAATAAATTCAACGAAGAAAAAAGACTTACAAGACGTCATGGACAGGTGGAATATATTACGTCCATGAAATATATCCATGATTATTTAAAAGATATGAACGAGCCGAAGATTCTCGATGTGGGTGCAGGTACAGGAAGATACAGTGTTGCACTTGCAGATGAAGGCTATGATGTTACGGCAGTTGAACTTGTTAAATACAATCTTGGTATACTGAAGTCCAAAAAAAGTACGGTTAAAGCTATGCAGGGCAATGCAATGAATCTAAAAAAGTTAGGTGATGAAAGCTTTGATCTTACAATAGTTTTTGGACCGATGTATCATCTTTACAGTCATGAGAATAAGCTCAAAGTCATGAATGAAGCAAAGCGTGTAACGAAAAAAGGCGGCATCATACTTGTGGCATATCTCATGAATGAATATAGTATACTTACGTATTGTTTTAAACAGGATCATATAAAAGAATGTATTGAGAACAATAAACTTACAAGTGATTATCATTGTATCTCAGATGAGAAAGATCTTTATGAGTATGTGCGGCTGGAGGATATAGATAAGCTGAAAGAAGATTCAGGACTTGAAAGGCTTAAGATAATATCAGCGGATGGTCCGGCAGACTATATGCGCTCTGTCCTTAATTCTATGGATGAAGAAACGTTTGAACGTTTTGTAGAATATCATCTTGCAACATGTGAAAGACCTGAGCTTCTTGGAGCATGTGCACATACAGTAGACATACTTAGAAAGAGCTGATAGTGTGAAAAATCCATATACGAAAGATTTTTCACACACGAGATTTGTGTCTG
>CAZFFA010000198.1:0-5148 GCA_964517955.1 uncultured Jutongia sp. | reverse complement strand
TTCATAGGAAATTATGATATAATAATGTTGGAGTCAGAATATATTTGACCCCGCCATTATAAAATATATGGAGGAACAGGATGTATAGGTTCTATGTAGATAAGTCACAGATTGGTGATGATAAAGTAACTATAGAAGGTTCAGATGTTAATCATATAAAAAATGTATTGAGACTTGAAAAGGGAGACTGGATAATCGCATGTGATGGTGATGGCAATGATTATGTATCAAGAATAGCAGAATTGTCTCAACAGTGTATTGAGGCTGTCATCGAAAAAGTGCAGGAGACAGATAGCGAGCTTGGGTGTCATATGGTACTTTTTCAGGGACTTCCTAAGAAAGAAAAGATGGAATTTATCATACAGAAAGCAGTTGAGCTTGGTGTGTCAGAGGTAGTGCCGGTCATGACAAAAAGATGTGTGGTAAAGATTGGTGATGAAAAGAAGGCAAAAAAGAAACAGGAGAGATGGCAGACTATAGCAGAGGCGGCTGCAAAACAGAGTGGAAGAGGGATTATTCCCAAAGTACATGAGCCTGTTTCACTAAAAAATGCATTTGACATAGCTTCATCCTTAGAGTACAATATGATACCATATGAGTTACAGGACGGAATGGAAGAATCAAGAAAGATTGTTGCAGAGGCATGCACAAAATCCTCTGCAGGAATATTTATCGGACCCGAGGGCGGATTTGAAAAAGAAGAGGTTGACGAAGCAGTTTCAAGAGGAATACATCCTATAAGTCTTGGAAAGAGGATACTTCGTACAGAGACAGCAGGAATGTCTCTTCTCTCGATTATGATGTTTCAGATGCAGCAGTAATCAGAGTCTGATCCGCAATAAAGATGTGGTATGGTTCAAAGCCTGCAGGTTAAGAGAATTGGAGGATTACTATGGAAGCCTATATGGACAATGCAGCAACAACTCCTGTTTTACCGGAAGTGCGTGACATAATGATAAAGGTTATGGAGACTGATTTTGGCAACCCATCATCGAAGCATACAAAGGGAATAATTGCTGAAAGATATATTACAGAGGCAAAAGAGATAATAGCCTCTTCTTTAAAATGTGAACCAAAGGAAATAGTCTTTACTTCCGGAGGAACAGAGTCTAACAATATGGCACTTATTGGAACTGCTATAGCAAACAGACGTGCGGGAAAGCATGTCATTACTACACGTATAGAACATGCTTCTATCCATGAGCCGATGGCATATCTTGAAGAAATGGGATATGAGGTGACATATCTTCCGGTAGACAGCACAGGAAGAGTTGATCCGGAGGTTTTAAAAGATGCAGTGCGGGATGATACACTGCTTGTATCAATAATGCATGTCAACAATGAGATGGGTTCGGTTCAGGATATAAAGAAACTATGCGATGTGGTAAAGAAGAAAAATCCAAAGACATTATTTCATGTAGATGCAATACAGGGGTTTGGTAAGTATAAAATAGTTCCCAAAAAACTTGGAATCGATATGCTTTCTGTAAGCGGTCATAAGATAAATGGACCTAAAGGAAGCGGATTTATATATATAAAAGACAAGACAAAGATACGCCCAATCATATGGGGCGGCGGACAGCAGAAGGGGATGCGTTCCGGTACAGAAAATGTACCTGCGATAGCAGGTCTTGGGGCAGCAACGCAGATTATATATAAAGACCATGCTGCAAAGATTGACAGGCTTTATGCACTTAAGCAGAGAATGATAGAAGGTATGCAGGCTATAGAAGGCACTGTAGTAAATGGCATTGACGGAGTTGATATCAGAGATACCGCGCCTCATATTGTAAGTGTAAGCTTTAGTGGCATCAAAAGCGAGGTAATGCTTCATGCACTTGCACAGAAAGGTGTATATGTCTCATCAGGTTCAGCGTGTTCATCAAATCATCCTGAACTTAGTGGAACTCTTAAGGCTATTGGTGTAAAGGATGAACTTCTTGATTCGACACTAAGATACAGCTTTTCGATGCTTACTACAGAAGAAGAGATTGATTATGCTGTAAAGATGACCGCAGAGATTCTGCCACAGCTTAGAAAATTTATAAAACAGTAAAGGAGATAATAATGGCACAGGGATTTTTATTGAAATATGCCGAGATTGGTTTAAAAGGCAAAAACAGATATAAATTTGAAAATGCATTATGCGAACAGGTTAATATTCGACTTGCCAAAATTGACGGTGAATTTTTCGTTGAGAGAGAGAACGGAAGAATTTACGTTGAAGCATCAGATGATTTTGATGTGGATGAAGTAATCGAAACATTGCAGAGAGTGAGTGGTGTTTCAGCAATCAGTCCTGTTAAGGTGGTTGAAGACAAATCATGGGACAATCTTGTAAAAGAAGTCTGTGATTTCGTTGAAGAACAGTATGACGATACTAATTTTACATTCAAGGTTAAATCAAAGAGAAGTGATAAACACTATCAGTATACATCACCTGAGATATGTGTTGAGATGGGCGGATGTCTTCTCGACAGATTTCCGGGATTAAGTGTTGATGTACATGATCCTGATGTATATATATGGGTAGAAGTTCGTGACAAAGCATATATATATTCAAAAGTTTACAAGGGACTTGGCGGTATGCCTCTTGGTACTGCAGGCAAAGCCATGCTTCTTCTTTCAGGTGGAATTGACAGCCCTGTAGCCGGATATATGATATCAAAAAGAGGTGTTTACATTGATGCAGTATACTTCCATGCACCACCATACACAAGCGAACGTGCAAAGCAGAAGGTAGTTGACCTTGCTAAGCTTGTATCACGTTATGCCGGAAAAATACGTCTTCATGTAATCAACTTCACAGATATCCAGATGTATATATATGAGCAGTGTCCTCACGAAGAACTTACTATCATTATGAGAAGATATATGATGAGAATAGCTGAGCACATTGCCAAAGAAAGCGAGTGTCTTGGTCTTATCACCGGTGAAAGTATCGGACAGGTTGCAAGCCAGACAATGCAGAGTCTTGCTGCAACAAATGATGTATGTGAACTTCCTGTATATCGTCCGCTCATTGCATTTGACAAGCAGGATATCGTAGATATATCACAGAAAATAGGAACTTATGAGACATCAATAGAACCATATGAGGACTGCTGTACAATATTTGTCGCAAAACATCCTGTGACAAAGCCAAATATCAATATAATCCGTAATTCAGAGAAAAAGCTCGAAGAAAAAATAGATGAAATGGTAAAGACAGCACTCGAAACAGATGAAGTCATTGAGATAGATGCGTAAAATAAGTAACAAAAAAGTACAAAAAAAGAGAAGGATGTAAAAACTCCTTCTCTGTGATGTACATTGTTCAATTGAATTATTCAACGATGTATGGTGCTAATGTTTTAAGAATGTCATCAACATTCTCATCATCATGAATATTTAAATCGATAGCCTTAGAAAGATCAAGACTGAAGATACCCATGATAGACTTAGCATCGATTACATATCTTCCAGATACAAGATCAAAATCTGTGTTGAACTTTGTAACATCATTTACAAAGGCTTTTACCTTGTCGATGGAGTTTAAAGAAATCTTTACTGTTTTCATATTTATTACCTCCCTTTAAATTTAATACACCTATATACTAATCATAAAGGGTAGGAAAGTCAATATACAATCTATCCAAAAAAAACAACAAAATTCAGTGAAAGTCTAATAGTTGATTTTTGTAAATTTACGTTATTTTTACAAAAAACTTTACTTTTTATAGTATGAAGATGGAGGAACGTTTTGAAAGTTGCATTTTTAACATTGGGCTGCAAAGTTAATTCATATGAAACAGAAAAAATGAAGCAGAAATTTGAGGAAAGCGGACACATGGTTGTTTCGTTTGAAGAGGCAGCGGATGTATATATAATCAATACATGTACAGTCACCAATATTGCAGATAGAAAGTCAAGAAAAATGCTTCACAGGGCCAAGAGACTTAATCCCGGCTCAATAGTAGTTGCAACGGGATGCTATGTTGACTCTGCAAAGAAAAAAGGTGAGAAGGACGAAAGTGTAGATCTATTTATATCCAATAGCATGAAGGACGATCTTGTAAATATAGTAGTTGATGAATACTGCAAAAATAATGATACAACTGTAGAAAACAATCCGGAGCTTCCAAAAATATCAGAAGCTGCTATGAAAGAGGAGCATACAAGGGCATATATAAAGGTACAGAATGGTTGCAACCAGTATTGTACGTACTGCATTATTCCCTATGTGAGAGGTCCGCTTACAAGTAAAGGTGTGGAAGATGTTGTGAATGAAGTGACGGAGCTTGCTAAAGGCGGTTTAAAAGAAATTGTTATCACAGGAATACACTTGTCATCATATGGCGTAGACAGCAATAAATCCGGAAGTTTTCTGACTCTTGAAGGAAAACCGCTTCTTGAACTTTTGGAGGCTGTAAGCTGCATAGACGGAATAGAGCGTATAAGACTGGGTTCTCTTGAACCACGTATAATAACAGAGAAATTTACTGAGAGACTTTCAAAAATTAAGGGTATATGTCCTCATTTTCATCTTTCACTTCAAAGCGGATGCGATACGGTCCTTAAGAGAATGAACAGACATTATACGGCAGATGAGTATCTTGAAGGTGTTGGAATTTTAAGAAAGTATTTTGAAAATCCGGCGGTTACTACAGATATAATTGTAGGATTTCCGGGAGAAACAGATGATGAGTTTGAAATTACATGTGAATTTGCACGCAAAGTTGGATTTGCACAGATCCATGTGTTTAAGTATTCGAGAAGACAGGGCACAATAGCGGATACTATGGAAGGTCAGATAGCAGAAAGTGTCAAGTCTGAAAGAAGCGAAAAGCTTATTGGGATTGAGAAAGAATTAGAAGAACAATTTCAAAGGGATTCTTTGAAGGAAGATGAATGTGTTCTTTTTGAGGAGATAAATGTTATAGAAGGTAAAAAATATATAACCGGTTATAATGAGCGATATGTGAGAATTGCTGTATCTGCAGATGAATTTGCTGATGCGGAGAGCATGTGCAATACAATACAACATGTACGTATAGTTGGACAGCTAAACAAAGAGATAGTACTTGGCAGTTGTTAAGGTATAGGAAGCGGAATATGAATAAATTTCGCTGTCCTATATCAGGCTAATACAGCCTATTTGCAGATTTA
>CAZFFA010000197.1:0-5277 GCA_964517955.1 uncultured Jutongia sp. | reverse complement strand
CGAAGAATAGATCTAAGCGCAGATGAGAATGTAAGATCTGCTTTTGGATTAACCTGAACCTGATTGATGCCATTAAGATTTGCCTCGACAGGATCTTCTACTGTGATAATATTAACATCTTCTGTATTAAGTTCACTAAGTGCTGTATAAAGTGTAGTAGATTTACCACTACCTGTAGGTCCTGTTACAAGTATGATTCCATGAGGATGAGAAAGTATTTTATCAAACTTTTCGAGATCCTCCGGCTGGAATCCAAGATCCTTTTTATCCCTTGTAAGAGCCTGTTTAAGAGTAAGACGCATAACTATCTTCTCACCATATACTGTAGGAAGGTTAGACACACGAATATCATACTCCTGTCTGTCGACGATACATGTCATACGACCATCCTGAGGCTTTCTCTTTTCGGATATATCCATACCACTGACAATCTTTACACGGGCAACAAGTGCCGGATAAAGTGATATATCATGTCGCATAGCTTCCTGTAATACACCATCGACACGGAAACGAATACGAACCTTATCTTCCATAGGTTCAAAATGTATATCACTTGTTCTTTTATGTACTGCCTGCTCTATTATCTGATTGACAAGACGAACGATAGGAGCCTGCTTAACTTCTTCCGAATCGCCCTTATCTTTCTCCAGAGCATTGCCATAACGTTCTTTCTGTTCTTTGGTGAACTGGTCAGCCACCTTCATGGCTTCTGCATTTCCATAATACTTATCAATCGCAGCCGCTATGTCTTTTACTGTTGTAACTGCTATTTCTATCTGTAAACCTGTCACGATTGACAAGTCATCCATTGCAAGCATATCCATAGGGTCGCTCATTGCCACACGAAGAATATTGGCATTCTTCTCACTAAATTCAAATGGCATAAGCATATATTTTCTAAGCATCTTCTCGTCAACAAGTCCGAGAATATTGTCTTCTATCTTATAGTCACCAAGATGCACCCTTGGAATATTAAGCTGTTTACTAAGTGCTTCGGCTATATTTTCATCGGTTGTAAAGCCTAAATCTACAAGTGTGACACCAAGTTTCTGTTTTTTTTCACTTTCACGCTGTACTTTCAGAGCCTCCAGTATATTTTCTTCTGTAACGACTCCTGCATCCTGTAATAAATCACCAAGACGTTTCTTACGTCTTGCTCTTCCTGACATTCCTTCCATATCTCCTCCATATTTACCCTAACTTATAATTTGATTTTTATTACCCCAGAACAGTTTGCGCAAACAAATTGCAAAACTCTGTCCAAATATAATTATAGTTCTTTTTTCGCATAAAGCAAGGCTTTTTTCGCACTTGCATATTGCATATTGAAATAATGCACTTTTGTCTAAAAAAGTGTATACACCCTGCCTTATGCATCTATACACCCAAAAGTCGCAAAGCACCATTTTTACACTTTAATTCTATAAAACAAAAAACACCATAGAAAATACGATAAAATCGTTAAATTCTATGATGTTTTATTTTTCGACAAATCAGGTCTTAAAACAAGCTGTATTAGCTTTACAGGACAGAAAAATTAATTCAGGCGAAAGCCAGTCTTATGCTTTCTGTTTGCTAAACATATCAAAATACTCCTGGGCTTTTTTCATAGATATGTTTAATTTATTTTGTAATCTTGCAAGAATATCTTTCTCAGAAAGTCCAAATTCATAACCTGTTTCAACAATTTCTTGTGCTCTTCCTTCTGCCCATGTTTCTTCAAATACTCTACACATATTACCACTCTCCTTGTCTGTCAGCATATTAAAATTCATTTTACAGTTTGCAGCTCCTGCCGCTGTCATGATTACTGATTTATTTACATCGTGATCCTTTGTATATTTTATAGCCTTTTCTTTTGTTTCCTTAACCCCTTTATTTACATCTAATAGTATTTCAAGCAGATTAAATAAATCCCTGTTATTTATGTTATGCAGTTTTAGATTATTTTTTCTTGCTTCTATCAGATGCATTTTGTAATCGTTGACAAATGGCTGCATATCTTTTGGTATATTAAGCATACCATGTAATGATACTGCTCCATCCCACTGGTTTTCTCCATAATAAACCACTACTGTAATAACAGGAATAAATTTATCCGTTTTCTTCATTCCTGACATATATTCATCCTGTGACATGCCTTTTGAATTTTTACATTTTGCTGCATTATCATCATATTGCTTTTTGTATGTTCCATAGTCATAACCCATAACACGTATTGGCATTGCGTAATGAATACGCTCCTGCCCTTCCATGCCAAGTATGACAAATTCTACATTATATATCGTAGATTTTTTACGTATTTTTACATTGTCCCTGGAAGCACCGATACTTTCTGCATACTCTTTATGTTCAAGAATAGATGATTCTTCAGTATCCATATCTATCAATTCATCTGATCTTATTATCTGCCTTCCGTCAAATAATACTGCATTGAAAAAATCTGCAAATTGCTCATTATTTCGCCAATAATTCTTTACTATTATGTCCGGTTTTAACTTTTGTTTTCCCTTTCCCATATTTACCTCCCAACACTCTATGAAACGCTTATATATGTTACATAAAGTATTATAGCATATATTATATAACAATACAATATGTAATATATATTTTTCTAACAAACAACATACGAAACCTTCAGCATCTTCAACCACTTCTGTATCGCTTCATCCCATGCGTGTTCAATAGTTTTGTCCATGACAAATTGTTCATATGATATTCCCGTAACTATATCAAGATTATCATTCTCATATCTTATCTGAATATACAATTCGGGATTATACTCTTCTACTTTTCCCATACATCCACTGTCTTTTAGAAGTTCATATATCATACGATTGTCTGCTTTCAAGGATATTTTCATATATGAAGGGGTTTTCTTTCCTTTTATATATTCAAATATAACTTTTTTAATTTCATTCCACCTTAAAAGACTTTCTTTTTGAACATCATCACTATCATACCATGACATATTTCTTTTGCCGGCAATTGTCATCTTCGCATATGTTACAACTTCTACTTCTTCTATGAAAAAGCTGTCAAAGCTTTCTTTCAGCAAAAGTTGGCTCATAGTATCTTTTATATCTAAAATTTTTAATAAAATCATAATTTCCTACTTTCTGTACATAATATTGGTACGACAAAATGATTCGATACAATTAACAGTATCGGATATAAGTTTTGTCTTGATATAAAGTTACCTGTTAATTATATGTGCTTTCAAAAGTACAGCCCTAACTCAATTCAGGAGGTTCACAATGAAAAAAGATTCCGAAACAATGAAGGAAGTAGCAGAAAGATGTACAAGATTTGATTCATACAATCACAAATCATGCGGATGCTCAAATTCTTCAAAAGAAGATAATATCTCATGTATTAACTGCACTCATTACACACCTGACATTGTATGTGATCTTGATCTCTACAGAGAAATCGTAGACAATCACAGTTTATAGGATACAGTGCTGCTGTTCAGTCAGCACTATATAACACAACCGGGCTGCTTAAAGCAGTCCGGTTTTTCTATATTTTTCGTCCTATATATATAGCTATAGTTCTTGGCTGCACTGTAACCTTTCTTATCCTCTGGGTTTTATCATGCCTGCGTTTTTTTGATTTTTCCTTTGGCTGATGAACATCTGCAAACTCGCCATTATCCGAATCTACAGCAAGATACCAGTCCATGCCAAGCGGAAGATTTGGCAGATCAAACTCTTTATTTTCCCAATACATATTGAATATTATATAAATATCATCATCTGAAGTTCCATCTTCTTTTTTGGCATATTTGCCGCAAAGAAGCACTGCAAGCATACGGCTGTAGTTATAATAATCAACCTTCCATGCCTGTGTACCATGAATTGACATATCAGGCATACCCACACCTTTGTAGTCCATCATTCTAAATTCTTTCGACTGATGAAGTACAGGATGTAACTTACGAAATGCAATAAGCTTTTTCACAAATTCAAGAAAAGCCATATCTGATTTGCTACAATGCCAGTCAAGCCATGTAACTATATCATCGTGACAGTATGGATTGTTATTGCCAAGCTGTGTATTGCCAAACTCATCACCTGCAAAAATCATCGGAGTTCCCTGACTGCACATCATCATCATCATTGCATTGCGCATCTGCCCGGCTCTTCTTTCCATAATGAGCCTTTTTCTTGTTTTTCCTTCCGTACCACAATTCCAGCTATAGTTAAACTCTGTGCCATCGTGATTATATTCGCCATTTGACTCATTGTGCTTTACATCATATGACACAAGATCTTTAAGCGTAAAACCATTTACATATGTTATATAGTTTATAACCGCATAATCTTCCGGATTTCTTTTAAGTCTTCCGGCAAATGTTTCTACCATTCCTTCGTCACCTTTAAGGAATCTTCTCGCATCATTCATAAAGCCCTCATTATATTCTGCGAGTGCATTGTCAGAGCTTACCGCACCCACACGGCGCAGTCCCTCTATGTCCCAGTAAGATGCAAGAAGTTTAACTCCGGAAAGTATAGGATCTGAGGCAAGTATGATAGATGGCATCACATCCTGATTGATCCTGAAACCATCTATATGATATCCCAGCACCCAGTTTCGCAGACAATCTGTCATAAGACAGATATTAGTTCCAGGCGAGAAATATATATCCATAAGCACTTCTATTCCGGCCTTATGAAACGCTTTGATAAGCTCTTTAAATTCAACAGATGAATTTGAAGGATCACTTGCATAGGAAGATTTTGGAGCCATATAGTAAGTTCCATCTGCGCCATATCCCCAGTAATTTAGTTTTACTATCTGTTTTTCTGATTCATTGGGACTGTAATATTTATGAAAGGCATTATTTTCTTCTTTCTGAATCTCGTCAAATTCATAGCATGGCAGGAGCAGGACACCATTTACCCCAAGTTCTTTTATATATGGTATTTTTTCCTGAAGCCCTCTATAAGTACCTTTACTTGTAACTCCCGATGATGAATGACGGGTATATCCCCTTACATGAAGCTGATATAAAATAAGATCATTAAATGGGATACGAGGCTGACAATCCTCCTCCCATTCAAATTCTTCAAGACATATTCCGGCTCTCTCTACAGCTCTGTCTGTCTTCTTTCTTTTGCCCCATTGATTTCTTCCATGTACAACATGTGCATACGGATCTACAAATTCAACACCATCAATCTCATATGTGTACTCATATTGTTTCGACAATATATCAGCAGCCCTCTGACCTGCTTCCGTAAACCCTCCTCTTATACACAGCTTTACAAAATA
>CAZFFA010000196.1:1612-5295 GCA_964517955.1 uncultured Jutongia sp. | reverse complement strand
ACAAGTTATAAATATACTTATTTTTATGCAATTATACAAGTAACAAAAATAACAAATTTTCTACATATGTAACAGTTCGATTATACATATTTAAACAATGCGGCTGAACCTGCCAAACAAAGCAGTGTCTGACAGCTTGCTGTCAGTTTTATGAATGTAGGAAAATCCTCTGTTTGTCGAAGCGTGTCCTGTATAAATATGGATAATCAGGAAATAATAGTTCTAAACCGGAAAAAAACACGTATATATTTACTAAACAAAATACCATCAGAGCATTTTGCTCTAAGAAAAAGGGAGGATATTAGGAATATGTTGGATAAAGTATTTACAAACAATCAGGTAACAATTGCAGGTGAGGTGGTAAGTGATTTTGAGTTTAGCCATGAAGTTTATGGGGAAAACTTTTATATCGTAAATATTGCTGTGTGCAGACTTAGCAGTTCATATGATGTTATACCTGTCATGGTGTCAGAGCGTCTTATAGATGTAAAGGCTGATTATAAAGGATGTACACTTCAGGCAAGTGGTCAGTTCAGATCATATAATCGTCATGAAGAAGTGAAAAACAGACTTGTATTATCTGTTTTTGCAAGAGAAATAGAGATTGTGACTCCGGAGGATGATGGGCAGAATCCTAATCATATATTTTTAGATGGATATGTATGTAAGAAGCCGGTGTACAGAAAAACACCTCTTGGCCGGGAAATTGCAGATGTTTTACTTGCGGTAAACAGACCATATGGAAAGTCCGATTATATTCCGTGTATATGCTGGGGCAGAAATGCGAGATTTGCAGATCAGTTTGAGGTTGGCTCTCATATTCAGTTATGGGGTAGAATACAGAGTCGTGAATATCAAAAGAAAATAGATGAGGACACGTATGAAAAGAGAGTTGCATATGAAGTTTCAGTAAGCAAGCTTGAATACCTGCCGGAAGAACAGTAATAATAGGTTATTCCACCGTATCAGGATAAAAAGGTGTAGATTTTTATAAATAGATGTGATAAAATGGCTAGAGTTGACGGTGAATATATGTCGTTATCTAGCCATTTTCTATAAAAGTTATTTGAAAATGTGCGGAAATGAGGTAAACATGGGAAAAAGAATAGTTCAGGTATATTATGGCTCAGGTAAGGGAAAGACATCTGCGGCAGTTGGACAATGCATAAGAGCTGCAAGTAGTGGTCAGTCAGTTATCATTATTCAGTTCCTTAAAGGAAAGGATGCGGAAGAGTTTAATTTTCTTGAGAGACTTGAACCAGATATTAAATTATTTCGTTTTGAGAAAGCTATGGAATCATATGATCTTCTACTGGAATCACAGAAGAAGGAAGAGAGACAGAATATTCTCAATGGAGTTAATTTTGCCAGAAAAGTCATAGATACAGGTGAATGTGATGTGCTTGTGCTTGATGAAATCCTTGGTTTGCTAGATCTTGATATAATCAAGACAGAGGATATAATTCATCTGATTGAACTGAGAGATGATTATAGCAGACTCGTACTTACAGGAAGAAATCTTCCTAAAGAGCTTGCTCCATATGCTGATGTAATCTCCAAAATTGATTTGGAGAAAGATTTAACAATATAATTACATATGATTAGGAGGAGATAGTAATGTCTATTTTTACTGGTGCAGGAGTTGCGTTGATAACACCTATGCATGAAGATGGTTCTATTAATTATGATGAAATGGAGCGCATAGTAAATGACCAGATCTCACATGGTACTGATGCTATTGTTGTATGTGGTACTACAGGTGAGGCGTCTACAATGACTCATGAGGAGCACATTGAAACAATAAAAGCATGTGTGGGTATGGCAAAAAAGCGTGTGCCTGTAATAGCTGGTACAGGCTCTAACTGTACTGAAACAGCGATTTATTTATCTAAAGAAGCACAGAAAGCCGGTGCTGATGGAATACTTGTAGTATCTCCTTATTATAATAAAGCAACACAGAATGGTTTAAAGAAACATTTTACAGCAGTAGCAGGAAGTGTAGATATTCCAATGATTCTTTACAATATCCAGGGTCGTACAGGCGTCAATATCAAGCCTCAGACAATGGCTGAGCTTGCAAAAGAAGTTGACAATATAGTTGCTGTAAAAGAAGCATCAGGAGATCTTTCACAGGTTGCAGAAATTCTTGCTGTAACAGAAGGCAGACTTGATGTATACTCAGGCAATGATGATCAGATTGTCCCTATAGTAGCTCTTGGAGGCAAAGGTGTTATTTCTGTACTTTCACATGTTGCTCCGCAGGAAACACATGATATAGTTGCAAAGCTCATGGCTGGTGATGTAGAAGGAAGTGCAAAGCTTCAGCTTAAATATTTACCACTTATCAAGGCTTTATTTAGTGAGGTTAATCCAATACCTGTAAAGGCTGCCATGAATATGATCGGATACAATGTAGGTTCTCTTCGTATGCCACTTTCAGAGATGGAAGATGCTAACAAGGAAGTACTTATAAAAGCAATGAAAGACGTTGGAATCAATGTAGTTGCTTAAGAATATATATGCAGTATAATTTGAGGTATCGGAGTAATCCGATGCCTCATTTAAATAAACTTTAAGATGAAAGGCTGGTAACAAAATGGTTAATATAATTATGCTTGGATGTAATGGCCGTATGGGTCAGATGATAACTGATATTGTAAGTGAGGATGCAGATGCACAGATAGTTGCAGGAATAGATATATTTACAAATAAAGAAAGAGAGTATCCTGTGTTTACAGACATTACAGACTGCGATGTACCTGCAGATGTAATAATAGACTTCTCATCTGCCAATGGTTTTGAAGAAAGAATGAATTATGCAGTAGAAAAGCAGATTCCTATAGTAATGTGTTCAACAGGTTTATCAGATGAGCAGTTAGCTTTTCTTGAAGAATGCAGCAAAAAAGTAGCTGTACTTAAATCTGCCAATATGTCACTTGGTGTAAATCTTCTTATGAAACTTGTAAAAGAAGCCGCAGTTAAGCTTGCTGCCAATGGTTTTGATATAGAAATAGTAGAAAAACATCATAACCAGAAGCTTGATGCCCCTTCAGGTACTGCCCTTGCACTTGCTGACTCAATCAATGAGGCAATGGACAACCAGTATGAATATGTATTTGACCGTTCAAAGGTTCGTCAGAAGAGAGATAAGAAGGAACTTGGAATTTCAGCAGTTCGTGGCGGTACAATAGTTGGAGACCATGATGTAATATTTGCCGGCACAGATGAAGTTGTAACATTCTCACATTCTGCATACTCTCGTGCTGTATTTGCAAAGGGTGCTGTCACAGCCGCTAAATATCTTAAAGGAAAAGGCGCAGGTCATTATGATATGGCTGACGTTCTCATGTAATGGATATAGTAAATATTATTGATATAGTTATAGCAGTATGGCTTATAGGAGCTATTGTAATTGGGTATTTTACGGGGCTTGTAATGAAGATTGCACAGTTTGCATCTGTGATATTAGCTTATGCCGGAGCATATTTAACCGCAAAAATTGTTTCGGAGAATCTCAATATTGAGCTGGCATCACATGCAGCATATACTATATCATTCATAATTGCGTTTATTATAATAAATGCGGTTCTTCGTCACCTTATAAAGATATTGAAGATAGTAGATCATATACCAGTGATAGGAGTGTTGAATCATATTGGTGGTGCAGTGGTTGGCTTTCTTGT
>CAZFFA010000196.1:0-1564 GCA_964517955.1 uncultured Jutongia sp. | reverse complement strand
AGTATAGTATTCAAGTGGGTTCCACAGGGAATTCTTGACAGTATAGGTCTTACAAAGTCAGCCATAAATAACTCTATGCTCCTGTCGGTGTTTGTATTATAAAATGATAGCAGAGAGTAAAGGTTAAAAAGATTAATGTCTTTAATCTTTAAGGGGACATATCATCCAAATAGGGGATCATTACATGAATAAAGTAAATTATCAGTTAGAACTTGACAGGATAATAAAAGATATAGAGCAGAAGAATATTGTGCCAAAACTTCTGCTTCATAGCTGCTGTGCTCCATGCAGCAGCTACTGTCTTAGTTATCTTGCCCAATATTTTGATATAACAATATATTATTACAATCCTAATATTTCGCCTGAAGAAGAGTATCGAAAAAGAGTTGAGGAACAAAAACGTCTTATCAGTGAATTGCCGGTTAAAAATAAAGTGTCATTTGTAGAAGGAGAATATAATCCCGATGTATTCTTTGACATGGCAAAAGGAATGGAAAAACTTCCTGAAGGCGGAGAGAGATGCTTTGCATGTTATGAATTAAGACAGCGTGAAGCGGCTGTGTATGCAAAAGAACATGGATATGATTTCTTTACGACAACCCTTTCAATAAGTCCTCATAAAAATGCACAAAAACTTAATGAAATTGGACTTAGACTTCAGGAAGAATATAATATAAGATATCTGGTGTCAGACTTTAAGAAAAAAGGTGGCTATCAGGAATCTATCAGGCTTTCTAAAGAATATGATTTATACAGGCAGAACTATTGTGGCTGCATATATAGCAAAGCTATGGCTGATGTACATGACAAAAATTGATATATAATATGTCACGATAGATTGTATTCTGTACTTAAACTACATGCAGAGGTTAAAACATGAATATTGATATTAACATGGAGGTTATTACTATAGATGACTGAATTGTGGGATGTTTACGATGGACAGGCCAGAAAAACAGGAAGAACAATGAAGCGTGGAACGCCTAAAAATGGTGATTATATGCTGTGTGCTCATGTATATATATACACATCTGAAGGAAAATTCCTTGTACAAAAAAGAGCTCTTAGCAAAGAATTACATCCGGGTGAATGGGATATTACAGTTGGAGCTGTTCTTGCCGGTGAAGAAAGTATAGCCGGTGCTATTCGTGAAACAAAAGAAGAGATTGGCATAGATATTTCAGAAGAAGATTTGTTTCTGGCTGGAAGAGCAAAAAAACAGAATAAATTTATTGATATTTATTTTGTAAAAAAAGATTTTGATATTGCATGTTGTGAACTTCAGGAAGAAGAGGTTGCTGATGTAAAGTTTATTGAAGTATCAGAATTGATCGATATTGAGAAAAACGGCAGAAAAAGAGATGAAGCATATATGGATATTATATATGATGCCATAAAGAAATTGGGGATTGCATTATAATATAAAAAGTTGTATAATGCAAATTGTTGAAAATAAAAACTTCAAGGCAGGGTATAGATTCCCTACCGGCGGTGTTCTTTTTATAAGTAAGCCCGCAAGCCGAAAGGCACGATTTGGTGAGATTCCAAAGCCGACAGTATAGTC
>CAZFFA010000195.1:0-5438 GCA_964517955.1 uncultured Jutongia sp. | reverse complement strand
AACATGTTGTGATTAGCTGGAAAAATCGTATCTTTGCAATATAATCAACAACCGTCGTTCTTTGCCTGCTCGCTCAATTCCTGTTGTGATTAGCTGGAAAAATCGTATCTTTGCAATATAATCAACAACCGGCTACAACAAAAGTTTGTCCTAATCAAGTTGTGATTAGCTGGAAAAATCGTATCTTTGCAATATAATCAACAACGTTATTAACCCAAAACCTGCTCCACCTCTAGTTGTGATTAGCTGGAAAAATCGTATCTTTGCAATATAATCAACAACTTTCGGACGTACAATCAATATCTAAATAGGTTGTGATTAGCTGGAAAAATCGTATCTTTGCAATATAATCAACAACATGCGGCATTGGACTCGTTCAAATCCAATAGTTGTGATTAGCTGAAAAAATCGTATCTTTGCAATATAATCAACAACGTATCGTAACATATTTCATGTGGTACGTCTGTTGTGATTAGCTGGAAAAATCGTATCTTTGCAATATAATCAACAACAAGGGAAAAGAAATTGACGAAGTTACGTTGTTGTGATTAGCTGGAAAAATCGTATCTTTGCAATATAATCAACAACCGACTTATTACAACTAATTAGTAATGAGAGAGTTAAAGTGATTATTAGAAATTAAAAATGCAAAGATGAAAATAGGAATGAAGATTGGTAAAAGCCAAAAACTTCATTCCTATTTTTTTAATGTTAGAACAACTCCAACTGCTGATATGGAGCAACGGTCTTAGTTTTAGTATGACAATGAAATATTTCCATATCGGCAAATTGCCTATCTGTTATACAAAGAATGCCAACATATCCTTCTTCAGGCAAGAGGCTCTTGAGACGTTTGATATGTACCTGCGCATTCTCCATACTGGCACAATTACGCACATAAATAGAAAACTGAAACATGGTAAAACCATCCTTAACTATCTCACTACGAAACTGAGCCGCCTTTTTGCGTTGCTTCTTCGTATCTGTAGGCAAGTCATATAAAACAAGAATCCACATAACTCGATATTCATTAAGTCTACCAATCATACTATTTCAGGATAAACAAGTTTACGACTTTCACCATTAAAACACTTTGCTAAGCTTGCAGTGGTCTGCCCCGCAGCAATCATCAACGGACTACGCTTGCCACCTATCTTCACATCAAGCACAGGGATGGAAAGAAGCTCACGTTTCAAATCTGTAGTTAGCTCCTCTCCTATTTCATGACTACCCATAATGCTAATGACGAGTTTATCAACAAATGGACGATAAGGCTCCATAATATCATCAGCAAGGCAATATGGATTATACTTGTTATGATGATGAATTCCCATAACAGGCAACAAACCACTTACCACAAGCGAACGAGCTATAACGCCACGCAAAATGGAATAGCCATAATTGAGAAGGTTGTTAGGCGGCTCACCATTCTGATCGCGAATGAAGTTAGGACGATTGACGAACAAATTTTTCCAATAATACACAGCAGCTCTCGACTCATGCATATCTGCATCGCCACTCTTTACATCCTTTGCCCACTTGTGCATGTTGGTATTTACCTTACCTGTTACTTCATCAAGAACCTTAGCCTGATTTTCAATCTTAGCCATTATAGTCTGCTGCCACATCTGCTTGCGCAAGGGGACAGAAGATTCTAACTGATTACGAAAACGTTCTTGATAGGTTGTGTTGCCATGCAATGGCATAAACATACCAACAGGCATGTGTTGATCATTACAATTGATTACAGCCACTGTGTTATCAAGAAGCGCGGCAAGAAGTCCTTGCGTAATTGTAATCTGCTTATTATCAAGCACCACGACTCCAATATCCTCAATAGGAATTGTAGCTTTAGATCTTGCCTTCATCTCGTCTGGAATAGTTTCATTCTTTTCCACTTCAGGCAATTTCACAACCAACTGCTTATTACTCAACGATAAATAAGCAGGATTTCCGAAGTATAAAGTCTTCTTTATCATAGGCAAATTATCATTTTAAATAAAACAAAAGGGTTGCATCTGAAAACTATTTCTTAGCATCAGATGTAACCCAATTATTAATAATACCTTTCTTTAGCTTAAAACGCTATATCATCCTATTATATTCTTAATATGTCCCAATCTATCAACTGAAAGTTTATAACATGTTTTCTTTATTGCCGTGTTGTACATATCAGACGCTGCGATTTCGATCGCGCCATCTCTTAGTTCACCATAATTCCTCAACGGAACGCTATGCCATGGCTTCTCTGACTTGTTCAAAGGACTCAGTTCAAACTTATCCACAATAGAAGACGCGAATGTTTCCGGTTGGAAGAATGCTTGATAAGTATTCGAAGACACCATCTTATATATTTGCCCTGCTCCATTGATATTGTCTATTGCGACGTGTTCGTCTACCGACTGTGGAACATAAACAAGATCATTAGGTGAAAGAATGAAGAGCAATGTGTAATGATGCTTTGCGTCATCGTATTCCTGCTTGGCAATCGGAAGTTGTTGCTTCTGTCGCTCGATAGCTTCATGTAGCGCAATTGTCATGAAGCTTCTATCTCCATTCTCATCCTTATAAATAGCAAAGAACAAGTTAGTTCCCTTTTCAGCTTCAACGAACTTCTTATCCTTAGAACCTACAAAGCCGATAGGAAATTTGGCATCCGACTGTTCAAACTTGCGCACTGAATATATCGGCTTATGATCTTTACCGCCATTCAGCTCCTTAATATTACGGTTCATATCCTCTATACCATTAGGAGAAAGAGCCTCCTTGATATTGTCCTCGCCGTCTACCATATATTTATCAAGATGACGATAGAGAATGCGCTTGATACTATCATCTGTAAGATTCTTCTCTATATCACTGCGCTTTGCGAACAAGCTATCAGACAATCTTACACGCACTGCATATTTATCAGACTCCTTAGGAATAAATGATATTTCAACCTTCTTGAAGTCCATGCCATTCACTTTATACTCTCTGTCCTTAAAATATCTCACAAGAGTTTTCTTGTCGGCATGGTTATGATAGCTTGCGATAACATCAAGTATCACCTTGCGCTTTGCCTTATCAGTGATAGCGGAAACATTATCAAGAGCATCGGCTAACTTGACGGCCTTAGTTTCACGCAAGAAGACCTTGCCAAAAACAGTTGCCTTGTGCATCGACTTTCGGATGGCGATATTGTCGCCTTTTTCCTGCCTATCCATCACTTTCTTGCCATTGACATAATGACAATAATAATTGGAAGTGGTATTGATGATACGCAGGTTTTGCTTAAAGCTTACGATTATACCCTGCAAGGCATTGCGCACATCCTGAGTGAAGCTATCCCAAGGCTTATTGAAAGTCCACACATAATTACCTTTATCATCAACTGCTGATTTCGTGCAAAGCGCGTTGCGCAAATCATGTCTGAATTGCTTACTCTTGGCATTTTCATTGTTGAAATAATTAATATGATTACGTGTAGCGCAGGCTATAACGATAGCGTCCATCGCATGATGACGATGATCGATACGTTTCTTGCTGAATCCCTGAGCATATTCCACCGGAATGTTTGTCTGGAAGAACTGCTTACCGTTTTCAGAGCGCCAAGCACCAAAAGCATTAGTATTGAGCAGGCGATTCATACGCTCAAAACGAGGCGCTACAAGCTCATTCCATACATCATTTATGCCCCACTCCTTTTTCAGACGGTCAGTAATGCTGCCCACCATTGAGACTACATGCTTGGAAGTGGCTTCTTCCTCCCCCTCTTCCCTTACAAACTTTGAGAAAAGCTCCAAAGCATATCTGCTGATATATCGAGTGTCGTTAAGCTGTCGGGAAATAAACTTATCAGGAATATCATCAGCCAGCAAATGTTCCTGCTTACTCTTGTTGCCAGAATAATGTTCCTTCACAAAAGTCTGATATTGATCTACACTGAATATCCTTACAGTCTTAGCGCCACACCTTACCAACTGTCCATGACATTTATTGATAAACTCCATACCGAGCATATTGCTCTTTTCCTTGTTTACCGCTGCCTCGCAGATAACTTTATTATTAAAGGAATCGTCAAAGAAGCGTGAACGCGGAATTACATGCTCGATTTCATATTCAGGAGTAAAAAGACGAGATAGCTGAATAGGCTCACCCGTATACGGCGAACGATATTTCTGCTCAAGCCACAGCTTATATCTCATTATTTCAGATGAAGTAACCTTCTTCGACGGATTGCCGAGATTATCCACAACAGATTTCACATCATCTGGTATTGTCTTCGCCTGTTCCTGCAATACGGTGCTCTCATAAATCTTCAGTATGTCCTGCTGCATCGGAGAATAAGGGCGCACGCTGTCGATATCATATTCTGGCTTGGCAAACTCCATGAGGAGCTTTTTAATGCGAAGATTAGTATGCTCATTATCCAACGCGCGCTGCGTTACTGCGGCACGCTTGTCGTTAGGCAACTTCAGCTCACGCCCCATCTCGATATGTATCTCGTCGGGTTTGCCATATTGTGCCCATATATCGCGCACCACCTTTGTAGCCTCTTCAAGCACACCCTGCACTACAGGGTTGCGAAGATTTGTCTTTCTAAACTCAAACTTCAGATATCGGTCTACGTCTTCTACGCTTTCAAATATAGACATATCAGTCGCTTCAGAATGGCGACCATAAATCACATAGCACGCGAGATACTCGGGAAGTCCTTGGAAATCCGCCATGCAATGTTTGCTACCCAGCTCCGCAATCACCTTTTCGGGCAATCTGTCGAGAGGCGCAGTGAAATCATGGTTTAAAATCTTCTCTATGTTAGCCTTTGTCTTAGCGTCGATATCATCTTCACTCCAATGAGAACCCGACATCATGAGCGAAAGCATTCGCCTTATTGCCTTTCGGGAGTAAGAAGCATAAGAACTTTTAAACTGCTTCATCTTGCAGAACGTATCAGCGAATGAGTCAGCGAAGACGACTTTCTCATCATCAGTCTTGCCGCCGAAGAAATCCTTAGCCAGCGATGTCCTTTCGAGCTTTACGGCAAAAGTGCGCAACGCCGCATGAAGTTCTTCCCTGTTGTTGATGGAATAAAGTATGTGCCACAATGTTTCTTCGCTCTCTTCCGACAGAAAGAATCCTGCCCCGATTTTCGCCAAACGACTGTTAATCTCATATCGAGTTTCATTGAGCGGATAAGTCTTGTCTTCCACATAGTTCCAACGATACTGCTTATCGCTCAGCCTAAATAACTTCAGCAACTGATTCTGCTTTATCTCCTTCATCCCGCTCACCTTATCGTAAAGCTCAGCGACATCAGTAATATATTCAGCCGTCACGTCGTTATCAATTATCAATTTGCCGTCTACATTATCCTCGCGCCTATAAATCTTTAGGTTTTGCAGGAATTTCCATGTGCGAAACGCCTGAAAGAGAGGGTGAGATTTAGACAAGCA
>CAZFFA010000194.1:0-5452 GCA_964517955.1 uncultured Jutongia sp. | reverse complement strand
AATATTCAAGAAAGATGCTTAGAAATTTTCCGGAGGTTACAGAAGATGAGATTGACAGAGTATGTTATCTGATTGCACATCATCATACATATGAAAATGTAGAGGGGATGGATTATCAGATTTTACTGGAAGCAGATTTTCTTGTAAATGCGTTTGAGGATAGTCTTGATAAAAAAGCCATTATTTGTTTTCGGGATAAGGTTTTTAGGACAGAGACAGGAAGACATTTACTTAATAAGATGTTTAATTTATAGAAATTAACTTAATAATTGAATTAATTTGGAAAACCCCTTGCGCTTTACATAAAAAAAGGGCATAATAAAAAAGATGGTGAGAGGTATTAGAACCTATGCCAATATACAGTTACGAAAAATGGAGGTAATATTTCATGGCTAATTGGAATAACTTAGACACATTGAAAGCATACGATGCATTGAAAGATGCTAAGCGTATTGATTTAATCTCAGCTATGTCTGGTGATAGTGGGGTAGAGCGTGTAAAGAAATATAATATACCTATGGCAGCCGGTTTAACATATAACTACGCTGCAAAAGAAGTAGACGATGCTATTATCGAAAAGCTTGTTGATCTTGCAAAAGAAGCAGAACTTTCAGAGAAGTTTGAAGAATTATATAATGGAGCAGTAATTAATACAGGTGAGAAGCGTATGGTTCTTCACCAGTTAACAAGAGGTCAGCTTGGCAATGCAGTTAAAGCTGATGGCGGTGACAAGAGAGAATTTTATGTAGAGCAGCAGAAGAGAATCGCTGATTTTGCCAATAAGGTACACAATGGAGAGATTACAAATGCAGCAGGAGAAAAATTCACTACTGTTGTACAGATCGGTATCGGTGGAAGTGACTTAGGTCCCCGTGCTATGTATCTTGCATTGGAAAACTGGGCAAAGGTAAACAATACATTTAAAATGGATGCAAAATTCATTTCTAATGTAGATCCTGATGATGCAGCAGCAGTACTTGCTTCTATAGATGTTGCACATACCATTTTCATATTGGTATCAAAATCGGGTACAACTTTAGAGACACTTACAAATGAGTCATTTGTAAAGGATGCACTTGCAAAGGCTGGTCTGGATGCTTCTAAACATATGATAGCGGTTACTTCTGAAACATCTCCACTTGCTAAAAGTGATGATTATTTAGCTGCATTCTTCATGGATGATTATATCGGAGGCCGTTTCTCATCTTCATCTTCTGTAGGTGGTGCGGTTCTTTCATTAGCATTTGGACCTGATGTATTTGACCGTTTCTTAAAGGGTGCTGCTGAAGAAGATAAATTATGTACCAATTCAGATGTAACAAAGAATCCTTCTATGATGGATGCGTTGATTGGTGTTTATGAGCGTAATGTACTTGGTTATCCTGCAACAGCAGTATTGCCATATTCACAGGCATTAAACCGTTTCCCTGCACATCTGCAGCAGCTTGATATGGAATCAAATGGTAAGAGTGTAAACCGTTTTGGTGGCGAGATCAATTACAAGACAGGTCCTGTTATCTTCGGTGAACCTGGTACCAATGGACAGCATTCTTTCTATCAGTTGTTACATCAGGGAACAGATATCGTTCCTTTACAGTTCATCGGATTCAAGGAGAATCAGATGGGTGTTGATGTTGAGATTAAGGGCAGCTTAAGCCAGAAGAAATTATGTGCAAATGTAGCTGCACAGATTATCGCATTTGCATGTGGTAAGAAGGATGAAAACAGCAATAAGAACTTCAAGGGCGGACGTCCATCAAGTATCATTATCGGTAATCAGGTAACACCTGAATCACTCGGTGCTTTACTTGCACATTTTGAGAATAAGATAATGTTCCAGGGATTCTTATGGAATATCAACAGCTTTGACCAGGAAGGTGTACAGCTTGGTAAAGTGCTTGCAACAAAGGTTCTTGCACATGAGACAGAAGGTGCATTAAAGGCATTTAGTGATATTTTTGAGATTTAAATAAAAGAACAGAATATCTATTTTATCGAATCAATTTCGATGTATTATATCAATCTGACACAGGATATTTACAGACTGACAGAAAAATAAAAAGCTATAGAAATTAACGATTTTTATCGTATTTTCTATGGCTTTTTTAGTGATAAACTTTGATTTGGATATTAAATATGATAAAATACGTTAGTGAAAAGAAACAAAATTATTATTAGAAATAATAATGTATGAATAAAGTAAAGAGGTGCGAATATGAAGATTGTAGTATTGGAGGCAGATTCTGTAGGTAGTGATGTTAGCTGGGATAAATTATCAGAGCTTGGCGAAGTGAAATTGTATGATTCAACTCCGAATGAGCTTATTGCTGAAAGAATAAAAGATGCCGATATTGTTGCGGCAAATAAATGTCTGATGAATGAAGACTCTTTAAAAGATGCCGGTAGTGTGAAGCTGATATGTGAGGCAGCTACGGGGTACAACAATGTAGACATTGAGTATTGCAGGAAAAGGAATATAAAGGTAACAAATGTAAGAGGGTATTCTACAGATGTAGTGGCACAGCATACATTTGCTCTGCTTCTTAATCTGGTAGAAAAATGTGATTATTATACAACTTATGTTAAAAGTGGAGCTTATTCTGCAGGGACAAGCTTTTCTCATGTGGCAAAACCATTCCATGAACTTGCAGGTATGACTATTGGAATTGTCGGCATGGGGGCTATTGGACGTAAAGTGAGTGAGATTGCGGCTGCATTTGAAATGAATGTTATATATTATTCTGCGAGTGGGAATAAATATGATGTACCATATGAGGCTGTTGATTTTGATACATTATTAGCAGAAAGCGATGTTATATCAATTCACACACCATTAACTCAGACAACACAGGCTTTGTTTGGAAAGAACGCATTTGAAAAGATGAAAAAAACAGCGATACTTCTTAACCTTGCAAGAGGTCCTATAGTTGTGGAAAAAGATCTTGCTGATGCATTAGAAAGTGGTGAAATAGCTGCGGCAGGACTTGATGTATATGAGAAAGAACCATTGCCAAAGGACAGTGCTTTATTGCGGATAACAGACCGTGACAGGCTGATGCTTACTCCTCATGTTGCATGGGGAAGTGTTGAGGCAAGAAAACGTGTTGTTGAAGATGTATATCTGTCAATTCAGGCTTTTATTGCAGGAAAACCAAGAAATGTTGTAGAGTGAAATATAAGAATGGACAAAAATGAAAACTAATATAAATTTAACAGAAGGCTCTATCCCGGAAAAACTTATGATGTTTGCACTTCCAATGATGGCAGGAAATCTTCTGCAGCAGATATATAACATAGCAGATACGATAATTGTTGGTCGTTTTGTAAGTTCCGATGCACTGGCAGCAGTAGGCTCATCATATACTTTAATGATATTTCTTACTTCACTAATAATTGGACTTTGCATGGGAAGCGGAGCATTGTTTTCAAAGTCGTTCGGTGCCGGAAAAATTTCAGAATTGCAGCAGGATTTGCATTTGTCATTTATTTTTATTGGTGTGGTTACAGTATTGATTTATATTTTGGTCTTTTCGCAGACAGATTTAATTCTGCATTTACTTTCAGTTCCTGATGAAATCTATGATCTGATGAGAAATTATGTCACTATAATTTTTATAGGAATAGGTTTTACATTTCTTTATAATTTTTGTGCATACTTATTGAGGGCTTTGGGCAATTCGGTTGTGCCGCTTACATTTCTTGCAATTTCGTCTCTGATGAATATCGGACTTGATTTGTTGTTTGTAATTGTATTTAAGTGGGGTGTTAAAGGAGCAGCGGCAGCGACTGTAATTTCTCAGGGAATTTCAGGTATTGGAATCGCAATTTATGTATTGACAAACAATACAGAGCTTGTGAAGAAAAAGCATAAACTGGAATGGAACAGTATCGGTGAGATAATTAAGAATGATGTATTTACGGGGCTGCAGCAGTCGGTAATGAATCTTGGTATTTTGATGATACAGGGACTTGTAAATAGTTTTGGAACAAATATAATTGCGGCATTTGCGGCGGCTGTTAAGATAGATACTCTGGCATACATGCCGGCACAGGAATTTGGCAATGCATATTCACTGTTTGTATCACAAAATTATGGTGCAGAAAAGAAAGAACGAATACATACAGGCACAAAATTGTCAATGCTGATATCAGTAATATTTTGTCTGGCAGTATCTTTGATAATCTGGATATTTGCCGGCGGTTTTATGAGGATATTTGTAGATGCATCTAAGAAAGATATTATCCTGGAAGGAGTCAGATACCTGAGAATTGAGGGAAGCTTCTACTTCGGGATAGGAGAGCTTTTTTTACTTTATGGATATTACAGGGGGATTCAGAAAGCAGAGATGTCACTTGTATTGACTGTTATATCACTTGGAACAAGAGTTGCGCTTTCATATATATTTGCACCAAATACTTCTATGGGTGTCAGTGCAATATGGTGGTCGATACCTATAGGATGGATATTGGCTGATGCAGTAGGCTTGTGGAAGATGAAGCGGTAGATAGTAAATATGTGAACTGAAAGTTAGGCAATAGAAAGGAAAGAATATGGCATTAGATAATAAATTAAATATTACGGATTCTACGGAACTTGCCAGAATGGAAGAAAAGATAAGCAAGAAAAAGGCAGTTGAATTATTTGAAAATGGGTATTTAGATAATTATGATGCAGGAACTTTCAGGATGCTTGCAGCAATCCACAAATACTTATTTGATGAAATATATGATTTTGCGGGAAAAGTGCGGACTGTAAATATTGCAAAGGGTAATTTTAGATTTGCACCGGTAATGTATTTACAGGCGGCTCTTGAGAATATTGAGAAAATGCCGCAGTCTACATTTGATGAAATTATTGAAAAATATGTTGAGATGAATATAGCACATCCATTTAGAGAAGGTAATGGACGAAGTACAAGGATATGGCTGGATTTAATCCTGAAAAAAGAATTGAATAAGGTTATTGATTGGAGTACAGTTGACAAAGAAGACTATCTTCTTGCAATGGAAAGAAGTCCGATTAAAGATATAGAAATAAAATATATCTTAAAACAGGCACTGACTGATAAGGTTGATGACTGTGAAGTATATATGAAGGGAATAGACAATAGTTATTACTATGAAGGGTATGTTATATATAAAGCAGAAGAATTGTAAACATATGAAAAAATAAATGACTGAACTGTTATATGGTTTGGAAATAAACAGAATAGGAAGTTATATAGAGGATATTTCTCTAAACAAACAAAATAAAATAAAGTAAAATTTAAAATAACTTTATTTTATTTAGAAAAAATATAATTTAACTAAATAATCTTGATTTTTGCAAAAAGAGATAATATAATATGGTCAATTTGATGAACAACGGGGTTCAGCAATTTATTTTGCTGACCCCGTTTTTTCTTTTTTAGAATAATCGTCCTAAATAATGTAACACATCTATGGTGTGAAC
>CAZFFA010000193.1:3452-5533 GCA_964517955.1 uncultured Jutongia sp. | reverse complement strand
ACTTTCATTACTATTTGTGCCGCCAGCCAAAGGCGGCGGAATGGAGATTTTTATGCAAAGTGAACAAAAAAAGTTTATATTGCACTCTCCATACCAGCCTACAGGAGACCAGCCACAGGCGATAGAAGAGCTTGTTAAAGGATTCAAGGAAGGCAATCAATTCCAGACTTTACTAGGTGTTACAGGTTCCGGTAAGACCTTTACGATGGCAAATGTAATAGCGGCACTGAATAAGCCGACTTTGATCATATCGCACAATAAGACACTTGCGGCTCAGTTATATGGCGAGTTCCGAGAGTTTTTCCCTGAGAATGCGGTTGAATACTTTGTGTCCTACTATGGAACCTGAAATTTTTATCTACATATAGTATCTTCTGGTGTTATTTAATCCATATTTTGTGGATTATATGGTGTAAATGGACTAAGTAACACCTTATAGAAAGGGTACAACAGGTGACGCTCATTCGTCCAGCATGTAAGAGCAACTGAATGCATCGTAGCATTTAAGCAAAGTGGAGAGGGAAATCTCGATTGCCATGACTGCTGTGTTTGTAGATCATATAATCTAATAAGGAAAGAGGAAGGAGTTTGTTGTAATATATGAGTGAAAACCTTGAATTTCAGAGGTATGGAAGGAATAAATCTACACTTGTTAATAGTACATATATTTCAAGTGGAGAATATCGTAATAAATTTGATAAAATTACCGATAATAAAGATGTAAACAGAGTCCTTTATATAAAAGCTAAAGAGATGCTGTTGCATAGGTCAGGAACTTTATATGAGGATATGTACTGGTTTGACGCAGATACAGGTCAAGTGATAGCGAAGGAAGTTAATTCATTCGAAGAAGAACAGATTCTTTATTCTGAATCAATCAATAGAGCAATAGAAGGTAGGAGTAATGTTATAGCTGTGCATACGCATCCTTGTAGTATGCCACCAAGTATTGCTGATTTTAATTCAGTAAAAGACCACAATTATATGCTCGGTATAGTATTATGTCATGATGGAAAAATTTTCTGTTATAAAGCTGATGAAACAATAACGAAAATGATGTATAATCTATATGTAGCAGATTATTATTTGCAACTTCATGATGAATATTTAGCACAGATCGAGGCATTAAAGGAACTATCAGAAACTTATGACATTGAATTTTGGGAGGTGCAGTAGTATGGAAAGAATCGTATATGTACAAGAAGATCGTTTTGATCTTCCGGAAGATTTGCTTAAGCTGTCACATCAACAAATTCGTGAAAGAATACAGCAGGAGAGACAGAAGGAATTAGAAAAAAAGAAAAAACAATTGGAAAAGCTTGAAAAAGTGCAAGCCTAAGTGATTATGGAAATGCCACAGGATGGAGAAATCTGTTCTGTGGTATTTTTATGCAAAAATGGAAGGAGGTCAGACAACATTTGCCGAATCTTTCCTGTTGTAGAATCCCTTATTTTTATAGCAATTTTTAAAAAGGAGATGATGGAGATATGAACAGATTACGTTCAAAATCAAAGAAGGAGGATGTCAGAAAAATTACAATGCTTGTGGCAAAGCTGAACCGTTATCGCCACGAGTATTACAACAAAGCAAAACCAAGTGTGTCGGATGCGGTATATGACCATCTTTTTGATGAACTGCAGAAACTGGAGAAGAAGACTGGCATTATCCTAAGCAATTCGCCAACGCAGACCGTTGGTTTTGAACCAGTCAGTGCACTGGAGAAAGTGAGACATCCAATTCCGCTGTTAAGTTTGGATAAGACCAAACAGACGGAGGAACTATTACAAATGGCGAGAACAGCATCGGCTTTATTGATGCTGAAACTGGATGGGCTTACAATCAAGCTCTGTTATGAAAACGGTCAGCTTGTAGAGGCATCTACAAGAGGAGACGGGGATGTTGGGGAAATGATTACCCACAACATCCCCGCTTTTCATAATGTGCCGACAAGCATACCACATAAGGGGCGGCTTGTCATTACGGGCGAAGGCTTCATCCATAAGGATGATTTTGAGAAAATGAAGGTTGAAGTCCTAGGGAAGGAGGATAAAGCAGCTTGTAATGCAAGAAATCTTGCTTC
>CAZFFA010000193.1:0-3352 GCA_964517955.1 uncultured Jutongia sp. | reverse complement strand
TGCAGAGGACAGACATATTCCGATTGACGGTATGGTGCTACGGTATGACAGTCTTTCCTATTCAAAGAGATGCGGAAGAACCGGACACCATTACAAGGATGGTATTGCATATAAGTTTGAAGATGATACTTATGAAACAGTATTCCGTTCTATTGAGTGGGAGCCGGGACGGTCTGGGGAAATTGCACCTGTAGCAGTATTTGATAGGGTGGAGATTGACGGGTGTTCCGTATCAAGAGCGAGCCTGCATAACCTTTCATTCATTCGGGATTTGGAACTTTATTCTGGTTGCCGGATTCTCGTTTCCAAGAGAAACATGATTATTCCCCATGTTGAAGAAAATCTTGACCGGGGGCATTTTAGAAAGAATATGATTCCTAGGACATGCCCATGCTGTGGGAAAACAAGCAGGATTTATTCCAGAAAGAATGGAAGGGGGCGTGTGATCGAAACTCTGCATTGTGATAATCCGAAGTGTAGCAGTCAGATTCTGCACAGATTCATCCATTTCGCAGGGAAGAAGGCTATGGACATATCGGGAATATCAGAAGCTACCATTGAACGGTTTATTGAAAAAGGATTCTTGAAAACATACCATGATTTTTACCATCTGGACCGTTATAGGAATGAGATTGTGCAGATGGACGGCTTTGGTGAGAAGTCCTATAAGAAAATCATGGATTCCGTTGAGAAAAGCCGCAATACTACATTTGCGAGGTATCTGGTAGCAATGGATATACCGATGATTGGGAGAACAGCAAGCAGGGTATTAGAGCAATATTTTCATGGTGATTTACAGGAGTTTGCAAAAGCAGCGGTGGACTGCTTCGATTTTACATCTCTTCCGGATTTTGGAGAGATAATGTGCCGGAACATATGGGAATGGTTCCATGATTATGAGAACTTGAAACTTTGGAAATCACTACAGAAAGAGTTTAAATTTAAGAAAATGGAGGATATTAGCATGGCAAAGAAAAACAATAGGACAAAGGGTAACCCGTTTGCAGGGTGTACTATCGTGGTAACAGGGAAATTAGAGAATTTTACTCGTAACACTATCAATGACAAGATCAGCAGCATCGGCGCCACTGCAGGGAGTTCTGTCACGAAAAAGACGAATTACCTCATCTGTGGGCAAAAGCCGGGCGGCAAGCTGACAAAGGCAAAGGAGCTTGGCATACCAATCCTTACGGAGCAGGAATTTCTGGATAGGATTCCTGCATAGAATTTTGAGATATTTCTAAGGTTAGTATAGGGGCATATCAATAAGAGTTATGCCCCCGTATTGTATCTGCTACAAAAATGTAGCAGATAGTAATTGGTTGGTGCAAAAATGTAGCAGGGCATTTCAGATATTGAAAACTGCTACAAAAATGCAGCAATTTTACCTTGATTTCAGAATGAGTGCAGAGTGAAAAAATTGTAGAGCTGTTAATTGGGCATATAAAAACGTTGGATGGCTAAGTTAGGAGGAGAGATGTATATAAATGACTAGATTCAATGCAAGAGAAGAACGATGGATACCTATGGATATAAAAGGAGTACAGGGATATTTCTGTGATTTAAGGATAGACCGGATAACGGTACCAAAGAGTTTTCATTTTTGGGAACTGGCTGACGGTGACAGTGACGGAACACCCTGCCGCTATAAGCCAGGTATTCTTGTGAATTTTTATGGTACTTTTCTTACAACAGGAGAACTGCCGATTGATGATGTGGAGCAACAGGAAGGATTTATTAACAATGAAGATGAATGGGCATTTACGGACGGTTCCTATTCATTTTCAGAGGTTTAACAGATGGAAGGAGTGGACAAAAATGGTGAAACTGAGTAACGGTATGTATGTGATTGGCTTTGATAATGGCTACCAGTTTGGAAAAACGGCACAGTTCTTATTCGACAATGGTGTTTACCCAATGGGGGGAATAGAGCCGACGATTAAGGAACATTCCTTAAAGTACAATCGGAAATACTATAAGGTCGGCGAGGGCAGGGCTGCCATTACAGAGGACAAAGTATCAGACGAAAACGCAAGGCTTCTGACGATGGTAGCTATAGCAAAAGAACTTCGCACAGTAAGCGTCCAGAAAGCGGAAGTAGTTTTAGCGGTAGGGCTTCCGTTCTCTGATTACGGGAGAGAAAAGAAATCCCTGATGGAATATTATGAGGAAAAACCAATATTGAAATATGAGTATGAAGGAATCCGGTATGATGTAACAATCAGCCGGGTTTTTGTATTTCCCCAGTGTTATTCAGCAATAGCACCGAGACTCTGCAATATGAAAGCTGATTATCTGGTTGTGGATATAGGGAGTAAGACAACGGATGTTGTATTGCTGAAGAATGGTATGCCTGTCGAGAGAAAATCTGTTACGGTAGAGAAAGCAATGGTTAAATGGATAAAGCAGATTCAGGGTAGTTTGCAGGTGCAGTATGGGAAGAATGTGCCTGAGAGTGAAATACTGAAAGTAATACTAAAGAAAGACAGCTTTCTTCCAAAAAGCCAGGTAAACCATATAAGAGAAACACTTAGGGAACAGATTCGTGGACTGGAGTTGGAATTGGAAGAAAGAGAATTTGACCTGCAATACACCAATGTCATATATGTTGGTGGAGGTGCAGTGGCAGTAAAGAACTTTTCCGAACCACGCTCGAATGTTGCTTTTGATCCGGATATACACGCTAATGCAAAAGGATATGAATTTCTTGCCATGCAGATATTGAAGAAGCAGGGAGTGGCGTGATATGGGTAATAGGTATGTGGCAACAGTTCGGTTTCATACGGAAGGCGTGGAAGCAGAGATGTACCAGAGACTTTTAGATGGGAAAAGAGACTCTGGACTGTCTGTACCAGACTATATTAAGCTTATTCTTGCGGAGCATTTTGCAAATAAAGACAGGCAGGATAATCAAAAAGAACTGTTAGAGCAGTTCCGTGCGGAAATTCTAACAGATATGGAGAGTTTAATTAGGAATTATATTAAAAATTGCGGTGTGTCGTCTGGAGACATGCAAGTGACCGATGTTATTTTAGTAGACAGGCAGGACAGTACCGAACTTCCAGCACCGAGTGAGGAAATACCAGAAGGGGCATTGGATTTTTTAAATGAGTGAAATTAGTGCCGCTTTTGAGAAATAGGTATATCTGCTGTGGATGTGCCTATTTTTTTGCTGTGGAGGAGCTACAAATCTGCATCAGAAATTTGTTTATAATTTTATCTGCTACAAATTTGTCATGAATTTCTATTCTCGGGGTTAGAAATATAAGTATCGTGCTTTCCGTCCTCATACTTACTAAAACCTGAATCCGTGAAGTTCATCCTTTTTTGCAACCAGCTCTCAAAACAGAAC
>CAZFFA010000192.1:0-5557 GCA_964517955.1 uncultured Jutongia sp. | reverse complement strand
TCTCGGTAATCCTATCTGCAAGCTTATAGCACACAGGCACTAAGGGCAATATAGGCGTATTGACTTTTCACATTACTAATATCACTTTTTAACTACCCAATAAAGGCAATGCCAGCGCATTGCCTTTTCATACTGCTCATCTATACTTTTTATGCCCTGATCTTAAATGTCCTCGGTGCAATTTTATACACAAGTATACATGCAATTATACAATATAAAACACTAAATGATATTGTACTTATCCCAAATACAAATACCGGAACTTCCACCTGCAGCATAAAATAAAATATCATATATGTTAATCCTGTTATAATCTTATACATTCCGCTCTTAACTTCCGTTCCGGCATTATAAGGCTGTAGCAGATAGTATATAATCAGATAGTGCACTGAAAAAAAGATGCTTTCAGCCGGAAATGTTATGAATACTATAAGATAATTAACCGGATTGGTCTCTACCCCTGACAATATAAGTACCACAGATAATCCCGTTCCAAGTATAAATGCCGGAAGCAGATTTATCTTTATAATCTCACGAAGCCTTATCTTAAAAAGTTCAAGTATGGCATGTGGTGTCCTATAAAATGAATATGTCAGCAGACTATGGTCACAGTTCATAAAAAGTGCTTTTGTAAATCCCTGTCCCCTATTGATAAAATACATCCAGAAAAGAGACATTGAAAGATATTTAAGTGGCAGTTCCGCCATCTGAACCTTCAAATTGTCAAAAATAAACATTAATATTATCGACGCCAAAACAAGCACCAGACAGATAACAGATGCCAGCTTTGCAGGTTTCCAAAGAATTTTTCTATGGCGGCGTATAAAAATGCTGTTAAGATACTCAAAGCCTTTCTTTTCCTTTTTAGAAACTGACTGTTCATAAACATCGCTACTGTCCAGCTCGATCAAATCCCTATTGCTGCTAAGTTCAACATTTGATACCTTTTCAAGCTGCTCATCCGCTTCTTTAAGTATTCTTGCATATACAAGCCTGTACTTTGTAAATCCTGTTATCACCTTTAGTGAGAAAATACCTGTAAGAATTGCCAGTACCATAATAGTGACAGTCAAAGCCAGTGGCATTTCACATCCGATCAACGGCAGTCCGTATGCCGCTGCCAAAAATACAATAACAAGTATTACCTTTAACTTTTCACCTTTATTTTCATTGTAATAATAATCATGTTTTTCATTCCGCCATAAATTAAAACCTGATACTGTCAGCTTACATCCAACAACAAAAAATGGAGACAGAATATTTATGTACATTGGAACCCCTGCCAGCCAGCCGATTATACATCCAAAAACCATAAATCCGACAATAGTTTTAAACAATTCATATGCATAATTTACAAGTGCATAATATTTTGCATTTATCCTAAGCAATACAATTGCATAATATTTATCTTTTGAAGGATCAAATAAATATGTATTGAGTATTGCACCAATGAATGTCAGAAATACCAATATATTCATATAAACCAAAGGTTGGTTTTTGGTATTGTATTGTGATGATATGATAAGTACCATAAATAACAGATACATCAATTTACCGGCAAATGCAGATATAAATTCCCATAAAATAGAGATTATATTTACAAATATTTTGAGTCCGCCTACTCCATATATCGACTCAGGTATCAGCTTTTTCACAATAGGAATCTGCTTCAGACCATATATAATGGAATTTACTCTGTATGTATTCTTAAGAGAAAATGATATACGAAGAATCTTTAATATATCACTCATTTGCTGCACCTTCTTCCTTAAGTGCTGCAATTATCTTTTCTTTAAATTCTTTCTCTCCCATATTTTCCTTATCTACTATTTCAAGCTCGCCATTGCTTAAAAGAACAATAACATCACAAAGATCAAGTGCCAGATCCATAATATGCGTAGAAAAAATGGTGATCCTGTTCTCCTTCTGGCTGCGAAGAAGCTGTTTCATCTCTTCACCAACGACTACATCAAGTGATGTCAGTGGTTCATCAAGCAATAATATTTCCGGCTCTGCTATCATATTAATAAGCATCTGCATCTTATTCTTCATACCATGTGAGTAATCCTTCATAAGACGATTCTGATTCTCCGGTGCAAGACTTACCATATTAAAATATTCATCAAACGGCTTAACATGTGATATAGATTCAGAATTGATGTCAATGAAAAATTTCAAAAATTCACGTCCGGTAAGAAATTCCGGAACTGTTGGTGTTGAGAGCACATATCCTATATTTTCAGGCGTAACCTTTTTTCTTTCATCTCCCATCAATAAATAGATTTCGCCTGAATCTATAGCAATATCTGAATTGATGCAATTAAAAAATGTTGTCTTTCCGGCACCGTTTCTTCCAAGAAGACCATATATTTTTCCCTCTTCAAATGTAAAATTAATATTTTTTAAAACCTGCTTAGCCTCAAAGCTCTTAGATAAATTTTCAATTACAAATTTCATTTTAATCCTCATTTCTGCGCACGTTTTTTTCACACTAACTCCCCTGTTCTCCATTCTTTTTCTACTTTTTCATTTTATTTTTCTTTATTGTCTTTTTTATTTATAAGCCTTATTCTTCTCCTCTCTCTATTTTTCTGTCTTATCTTTTTAATTTCTTTTTCTACTTTGTCCTGTCTTGATACTCCATCGCTATCTGCCTCCATCTCCTCATTCTCACCGTCAATAAGTGCCTTTACATTCTTTCCCTTAAGTCTGTACGATATGAACTTATTCATAAGATGAGCTATAACTGCAACTGTTGGCACACCGATAAACATTCCGACAACGCCAAAATATGCTCCGCCTACTGTTATACCAAATATAACCCACATAGGATTAAGACCTGTTGACTGTCCCAAAAGTCTTGGACCGAGCACAAGCCCGTCAAACTGCTGAAGTATAAGTATCATTATTACAAATATGATAGCTTCCTGTGGCTTTGTGCAAAGATATATAAGCACACCCGGAACAGCACCGATAAATGGTCCAAAATAAGGAATCATATTGGTTATTCCGACTATAACGCTAAGAAGAACTGCATAAGGCAGTTGAAGTATATTCATTACAACACAGCAGATGCATCCTATAATAAGTGAATCGATTGCTTTGCTTATAAGAAATGCACTGAATATATCATTACATTCTCTGCTTGTAGTACATATGGCATCACCTGTCTTTTCCTCGAACAGCGCATAAACAAGCCGCTTTCCCTGAAATATGAATTTATGTCTGCCATTTATCATATAAACAGATATGATCAGGGACAAAAGTACATTTACCACACTCTTCATAATCGACATGGATACAGACAATACCATAGGAATTATATTGCCTACAATATTTGTTCCATAATTTATCATATTGGGTACGAGTGTATTCATTCTCTCTGTAATAAATCTTGTATCTATATCAGGATACTTCCTATGAAATTCTGTGAGCCATATAAGAATCTGCCTGTAAACTCTTGGAATATTTTGCGTAAGCTCATTGATACTCTCACCAATCTGAGGTATAACGAACACAAACGCAATTATAATAAACCCCATGACAGCAATATACACCAGAATCATGGAAATACACTTTACCAGACTTTTCATCCTGCCCTTTGCAATGTATTTCTGAATAAAATTGTTGAGATTGTCTACCAAAGGTGATAAGAAATACGCTATAAGCAATGCGATAAAAAACGGACTGAGTACATCAAATAAATTATATATGAAACTCTTCGTATCTTTCCAATTTGATATAAGTACAATGATTATCGCAGCCCAGAATACTACAAAAAGTGAATATATGCATATAGTCATATATTTATGGTTGAACTTAAACCATTTATCAAACGGTTTCCTCTTTTCACCTTCTATAACATTTTCTGAATTGTCAGATATTATTTCTTTCGCAATAATCTCTTTTTCAATTACTTTTTCAACGACATTATTTTTTGATTCGTTCTGAACATCTTCCATATTTTTTCTCCATTTTTTAGGATTTTAGTGTTAGTGAACAGTAACCCTCTTCACCCACCTGACTATATAACAGTATAACGTTTATTGCATACTTTGAAAATATGCTATATTATATATTCATAAATCTTTAATGTTTTATATATGTAACAGTCCAGTCATGATTGCTTGCAGATTTTATGAATGTAAGAAATGAAAGACTGAATAGTTACTTAACTATCAAGAACAACTAAGGAGGTCGTTACAATGGCACAGGCACTTATTTTCGTAGCTGATGGTCACGAAGAAGTCGAGATGCTTACTGTAGTTGATATGGTAAGACGAGCAGGTATATCTATAGATATGGTATCTATAACCGATTCCTATGAGGTTACAAGCTCACACAAAGTTACATTAAAAACAGATAAACTTATAAGCGAAGTCAATTTTGATGAAGCTGATATGATAATCCTTCCGGGAGGAATTCCAGGAACACCAAATCTTGCAGCCTGTAAAACACTTACAGACAAAATCATTGAATTTAATGAAAAAGGAAAAATGCTTGCCGCTGTATGTGCTGCTCCAACTATTTTTGCCGGTCTCGGTTTACTTGGTGGCAGAAAAGCCACATGCTATCCTGATATGGCAGAAAAGCTTACAGGTGCAGACTATGTTAAACAGCCTGTAGTTGTCGATAACAACATTATCACAAGCCGTGGCATGGGAACATGTATTGAATTTGCAGGAGCTATCATTACGAAGTTAAAAGATGAAGCTACAGCCGAACTTATCAAAAAGAAGATAATCTACAATGACGAGTATTAGAATTTAAATTTGATATTTTATAATGGTATTTTTTGCCCTTTTATGCGTCTTACGTATAAAAAAGCAGACATCGAAAGTAACAGTTCAGCCTTTTATTTATTCATTAATAAGGGCACTTGAAATATCAAATGCCCTAGTGTATAATTTGCTTAGAAAGGTTTATCGGATGTGTTATCCGATTGCCCTCAGTAAAAATTATATCAAATTTGAAATAGCATCTACTTGGGCGAGTGGGATGCTATTTCTTTTTATTATTATGATTATCTATGTAAGATAGAGCCGCAAAAATTACTAGCAATAAAGTTAAAACTTCCATTGTGTTCATAGGGCATCACCCTCCTTTGTAAACTAGAGGGCATTTAATAATCGGAAAATCACATCCTATTTTCTTTTCAATTATACAAAAAAGTATAACATAAAGGAAACAGATGTTCAAATAACAAAGAGGTAAACATAAATTTCGCTTTTACTTTTATGCAAATTTAAAAATCTACTCTTCGCTCTCAACAATTCTGTTCCATGCCCTTGCATCAAGCTTTTCCTCATATGCATCTGCGGCTGCATCGTACTCGTCTTCGTCTGTTATGTCTTCCATCTCATAATCATCATTGCCAAGATCGATAAGTCTGAATACATAGTATTCTGTGACATTTTCTACATCACCGGGAATTGCCGCAGCATAGAGTTTTCCATCAACCTCATATATTTCATCTATATAAAAGACTCTATCCTTTCCATCCTCATCTGTAAGTGTAACAGTTGTTTCCTCATAACCATATTCTGTGTTTTTTGCC
>CAZFFA010000191.1:0-5578 GCA_964517955.1 uncultured Jutongia sp. | reverse complement strand
TTATCTAAATGCCAATTTATTAGCAGTTCTTAAATGGAACAACCTTTAATTTCTTTTCCTTGTCTTTCTCAAGGAAGTTGCCCATTCCAGCTTTCTGATCTTCTGTCTCAAAGCAGTCACCAAAGAGTTTTTCTTCAATAACAATAGCTTTGTCCATATCTACCTGAAGACCATCATTTATAGCCTTTTTGCAGTTACGTACTGCGATAGGAGCATTCTTTGCAATAGTAGAAGCAAGCTTCTCTGCTGCTGGAATAAGCTCTTCCTGAGTATAAACTGCATTAACAAGACCGATACGGTATGCTTCATCAGCTTTTATATTGCGTGCAGTGTAGATCATCTGCTTAGCCATACCAACACCTACTGTTCTTGCAAGTCTCTGTGTTCCACCAAAACCAGGTGTAATACCAAGGCCTGCTTCAGGCTGTCCAAACACTGCATTGTCAGAACATATTCTTATATCACAGCTCATAGAGATTTCACATCCACCACCGAGTGCAAAACCATTGATAGCTGCAATAACAGGAATAGGGAATGTTTCTAATTTGCGGAATACATCATTACCTTTTTTACCGAAAGCTTCACCTTCAGCTTTTGTAAGTGTACTCATTTCTCCTATATCAGCACCTGCAACAAATGACTTTTCGCCGGCACCTGTAAGGATAAGACATCTCACTGTATTAAGATCAACAGCATCCAATGTTGCATTAAGTTCATCAAGAACCTGGCTGTTAAGTGCATTAAGAGCCTTTGGACGGTTGATTGTAATTGTAGCAATTGCATCTTTTACTTCATATAAAATGAAATCCATGATAATTACTCCTTTTATATTCTTTTATATACTGGTTGAATTAGTCTCTTTCAACGATAGTTGTACAACCCATACCACCACCGATACAAAGTGTAGCAAGACCTTTCTTAGCATCTGCTTTCTGCATCTCGTGGAGAAGTGTTACAAGGATACGGCAGCCTGAAGCTCCAACAGGATGTCCAAGTGCAATAGCACCACCATTTGGATTAAGTTTCTTAAGATCAAATCCAAGATCCTTGCCTACAGCTACTGACTGTGCTGCGAATGCTTCATTAGCTTCGATAATATCGATATCATCAAGTGACATGTTAGCCTTTGCAAGAGCTTTCTTTGTAGAAGCTACAGGACCAACACCCATGATTGAAGGATCAACACCACCAAGAGCTCCGCATACAAATGTAGCCATTGGCTTAACACCAAGTTCTTTAGCCTTTTCTTCGCTCATAACTACAACTGCTGCTGCACCATCATTGATACCTGATGCGTTACCAGCTGTAACAACTCCGCCTTCTTTACCTGAGCAGCATTTTAATTTTGAAAGACTTTCAGCTGTTGTTCCAGGACGAGGGCCTTCATCCTTTGCAAACATAACTGTTTCTTTCTTAACCTTTACAGGTACAGGAACGATTTCATCATCGAATGCACCATTCTTAATAGCAGCTTCACATTTCTGCTGACTGTTTGCAGCGAACTCGTCTAACTCTTCACGAGTAAGATTCCACTGTTCAGCAACATTTTCTGCTGTAATCATCATATGATACTGATTGAAAGCATCCCATAATGCATCGTTTACCATTGTATCAACTAATTTACCATTGTTCATACGGTATCCGAAACGACCCTGCATCATAGCATAAGGAGCCATTGACATATTTTCCATACCACCTGCTACAACGATATCAGCATCACCTGCCTGAATCATCTGTGCTGCCATATTTACACAGTTAAGACCAGAACCACATACAACGTTTACTGTAACAGCAGGAGTCTCAACAGGAAGACCAGCTTTGATTGAAGCCTGACGGGCAACGTTCTGTCCAAGACCAGCCTGGATAACACAACCCATATATACATGATCAACTTTGTCTGCAGGAACACCAGCTCTGTTAAGAGCTTCCTTTATAACGATTGATCCTAATTCAGGAGCAGGAGTTTTACTTAAAGCTCCACCCATTTTACCGATTGCAGTACGACAAGCGCCTGCGATAACTACTTTCTTTGCCATAATTTAAAATCCTCCTTAATAATAATATTTTTCCTTAGAAACATTATGTAAATGTTTAAGTCAAAATTTTTGATGCGAGTCATACGGTTTACCCATATGTTTAAGGCACTCTACTTGCCTATAATATATCAAATCTGATAAATTATCAAGTTCTTTTCGTCCATTCCTTGTCGAATATTTTTAATTTATGTAAAATTGTGCAAAATTTTATTAAGATTTTATTTTTAATAAGCATTTCTTTTATGCTTCTTGCCGGTGTTTGCAAAATTGCGCAAATCACTTTACAAATGAGAAATCTGTGGCATCAGTAGGTGTCAAAATATCTTTTGACACCTACATCATAATATATTTAATTGTTTAATGACGTTAACCTGCCAAGCCGTTTAGCTGCTACAAATACAAAAAACACCAAATTGTTCCATATATAATAATTTGACGTTTATACATAAAACATGGTATTTTATATATAGTTGAATTATGTGTGATTGGGATAAAACACCCTTTTGACACTTTATTCATAGTTTATTATAATTTTGATTATGGTCAGAAAATATTTTCGTCACCATAACCGCAATAACGCATATGCGTTTTTATTTTACATTAACAAATTTTTATACGGAGGTTATATCATGGATTACAAAACACTGTATTCACAAAAACTTACATCAGCTGATGAAGCTGTAAAAGTAGTTAATTCCGGAAGCTGGGTAGATTACGGCTGGTCAGTCGGTACACCTGTAGCTCTTGATGCTGCTATGGCAAAACGTCTTCCTGAGCTTACAGATGTTAATTTCAGAGGTGGTATCTTATGCTGGGTACCTGAAATCTTCAAGATAGATAATCCGGCAGATCATATGACATGGAACTCATGGCATATGGGTGGTATCGAAAGAAAAGCAATCGCACAGGGTTTTTCATTCTACTCTCCTATCCGCTATTCTGAACTCCCACGCTATTACAGAGACTCAAAAACACCTTCAAACATTGCAATGTTCCAGGTTGCACCTATGGATGAGCATGGCTACTTCAATTTCGGACCAAGTGCATCACATATGGCTGCTTGTTGTGAAATGGCAGACACTATTATCGTAGAAGTCAACGAAAATATGCCTCGCTGTCTTGGTGGTTTTGAAGAAAGTATACATATCAGCAAAGTTGATATGATCGTTGAAGGAAGCAATCCTTCTATCGCTGAACTTGGCGGTGGCGGAGCCGCTACAGAAGTTGACCAGGCTGTTGCAAAATACATTGTAAACGAAATCCCTGACGGAGCATGTTTACAGCTTGGTATCGGCGGCATGCCAAATGCAGTTGGTTCACTTATCGCTGAATCAGATTTAAAAGATCTCGGTGTTCACACTGAAATGTACGTTGATGCATTTGTTGACATTGCAAAGGCAGGTAAGATAACAGGTCTTAAAAAATCAATTGATAAGGGTCGTCAGGTATATGCATTCGGTGCAGGTACAAAGAAGCTTTACGATTACCTCAACGAAAACCCTCAGTGTATGAGTGCACCCGTTGATTATACAAATGATATACGTCAGATTTCAGCACTTGATAACTTTATGTCAATCAACAACGCTGTAGACATCGATCTTTTCGGTCAGGTCAATGCAGAATCTGCCGGACTTAAGCAGATAAGCGGTGCCGGCGGACAGCTCGACTTCGTTCTTGGTGCATATCTTTCAAAAGGTGGTAAGAGCTTTATCTGTATGTCATCTACATTTACACAGAAAGATGGTACAGTCCAGTCACGTATCAAACCTACACTTAGCAACGGCTCTATCGTAACTGATACACGTGCCAACATCCATTACTTCGTTACTGAATATGGTATCGTGAACTTAAAGGGACTTTCTTCATGGCAGAAAGCAGAAGCACTTATATCTGTAGCTCATCCTGATTTCCGTGATGAACTTATAAAAGAAGCTGATAAGATGCATATCTGGAAGAAGAGTAATAAACGATAAATAATTAAACATTATAACAAAAACAGGACAGTTCGATTTACCAGCAATATCGAACTGTCCTATTTTAATTACATTTAATCACAGATTTATGCTTCTAACTTCTTATTAGTTTTTTCCTGGAACTTTTCACTCTCAACTATAAATCTCTCGTGAGTGCCCTTACCAATCATTCCCTTTTCGTCACTTGCTTCAACTCTGAAGATAAGTTTGCGTCCTTCTATTCCGATAAGTTCACTGTCACATTTTATCTTCATTCCAACAGGTGATGATGCAAGATGTTCTATCTCTACTTTTATTCCAACAGTTCCACATCCTTCATTGAGATATGGTGCAACACTCGTAAATGCTGTTTTTTCCATGAGTGCAAGCATGGCAGGTGTTGCATATACATCCATCACACCGCTTCCCATAGTCTTTGCCGTAAGACTATCTGTAACTATTTCTTCCTGATGACCTCTTATTCCTACTTCTAACATATTAATTCCTCCATTTTATAATATTTTTTCCGCATAAGGGAAAAGTTCAGTAAAATATGGCAGATCACATACCCAATCACAAAATGTATGCCACTCTGCAAGTTTATGATTATGTCTTGCGTTGTACATCGCAACTGCATTCTCATATGACATTGTACATGTTCTCATCTGATGATAACTTTCAGGCAGAAGCTGGATAAGGCTGTACCAGAGAGACTTGTCCTTTGTTTCCATGTACTCAAGCCTGATTTTTTCAAGAGAATCAACCATAAGCTTCATCGCCTCTATCGCCTCCGGTGTCATATGATCCGTACTAAAATCTCCCATTTCAAATGGCTTACTGTGTATTTTATGCATTGTACTTGTTGAATTTGCAACTGTACCGACTTTATAGGTGTCATATTCCTTCCACCAGTAAATTGGTGCTGTTATATCTACTGTTATAAATATCTGACGTATAAATTTTCTGTGATCTCCACCTGATTTGCATAGTCTTTTTGCAAGGTCGAGATCATTTGGTCCAAATACAAAGTTTCCATGTTCATCTTTATAGCTGTCAGAACGAGCCCAGCTATTAAGGGGATTTCTAGCTCCTCTCATAGCATTCTCAAAATTCATTACATCGGTTCTTTCTAACTTAATCATCTTTATCTCCTTATATATTTTTGCATTTTAATCCTATTTTTCAAATTCTACCACAACATAGTATCCTCTGTCAGTATGTTTTACTTCTTTTACGACACCATCCCTGTCTTCTATTCTTTCATTAACTTTAAAACAGCCGGACATTGCAACTGCCGGTTCAATTATGTAGCTGTAATTAAGTGCCGTTTTCTTTTCACTTACATGTACAGCATCTCCGGCTTTTACTAGACCCGGCCTTTCCATTTTAAATGTCATCTCTCTCATTTTCTCACCTTACCTTTTTGCTTATTACATATATGGATAATATCCGGAATTACAGCACATGGTTTCATTAATGCAAATATTGCAGAACATATATGAAAAGCACAGACGCGTACATGTACCTGAAGCTGTTGCATCCGGTCGTCCATATGTTCTCTGCACATCCTGATACCAGCCGCTTCCAGAC
>CAZFFA010000190.1:0-5651 GCA_964517955.1 uncultured Jutongia sp. | reverse complement strand
TTAATATAAAAAGAGGGAGAAAAATGTCTTTAGAAGTTCAGATAGTTATTATAACGTTATTATTTTGTGCGTTAATAATATTTCAGATGGTATGCAAGAAATATTTTAAACAAACAGCAATTGTAATTTTCATAATATGTGTTGTTATGCTGCTTATAACACGACAGTGGAAAGTGTTTTTAATGAATCTTTTAGCAGGACCGGCAGTTTTTGTACTTGGAATTGGCAGAGCATCAGGAAGAAGAGCTATGTTAGAAGAATATACATTATGGCAGGCAGTTATCATGATGAGTCTTGATATTGAGTTTTTTATGATGATGCTTAGTGTTTTATTCAGTATAAATGGCGTTAAAATCAATATATAAAGAAAAAGCTATATATGAAAGATTTGTACATACGTGATGCAAACTTGATATGCGCAAAGAGCGTGTGCAGAAAAGAGGAGTTTATGGAGAGCAAAAAATACAGTCTTTTATTTCCAAACGGTGATTTTAAGTATAAGAAAATAAGTGATACGGCAATGCATGACCTTGGTTTTGACCAGATATGTAAAAAATTATCACCAAAAGAATCAGAGCAGAATTATATAATGAAAGTTATGTCACAGATGTATGCAGAACCGGAAGCTGCAGAATACAGATGTGATATATTTGAAGATGTTTTAGGCAGCAGGGAATTACGTGATAACCTGATGAAGGTATTGGACAGAATAAGTTTTCTCAAGGACTATGGCAGTTTTAAAAGAGAATATGATGAAAATTCAGGTATGTGGGATCTGATGCACAGACTTGATGAAATAAATGATTACATACAATGCGTGGATTTTCTTCATGAATGTCTGGAAGGAAAGAATATACATTCTAAAGGATTTACAGGTCTTAAGGAATATGTTGAAAAGATATATAGTGACAATGGTTTTGGAGAACTAAAAAAGGATATATCACAGTTAAATTTTGATACATCAGAATTAAAGAGTATTACTGTTGGAATCAATCTTAATAACAGATTTGAAGCTGAAGGAATAGGGCTTATATCGATAAACAGTAAATATTTTACAAGACCCGGTGTACTTGGCAATTTCTATGAACATATTGCTTCTAAGGACAGGATAAATGACAATACAGAATGGAAAAAAGATTATAAGTTTCATCCATTTAGTACAGAGAAAAAAGATCTGATAAAATCTGCGGTTAATGCGCTGCAGGCAGATCCATCGTTAATAGATTATAATCCGGTAGGAATTTCCGGTGTTCCTGATGGAGATGGAGCAAGAGAGCTGACAAGATATACTGACAGGGTTGTCAATGGTATGCTGTCAGGACTTGTTAAGAAAACAAAGGCAGTTCTTAATAAATATGTATCAATAACTATTACTGATATGACAGATCTGATCCCTGAACTTATGTATTATATAAGATGGGCGGAATATATAGAAAATCTGGGCAGCAAAGGTGCTGTGTTTACAAAGACTGTTATTAATAAAATAGAAAATGGAGATGGCAGCAAATTTGATTACTGTATGAAAGCAAGGGGAGTTTATAACATTAAACTGGTCGCATTTGATACAGAAGAAACCGGAAATATAGTTAAAAATGATCTTGATTTTGATGAGGAGCACAGGGTATATATTCTCACTGGTGCAAATCGTGGAGGAAAAACAACAATAACACAGACTATAGGTCAGTTGTTCGTTCTTGCTCAGGGAGGAATTTATATACCGGGTGATGGATTTGAATTTACACCGGTTGACTGCATTTATACACATTTTCCTGCAGACGAGGATAAAACTCTTGATCTTGGAAGGCTTGGTGAGGAGTGTAAACGCTTTAAAGAAATATTTGAAAGTGCAGAAAGTAGAAGTCTGATGCTGTTAAATGAGACATTTTCAACAACATCATTTGAAGAGGGCTACTATATAGCAAAGGATTCGGTTCGTGCTATATTACACAAGGGAATTAGGACAATTTACAATACACATATGCATAAGCTCGCATTTGACATTGATGATATGAATGGTGAGAATATATCGGGAAAAGCGTATTCTTTGATTGTACACAATGAGGATTCAAAACGTTCATATAAAGTGGAGATAGCTCCACCCGCAGGCAAATCATATGCAAGTGATATTGCAAAGAAGTATGGCGTGACTTATGACATGCTGGTAAAGGAAACATGATGCAGACACACTAAAGAGAGGTATCAGGGAATATGAGGAATGCTGAAATATATGAGGAAATAGATGATATGAGTAATTCTTCTGTGCTTGGAAGTAGTGCTTTAAAGTCTATTCAGAATGCAACTATAAATAATAACGCAGTAGGTACGATAGCCGGTTACTATGATGAAAGGTTAACTATTTTATCGGCAAGCAGGTTTTTGTTGAAAAATCTTGGCTATAGTTATGATGAATTTATGAGTTTTACAAAAGGTTCATTTAGAAATTTGTTTTATGGGGAAAATACGAGTTTTCTGGAATTGGAGCGTTTTCCATCTATTCATGGAAAGGGCGAAGGGGAAATGCTTACAAAAGATGGTACTCCTGTAACAGTGCGGCTGTTTAAAGAAGATTCTGTTGACAAAGAGGGCAGGACTATCTGGGTTATGTCCGTTCGTGTTGACTGGGAACATGAGAATGTAACTCTGATAAATGGGGCAATAAAATCAGGACTGTGGTATTTTGACTGTGATGAGTGTGGCAATATAAAAGAAGTTCATTGGAGCCATGCGTTTAGAAAAATACTTGGTTATCATGATATCGTAGATTTTCCAAATGAACTGGCTTCATGGTCGGATCTGCTTCATCCTTCTGATAAGGAAAGGATTCTGAATAAACTTTTCAGTGCAATTGCAGATAAAACCAATAAAGATAAATATAATGTCGAATACCGTCTTAAGATGTTGGATGGATCATATGAGTGGTTTCGTGCCAATGCGGAGATAGTACGCCGTATGGATGGAACAGCCCGCAGAATAACAGGTATATTTGTCAATATCGACAATGAAAAAAGGGCTGCGATGCAGCAAAAGAAAGCTGAAGCATTCCATAACGCTTTTACAAAAACCAATCTATGTGAATACTATGTAGACCTTCAGGAGAACATTTTTGATTCAATGAAAGCCGAGCCTCTTTCTATGGCTGTTTTTGAAAAATGTAATACATGGGATGAGCTGATATCTGAATTTGTTGATAATTATGTATGTGATGAATATAAGCAGGAAGTAAGGCAATTTTATAAAAGAGATTATATTGCAAAAAGACTGGGACAGATTGATGGAGAGCTTAGTATGGAGTGCTGCATCATACTTGATGGAGAAAAACGCTGGGTGCGTAATGTTATTCTGCGGGGAGAAGCAAGCAGATTCCAACATGCAATCATATTCATTCGTGATATCACAGATGCAAAAAGAGAAGCTGAAATACAGAAGCAGATATCAGCGGATAATAAATCTATGGCACATCTTTTACAGAGTGTCACACGTCTTGTGGATCATTTCGCGATATGTGATATTGAGAATGACAGTTATGAATACACAGTTATGAATATCAAAGGTGATTATCCGCCAAAAGGTAAGTATTCAGATTTTATAGAAATAGTTTCAGATAAATTTAAAACATTGTCTCCGCTCGAATCAATGACTCATCTGATGTCGGTACAAAGTTTGAGATATAATCTTAAGAAAGATAGCGATATTTATAAATTTGAATATTGCAGTTATGAAGAAGATAGATATATAAGTATAACTTTTATTCCATTGGAATGGAGAGATAATGTTCTAGTAAAGGTTTTGTGGGTGTCGATAGATATTACACAGGAAAAGAAACAGGAAATACTTGGGCGTAAGGCTCTTAAAGATGCTTATCAGGCGGCAGAACGTGCTAATAAAGCCAAAACAGAATTTCTTACTAATATGTCACATGACATTCGTACACCTATGAATGCGATAGTGGGACTTACGGCAATTGCGGGTGCCAATATAGAACATCAGAAAAAGGTTCTTGAATGTCTGGGAAAGATAACGACAGCCAGCCGACACCTTCTTAGTATGATAAATGAAGTGCTTGATATGGCGCGTATAGAAAGCGGAAGTGTGTCTTTGGCAGAGGAAGAGTTTGAACTTTCGCAGCTTGTTGATAATCTTGTTGCACTTGTAAAGCCGGCTATGGATGAACATAATCATAACTTTGAAGTGCGTGTAAAGAATATAGAACATGAAAATGTATGTGGCGATACAATGCGCATACAGCAGGTATTTACAAATCTTGTGAGCAATGCTGTCAAATATACACCAGATGGTGGAAATATTATCTTTTCCATAGAAGAAAAAATCAATGGGCAGTCAGAACTTGGATGTTATGAGTTTAGCATTGAGGATAATGGTATTGGTATGGATGAAGAGTTCCAGAAGATCATGTTCCAGCCATTTACGCGTGCAGATGACAATCGTACCACTAAGATTCAGGGAACAGGTCTTGGAATGGCAATCACAAGAAATATTGTAAATATGATGAATGGTGACATAAGAGTAAAAAGTGCACCGGATAAAGGTACAAAGATCAGCGTAACTATATTTTTGAAGCTTCAGGAGAAAGGAATAGACAGAATCAAAGAGCTGGTAAACTTACCTGTGCTTGTGGTTGATGATGATGTTATCTGTTGTGAGAGCACAGTTGAGACGTTAAAAGAGATAGGAATAGTCGGAGAATGGGTTACAACAGGTGAAGAGGCTGTTAGCAGGACTTTTGAACATCACGAAAGAAAAGAAGATTATTTTGCGATAATCATGGACTGGAAGCTTCCTAAGATGGATGGTATCGAAGCAACAAGACAGATACGTAAACGTGTTGGAAAGGATGTAACTATCATAGTTCTGACTTCTTATGACTATAGTGAGATAGAAGATGAGGCTAGGGCAGCAGGTGTTGATGCATTTATCGTAAAACCATTATTCCGTTCAAGACTGGCTGCAACATTGAAACAGGTTGTAAGTGGAAAACCGGATCAATCAGCAAAAAATTATCTTAGGGATATTGAAAGTTCAGATTATTCTGATATGAGGATACTTTTGGTAGAAGATAATGATCTGAATCGTGAAATTGCATCAGAAATTATTGGAATGACGGGTGCAAAAGTGGAAACGGCAGAAAATGGCAAAGTTGCCATTGATAAAATAGAAGCAAATCCGGAAGAATGGTATGATCTTGTATTCATGGATATCCAGATGCCTGTGATGAATGGCTATGAAACTACAGCCGTAATCCGTACTCTGGATGGAAAGCGTGGAAAGCTTCCAATTGTAGCAATGACTGCAAATGCATTTGCAGAGGATGTGCAGCTTGCCAAGAATACCGGAATGAATGAACATATAGCAAAACCACTTGATTTCAATAAGCTAAACAGTATATTAAGAGAATATCTGGCATGATATAATTAAAAGCTGCGTAGCAGCGACTGACAGCGTAGCTGGCAGGTTTATGAATGTAAGAAATGATGGGCTGAACTGTTACAATATATGCCCTAACAATAAAAGAATCAATTTCGTTGTCCTGTATCAAGCTAATATAGCTGATTTGCAGATCTACCGAAAAATAAAACGTCACAGAATTTAACGGTTTTATCGTATTTTCTGTGGCGTTTTCTAAATAATTCTTA
>CAZFFA010000189.1:0-5676 GCA_964517955.1 uncultured Jutongia sp. | reverse complement strand
TGCATCGACAGGACTGTTTTATTCTTACCGACATGCGGAGTGACTACCGGTACACAGTGGAAGCAATCCGAAGACTGAAGCCCTGTGAGCAGTCGCTTTATCTCGACTACATCACAGGCAGGAAGGATCTGTACCGGATCGCAGAGGACTGCGGAATCCAGTATCAGTCGGCGAAAAACAAGATTGCCAGAATACGGATCAGAGTTGTGAAGATGGCGGGCAGAACGCTGCTCGTAAAATACGGCGGGAACAGGAGAGAATGGTTATGGGATACGAAATCGAGAGAAATACAGGATTGAGAGATACTGAATATCTGCAGCACAGGAAGTTTGTCCGATGGAAGGAAGGCTGCGAGCTGTACAGCATGGGAATGTATGCGTTCCAGACGCTCGCCTATGAAGCCAGAGCGGTCTATCACATCCCAATGCTCCCGCCGTTGGTCAACTGCGAGAAGTTTGAGGAGTACCTGGAGAAGTACAACCGGTAGGGAGCTTTGAAAAGAGAATACAGAATTACGTTGAGGCATGGCTTAGGAGGCTGTGCCTTTTTTGTCTGATGATGAACGGATTACTTCAGCGGCAATTTCGATTTATCGAAAATCGTGTTGAGATATGGAAAGCGACAGGTATAATGAAAGTATACATTTGTACGGCTTGCAGAATCTAAATGGCTCTTGAATGAATGGAGATCCGGATATGAATGTCAGTTATAACAAGCTTTGGAAGATGCTGATCGACAGAAACATGACGAAAGCAGACCTGAGGAAGAAAACGAAAATCGCTCCCAGTACCTTTTCGAGGATGAATAAAGGAGAGATTGTATCCCTTGAAGTGCTTATGCGGATCTGCCTGGAATTGAACTGTGGTTTGGATGATGTTGTAGAGTTTTCGGAAGACATTGGGGATAACAGGCGATAACTACAAATTAGAAAAGTACCAATATTAAAATTCGGACAATCAAGCTTGTATTCATGTGAAGTGATAATAACATGCATATTAAAAGCATTCCGGTGAAATGACGGTACACAGGAAGGATATAGATATGACACGATTCAAAATTATCAGCAACCCTTATAAGAAAGAAATTAAGTATCAGCAATGGGACGCTGATAATTCGGCATGGGTAAGTATTGATTTATCTGATCATCAAGATACGAAACTTTTGAGCAAAGAGTATACAGCGAGCTTTTTCCCATTTAAGGCTAAGCAGATCGTTACTCAGATCGTTGAGGATTATCAGATCGATGGGGAAGAAATTGAATTGTATTTTGAAGGTTCTGCTGACGAATATAGCGAATTGGAGGCAGTATGCTCTCACGGAGAATATGATGTTCCAATTAAACTGACAAACTCAAAAGTTTACCTTGAAAATGCAAGAGATATTTTGCCTGAGGTAAAGAAGCTGTTTCAGGAAATGAGTCCATTGATTGTTCAAAGCGTGGATCAGGAAAAAATAGAGCGTGATTTGACAAGATTTACAGATGCATCAAGCGATGTAGTACCAGTTTGCGTTTTAGGAAACTACAGTACCGGGAAATCGACCTTTATAAACGCCCTGATTGGGAGCGAAATATTGCCCAATGGAAGCAATCCTGTAACAGCAAAGGTTTATAAAATTGCAAGATCAAAATTCAAAGACAGAGCTTCTATAAAGCTGAATTATCGAGAGCAGAAGATTGTCCTGATTATGACTGCGGATGAGACCCATTTTGAAAATCTGACGTCGTCAAATGACTTGACGGATTTGCTTACAGAGCAAGTCATCTCAATGGCGGATAAGAGTATTGTCCTTCGAATGAATAAGGCGGTCAGTATTATCAATGATTTCAAAAACGACGAAGAAGACAACGGTATTTCTGATCTGATTGAGATAGAGATACCATTTGTCAATGGCGTTCTTGCGAGATCACAGCATCCATTTGTGCTTTTTGATACTCCTGGATCAAATTCTGCATCAAATGCCAAGCACTTGCGGGTGCTTAAGGAAGCAATGGCAAATATGACAAATGGACTGCCCATTTTCCTTGCAACACCCGACACGCTGGACAGCACGGATAATGAGAATCTCTATAATATGCTCAATAATCTGGATGAGCTAGATAAACGCTTTACGATGATTGTCGTAAATAAAGCGGATAAGAACGATTTGAACCGAAAAGAATCCAGTGAAGAGGAAGAAAAGCTTATTTTGCGGCAGGCAATTCCGAGGCATCTTTATTCGGCAGGAATATTTTACGTCTCTTCTATTATCGGACTTGGATCGAAGAATGGAGGGGAGTTTCTTGATGACTTCTATGCTGAAACATATGAAGATCAGGAGCACAAATATAGGGATCCGGAAAATAAGAGATACAAGCAGTTATACACATTTGATATTATGCCGTTTCAGATCAAACAACGGCTGGATGGTGCTGCAGCTAAAGAACAGAATCTTATCTATGCGAACAGTGGCTTGTTCAGCATAGAAACGGAAATTGAAACATTTGCAGGTAAGTATTCTGCGTATAACAAGTGCTATCAATCGCAACTGTTTCTTTATCGGATCATTGACCTGACGCAGGAGTCCATTGACTTGACAAAAAAAGAAACTGCTGAGACCCGGGAAATGATAAAGGATAAGCTAGAATCAGATAAACGTGCCCTCATAGATCAGCTTGAACGCACCACAGATGCCCAAAAGAAATCCTATCAGCAAAAGTATGAAACCTATATGCAGCAGTTTATCAGTGGGGCAGATGAAACATTTTCCGTAGACAATCTGAAGCAGAACGAAGAAAAAATGACAAATCAGGTTGAGCAGGAAATGGGCTTTAGCGAACATTCCGAGAAGATGAAGGAAAGCTGGGGAGCGATAGGGCAGAATTTAAAACAGCATTTGAATCAGGCAATTAAGGAAAAGAGCATAGATTCTGTTGGAAATATTTTCACCAGCTTCAGCTCTGATTTTAATGCGGCGGCAGAAGATACAAAAGCGAAGAACGATCTTAGAAAGGATATCGATAAAAAAGTATCTGATCACCTGATGACTTATGCCAGAGAAAAATTTAAAGACAGCCTGTTAAAGGTTTTTGAATCTATGGACGCTGGTTCACAGAACTATTGGACTTCCAATACGGAGGAACTCAGGTTGATTCTGGCACAAATTGTTACTGGATCAGAGGTGTTGACTGCAGATCGCAGAAACGAGCTGAAAAGAATAATCATAGAATATAAGAAATTGACATTTGATGTGAGCCACGCAGAATCGATCTTCCGGAAGGAAGAATTTGAATGGAAGGTGGCATTCGGCGATTTTGTAGTATGGCATTCAGATCATTTAAACCTTGAGAAACTTGCCAGAACATATAATGAACACATGAAAGAAGATGTTCAAAACAGGTACGCGGCTATTGAAGCAAGCCATAGAGAAAGTGCATATCAGTGGATCGAAAACCTGTTGGATGAGATTAGGACAAATATCGTGGAATATAGTCCTGAACTTTCGAAACAGGCAAGAAAGATTCAGATGCTTACAAAACAGATAGAGGAACTGACCGAAAGACAAACCAAGCTGAAAGAATATACTGCAAAGCTTGATCGAATGATGGACTGGAAGGTTCAGGAATAACTGTCGCGGGGGAGATCAGCTATGGGGATTAAGAAATTGATAAAAAGAGCAGGTGGTAAAGCTGCAGATGCTGTAGCCAAACTATCGGTTCTCAGCCCGGAACAATTACAAAAAGTCGAAAGCCAGAGAGAAGCTTATCTCTCAGAAGTTCCGAGCATGGATGACGATGCTGCGCAGGAGATAACCCGCAGATTGCTGGGGGCGGGCAGTATTGAGATCTACGGGGAATATCTGAAGCATATTAAGGATTTGTACGTGCCGGTAAAAAGAGAAGCAGAATATGACGCCTCTTTTAACCCGGCCTACAACATTCGATATATCAATATCACAAAGTGGGTTACAGATAAAAAGGAAAATAATCTGGAAAAACTGGTAAATGTATATGAAGTGCTTTCAGATGAGGAATGTAATATTGCTCTGGTTTTCCATCGAACAATGACAGGTACTTCTGTATACCTTGCTGTCGTTAATACCCAAAATGCTAGTGATAACGTCTCAGCTGACAATTATCGAGAGCGTTTGATTGAGGCAATTCGTGGCAATTTTCCCGGTGCGGAATGGACTGAAGAAAAGGGCAAGGGCATTATTCCGTTCATGAAGGAGATGCGTCCTTACACGATTGCAAGTGCCTCTAATATCCCGGGTGAAAAATCAGAAAAATTTGTCAGTCAGACGATAGAAAAGCTTCTGGATGGAGTTATCCCGGATGACCCGGAAAAAGAGTACACTATTGTGCTCCTGGCAACTCCAGTAAGAGATATTGAAGACCGCAAATTGCATCTGGCGGATCTATATTCTGGTTTGGCACCGTATGCGGGGTGGCAGACAAACTTCACATATACTCAATCGGATTCCACTAATTCGATGGCAACTTTCGGCGTTAACGCCGGTGTCAACGCAGGCGTTCAACAGGGCACGAATTCGTCCGTTGCAAAGACAAACGGGACAACCGATTCGACGGGTAAGACAGAGACAGATTCATCCGGGAACACAGAAACCAATTCGGAAGGTGCAAGCCAGACGGATACAAAGGGTAATTCTACCAGCACAGGGACAGGAACGACAACAACGCAAGGAACCAGCCATTCTTCCGGAACAAATGAAAATACATCTAATTCTCAGGGGACAACCAATACTGAAGGTTCTAACAAGGGGATATCGGCAGGTGGAAGCGCAGGGATTCCTTTTGTTGTACAGGGAGATGTACATGTCAATGGTGGTACATCGCAATCAACTGCAGAAGCCGTAACAGATACCATATCAAAGGGCAGCTCAGTTCTTGATTCAACATCTGCGAGTCGAGCTGCCTCTGCAACAAAGACAGTTGCAGAAAATGTTGCAAAAGCGGTTACGAGTTCTACAGGAAAGGCTGTTGCCAGCAGTATTGGTCATGCCGTAGCGAACACACTTGGAAGAGCAGTGACCAATTCCCAGACCGTAACTAATGGAATGTTTAAAGGCGTGAACTTTGGTGGTAATTTTGGGGCTAATTTTGCCCGTTCATCTAATGTCAGCGCTACTGTTGGAAAAAACGAAGGAATTACGCAGTCCTTTACCAACTATACAATCAAACATACGCTTGAAATCCTCGAGGAGCAGATGAAACGTCTTGAGGAGAGCACTGCTCTCGGAATGTGGGATTTTGCAGCATATTTCATCAGCGAAGATCAGAATGTGGCAAGCAATGTCGCACATTCCTATCTGGCACTAACGCAGGGCGAGAAATCTTACATGTCCCAGACAATGGTTAATGTGTGGCGTGGAGATTTGCTGGATAGTGATGATGCAAAAGAAATTTTCAGCTATCTGCGAGAATTAAGACATCCGATATTCGGATTGAATCCTGCGGTTACGGAAGCTGAGCCTGACTTTAATGAATATCCGGCGGTCATTACAGCAGCAACAAGTTTGTCGGGGAAAGAGCTTGCTTATTCATTGAATTTCCCGGCAAAATCGGTTTCCGGATTCCCAGTACTTGAATGTGCCGAATTCGGAAGAAATATTGTGACCTATGGAGTAATAGTTTCCCAATCAGCCGGACTATAGGAACAGACTAAACTTAGAAAGTCT
>CAZFFA010000188.1:0-5680 GCA_964517955.1 uncultured Jutongia sp. | reverse complement strand
AAAAATACAGGATTTTGATGAACTGGCTTGCATTGAGTTTCACGGATTCAGGTAAATAATATAAATAAAACATAAGCTGCATAGCAGCGACAGACATCGCAGCTGGATGGTTTTATGCATGTTATTTATATTAGGTGGGAACTGTAATATTTTATAATGATGTCATTTGTAATATTTTTACTCACATTCTTATCCCCTCTTATATCCATAGCAGAATTTGCATCCCATACTGCTTCCAACACAGCTTATGCAGTCCCTTATCTGCCAATCCGTATCCTCACTCATTACAAGATATATTCCTACAAGACTTTTGGCAGGTGAAAGCATCCCACTCTCTGTGAGCTTTACGCCGGCTTTGTTGCCATTCATCAATCCGGCAAGCGTTTTCACCGCATCAACCGGCATACCATAAAATCCAGGTCCAAATGAGTCAGACACATAAGACCTCTCACGTACACTTTCTTTCCGTTCAAGATAATCATGTAAAAAGTCCCTTATGCAATCAAGGAATGAATTTTGCCACGCTTCTATATAATACTGCTCAAGAATTGTGCCTGTCTGATCTATATCAGGTGCATGACATATATAGATATAACCACCTTTAATTATCCCCTTGCTTAATCTTTCAAGAACCTGACAGTCTATTCTTTCTTTCCCAAACTGAAAATAACCATTATGTATACAGTCCCTGTCTATCTTTTTCAATGAAATTGTTACACTCTTATCCTTAAAAAAACTGCTGTACACAGACCTCGATGTACTTTTTTGAATCTGGGCAGTTTCTTCATCTACATTTTCGTAGCCACTGCCCAGCATAACATATCTGTGTGCCTGCACATACAGTTCTTCACACTTTATATTAACTTCAATCTCACTGCACATAAGTTCCTGCATGATTTTGTCATAATTAGAAGGAACATGTGGAAAAATACAATTACTACAATCTTTGATCCTGCTGCCATCTCTTCCTATTATAAATGATGGATTTCCAGAACATTTCTCTTTAAGATAAAGTGGACAATAACAAAAAAGGCAGTTAAAATCCTGCCCTTCCTCTATTTTATGACATGGATAATACTCACAATCTTTATTACAAAAAAATCTGCTATTATAATCCATACTTACCTCCAAATTTTTTAATGTTTAATAGATTTACAATTTCAGATTGTCCAACTCTCTCTTTCCATTGTATTATAGCGGAGATTATAATTAGTCAAGCACAAGAAGCAAAGCCATCTTAAACTTCTTCACAGCCTTAACATAGTGCTTGCCAAGCTTGTCAAACTTAAATGTCTCGCCTGCCTTTACCGGATACTCTTTGCCCTCATATCCGATGATGCCTTCACCATCAAGAGCCATTACAAGTGCCTCTCCCGGTGCTGCATGTTCTGTAAGACCTGTTCCTTCATCAAAACTCATGATGACAAACTTCATCTTTTCCTCATTTACAATATCCATATTGACAATCTTTCCATCCTGATATGGAAGTAATTCTCCAAGTTTAAATACTTCTCCTGATTTAATAATGTTATTCATAGCTGTTTCCTTTCTAAATCCAATCTCTGTGTATACACAGCCAGTGGCTGTCCTAATCCCTACGGGTACATTCTTTGGCATAACAATGGATTCGTATTTATTTAAGCTCCATGTATTGCCATCAGCATCAAATACTTCTGCTGTTCCTTCATATATTATACATAACTTAGGATATTCGTAAACCTCAGCACTAATATCTGTCCCTTTATCAAGGGAAAAATAGGAAATATAATATCCATCCTCCATATATACCTGTTTTGAAACAGTACATCCCGGTACAGGCGTATTCTCTTTTGCAATATCAATTATTCTTCCTGACTTTTCATTCATAAAATCCTCATTTCTGCGCACGCTTTTTTGCGCATACCGATAAAGCTGCTATCTACAATATATTTGAACAACAGCCTTCTAAGAGTAGTTCCTTAAAACATAGTATACCATAATCATCGCCCAATATACGTTGCATTTGCAACATATATTATATATTACGACCGTTTTTCACACTATTTTCCTGCGGCAATATATGCCTGCTCATAGAAATATTCCTGGGAATTCATTTTCTTATCAGATAAATTCCTGTCAATATATTCGCCAGACTTTGTAAGAAGCTTGCCCTTTTCATCGTCCTTCATCATTGTATCAAACATATCATCAACTCTCGCACGAAGCTTATCATCAAGCACAGGAGCAGCTACTTCCACACGTCTTATGGTATTTCTTGTCATAAAGTCAGCCGATGCAATATACACCTTTTCACGTTCCTTTGTTCCAAATCTGTAAATACGTGAATGTTCAAGAAATCTTCCAACTATACTTATGATCGTAATATTATCTGTATATCCTTCTATACCCGGTATCAGACAGCATATACCTCTTACAATCATCTCTATCTTAACACCAGCCTGTGATGCCTCCACAAGTTTGTTGATAAGAACCTTGTCTGTAAGTGAATTTATCTTGATTCCAATATATGCCTCCTGTCCACTTTTTGCATACGCTATCTCTTCATCAATCATGTCTGCGACTTTATTCTGAAGACACTTTGGTGCAACAAGAAGGTAATCTGTATTTTCGATAAATTCTCCCCTCATAAGACACGCAAATACTTCTGCTGCCTCTTTGCCAATCTCAGGTCTTGCTGTAATCATAGAAAGGTCTGTATATAGTTTAGATGTTTTTTCATTGTAATTGCCTGTACCTATCTGTGTAATATATGACAAACCTTCGTCCGTCTTTCTGGTGATAAGACAAAGTTTAGAATGTACCTTATATCCGCTAAGACCATATATTACACGACAACCTGCCTCTTCAAGCTTTCTTGAATAATCAATATTGCTCTCCTCATCAAATCTTGCACGAAGTTCTACAAGTGCTACAACCTCCTTGCCATTCTCTGCTGCCTCTACCATCGCCTCAACTATATCGCTCTCTGCTGCAAGTCTGTAAAGTGTCATCTTAATAGATACAACAGAATCATCTCTTGCTGCCTCATGTAAAAGATTGGTAAATGACTTGATATTTTCATATGGATATGACAGAAGTACATCTTTCTTTTCAATCTGTGCAATAAGGCTTTCTCCCTCATCAAGTTCCGGTGTCATGCGTGGAGTGCGAAGCTTATAAAACAGACCCTCTCCACCTTTTAATTTAAGATATTTCTGTATAGAAGATACAAATGAAAGATCAAGCGGTACTTTTGACATCATCACATGACTTTCCTTCATATTAAGATAATGACACAATTCCTTTATAAGTTTTTTATTGAGTTTACGTGACATTTCAAGACGCACAGGATTCATCCTTGTTCTTTTTTTTATAAGATTGTGCATTGCATCTCTGTAATCCATATCCTCATCATATATAGTCTCTGTGTCAATATCAGCATTTCTTGTAACTCTTATAAGAGATTTCTCGCATATATCATATTTAATAAATAATTTTGGAAGAAAATGCAGTATTATTTCTTCTGACAATATAAAGTTGCCCGGTCTTGTTGGTATCTCGATAAGCCGTTTAAACACATTGTTGCTGCATGGAATAACTGCTGTTCTCTTCTTTCCATTTTTGCTCTTAAGAAGTGCAACAGCATAAATACTTTTATTATTGAGAAATGGAAATGGCTGCTGCTTTCTTACTATATTGGCAGAAAGATAAGGAGCTATTTCATTGTCAAAATATGTCTCCAGAAGTTCACTTTCTTCGCCCGACAATTTATTGAAGTTGATAAGGCGTACTCCCTTTGGTTCAAGTTCTCCTAAAAGCTGTTCATAAATTCTTTCCTTCTTTGTGTTTAACTTTTTAGTAGCTTTAAGAATTGCCTTAACCTGTTCTTCGCTTGTCATGTTAGTCTTATTCTCTCTAACCTCTTCATCTGACTGCATCTGATCCATCAGAGTTCCAACACGTACCATATAAAATTCATCAAGATTGGACTGATAAATAGATGCAAATGTAAGTCTTTCAGCAATCGGAACTCTTGGATTTCCTGCTTCATTTAATACTCTTTCATTGAATTTAAGCCATGACAATTCCCTGTTTATCATATACGTAACATCATCTTTTTTGTTTCTTTTCATTGTATTTGTCCCTTCATCTTTCATCTGTATTCGTTCCAGACAGCATATAAGCCATTCAAGAATTTTTTCACGCAAACTCACATTAAATCCTCATTTCTAAGCAGCCTGCTCTGAAGATGCAACAACCACTTTCTTTTTATCTTCACCACGAACAATAAATTTGACTATCTTAACAAGTACACCTATCATAGGAAGCCATATAAGAGTACATGCTACATTGAAAGCTGTATGTGCATTGGCAATCTGTCTTGCGATAACATCAATCTCTGCTCCCTTAGGAGATATAAACTGTACGAATTTTGCAAACCACGGAACGATACAGACAAATACCATACTGCCTGTAATATTAAATACGCTATGTGCAACAGCGGCGCTCTTCGCATTCTTTGACTGTCCGATAGAAGCAAGAAGAGCTGTAATAGTTGTACCAATATTGTCACCAAGAAGAATAGGTATAGCACCTGTTAAACCGAGTACACTTGTCACACCATCTGCTCCCGGCTGCATAGCAAAATTCTGTAATACTGCTATAGTTGCACTTGAGCTCTGTACAACAAGTGTCATAAGTGCACCTACACAGACACCGAGAACAGGTATGTGGGCAACCTTTTCAATCATTTCAAGGAATATAGGACTTGTTGCAAGTGGCTTCATTACACTGCCCATTGTTTCGATTCCGACAAAAAGTACACCAAATGCAAAAATTGTATTACCAATATTCTTTATCTTATCTTTCTTTGCTATAAATGAGATCATAAATCCAACAAATACTATAAGCCATATGTAATCACTTATCTTAAATGCCATAAGCTGTGCTGTCATCGTAGTACCTATATTGGCACCAAGTATAACTGAAATTGCCTGTGGAAGTGTCATAAGACCTGCACTTACAAAGCCTATAACCATAACTGTAGTTGCACTCGAACTCTGTAACACTGCTGTTACAACCGCACCTGCCAAAACACCAAGTATCGGATTTTTAGTAAGTGTTTCAAGCACTTTCTTCATTTTATCTCCAGCGGCTTTCTGAAGACTCTCTGACATCATATTCATTCCAAAAAGGAACATGGCAAGCCCGCCGGCAAGTCCAAATATAGTTTGTAAATTCTCGTTCATAATTTTAACCTCTTTCTTGATTTGATATACCGGCTTTCATCAATATAACTGCCGGAATTGTTTTTCTGTAACAGCGCCTTACGTTGTATATATTTTTAACATCATGAAAGAAATTGCACAATCAACGATTTTTCATTTTTGTACTTATAAACTACATATTATCTAAATAGTACATAAAATAGATTTTCTTTTACTTTTAATTTACATAGATTTTACTTTATCTGGAAATTTTATTTACAAACGTTTTACCTTCACTTTACATAGAGAATCAATTTCGCTGTCATATATCAAGCTGATATAGCCTAATTGCAGATTTATCGAAAAATAAAATGCGACATGATATTATCTAAAACGAATTTCCTATATTTATTCCATAAAAAGAGACGCTCCCGCTCGGTTGTCTTACGTAGCGGTACATAATTCTGCAAAATACGCAGAACAAGTACCGACGA
>CAZFFA010000187.1:0-5689 GCA_964517955.1 uncultured Jutongia sp. | reverse complement strand
GCTGTGATATTTGTCTTAGGCACAGCTCTTACATAATAATAATATTCCTCATCTTCAAACTGCAGATTTTCAACACCCGCATAATTAAGAGACAATCTGAAAAACTGTATCAGCCACACTATTGCCGCCGAGATCAAAACACCTGCAACCATATAAAAAATATTGCTGGTTATATCCAGTAAAAAGTTGGATATAAGTGTCAATATAAGATTCAGGACCGCACCTGTGATTATCGAAAATTCAAATGAAAAATCTCTCTCACTCTTTCTGATAAGATATACTGTTATAAGAACAAGTGAAAAAACAACGATAGCCGCATACATTTGTGTATCCGTATATAACTGATTCAGTACAGCATGATATAAATTAACAACATCATCTGTTGAAGTACCAACAACTGATACAACTGTTTCAATAAGATAATACACAATTATTCCTATTCCCATTGGTACTATTGCAACAGGAGTTGATACAAGTCCCATAAGAATTGGCAGTGCATACTGAATATTTAATGCATATAATATCGGGGCTGCCATTATAACATATCCATGTTTTGGCAAAAACCTTATATATATAAGATATAAAATCGTGAATACTATACCCGTTACCAGCGCAAGATACTTCGATACATATAGAATATGAAGTACTACATAAACAGCCAGTACAAACAGAAAAATCTGAGACGGAAAAACAACTGTAATAAGTGACATAACGCCTATCACATAATTACGTCCGAGTGCCGGATTGTATCCAACCGCCTTATTGGCAGCATAGAATATAATGCATCCTGCAAGAAAGCGAAACATCGGATTGATAATAAATGCATACTTTTGATAGAACTTTTGTATATGTTCTTTAAGAATCAACAGTTGTGTCATCCACTGTCTCCTTTCTGTTTTTATCATAATACTCTTTTAAAAGTTTAAGATTTGCAGTATATTCTCTAACTATCTCCCTGTCCCTTTTATATTTTTCCGTATAATATATTTTGGAAACAAGAAAACATAATACAAGAATCATCATATATGTTATCAAAAGAATAATTCCTATCTTCAGATAATCAATACCGACAAAATTCAAAAGAATCTCTTCAATATTATATAGAAAAATAAGTATTCCAAAAAGAATATATGCTAAAGAAAAGCTCCATATAATACGCATTGTATGGGCAGCAATATAATCTTTTTTGTAATATGTGCCACCATCCATAATCTCTTTTCCAATCTGCTGTTCATCTCTGGCAATCTCAGTCATGATACGTACTTTATTTTCATCTACCATATATCATTACACCTCTTCCTAAGCTACAGCACAACATATTAACTATATCACTTTTCTTTTCATTATTCAACAATTACTCCCCTTGAAAATATATATTCTATCCATTTATCCAGGTCAGAATGTGATCTGATATTTCTACTACTTTTTCCATGTCAATATCCGTAACTGCATTCTTTAATTCTTCAATTGTTTTTGAAATATCTTCCTCAGTAGAATTACATATATTCGATTTATTTTTTTCAAATATTCCGGCAATTTCCTCCAGACTTACAATGTCATAGCAGTCAGCAAAGTCTTTCAGTTTTTCACATAATTCTATGATCTTATCATCTTCCATCACAGCAGTCTGTTCTGATTCTTCCACACCAAGACATTTTTTTAATTCAATATTTATTGCTTCTATTTCATGCATAAATACTTCATTCTGTTTTTTTATAGTATCCCAGTCCTCACTTTTTCCTGCCATTTCAAGAACCTTTGCAAAATCTGCAAGTCTGACTGCACCTATAAATCCAAGATTGCTTTTTAAAGTATGTGCTGCAATACCATACATTTTTGCATCTGATGCTTCAAATGCATTCGTTATATTATTTATATTTGTATCAGCATTGTCAAGAAATGTTTTTACATTTTCCATAACACCTGCTGCCCCGCCTGAAGAATAACTTAATGCTGTTTTATAATCTATATATCCACATTCTTTTATCGCAGTTATAAATCCACTGTTTTCTTCTTCCGCTCCATCAGCTTCCGCAGTCTCTTCCGTTGCAGTTACAAGTTCAGAAGGCAGCCACTTCATAAGCTTTTCCTCAAGCTGTGAACCCGTTATCGGCTTTGAAAGATAATCATCAAAGCCCTTGCTTATATACATATCTTTGGCACCTGAAATTGCATTTGCAGTAAGTGCGATTACAGGAGTATCATCAATAAGATTCTGTTCCTTCAATGCATTAAGTGTCTCAATTCCATCCATCACAGGCATCATATGATCCAGTAAGATTACATCATATTTTTGTTCTTTTGCCAGTTCTATAGCTTCTTTTCCACTTTCAGCAGTATTCAGTCTGATACGGGTGCTTCTTAAAAGCCCCTCAACAACTGTCAGATTCATCTTATTGTCATCAACAACAAGTACACTTGCATCTGGTGCAATAAAGCTTTCTTTATATGCCTTGCGTTTCAATAAATTTTCATGGAATTTACCTGCAAAATCGCCCATTGGTTCATCACTTACAACCTTTTGAGGTATTACAACTATAAACTCTGAGCCTTCTCCATATGTACTTTCAACAAAAATTTTTCCCCCCATAAGATTTACAAAGCTTTTTGTAATGGCAAGACCTAAACCTGTACCTTCAATATTCCTGTGTTTCTTTTCATCAATTCGTTCAAAGGAATCAAAAAGCTTATTAATATTTTCATCACTTATACCACAGCCGGTATCCTTCACTGATATTCTAAAAATACTTCTGCCATCATCATCTATTCTTTTATCTCCATGAATAAGATTTCCCTTATCATCAGTATTAACCGAACAATCAACATTTAAACTTATGCTGCCTTCTTTTGTATACTTAACTGCATTGGTAAGAAGATTTGTTATTATCTGTCTCATCTTAACCTCATCTCCAAAAAGCTTGTCAGGTATATCCGGAGAAATATTAAGTATAAATTCAAGATTTTTATCTGCTGCCCTCTGATTCAGCATATTGGCAATATCATTCAAAACAGAACTCATGCTGTACTCATTCTGTATAAGTTCCATCTTTCCGGATTCGATTTTTGAAAAGTCAAGAATATCATTTATAAGTGAAAGCAGTGTTTTTCCTGCACTTTCAATATTTGCCGCATATTCTATTATATTCTCTTCTTTTGAATCTCTAAGAATCATTTCGTCCATACCAAGTACAGCATTTATAGGAGTTCTTATCTCATGAGACATATTGGCAAGGAAACTACTCTTTGTCCTGTTGGCAACCTCGGCTGCCTCTTTTGCTGCACGAAGTGCCTCACTTTCCTTCTGCTTCTCGTTGACCTGAACAAGATATGACATGGCTATTCCAAACAATACAAGCAAAAATCCAAATACAATTATTACAAGTACAATAATTTTATTGTACTCAGACATTACCACATCAGATGGAAGCAGTGTCATAACATACCAGTTGTTGTCAAAAACTGACGCACAGCCTACAAAATAACCTTTAAGTTTTGATTCAGGAAAATATTCTACAGCCGAATAACTATTTGCCATATTATCAGTTAATTCTTTCATATAGCCGGATTTTTTCCCACCTGATTTTGACATTTCACCGACAAGTTTATCCATCTTGTCACTGTCTGACATCGGAACAATTATCTTTTTACCATCAGTTATAAGTATCTGTCCTTTTCCGCCGTATATTGCCGCACTAAATTCACCGCACAATTTTTCATAAGGAGTCACAGCATATACAACATACTTAATCTTTGAGCCATTATATACAGCAGCCGCTGCAACAAGATCTCCGCTTTCATCACTTATACTTATAGAACTATTGCCATGAAATGCATTTTGTATGCACACATAGTCTTTTATCGCAATATCTTTGCCAACAAGGGCTTTTCCTGAAAGATTTACGACACCAACCCTGCTGTATCCATACTGTTTCTTAAATTTTTCAGCCCTTAAGCCGGCCTCTTTAATATTTACTTCAAGCTGTTTAGCAAATGTATCGACTATAAAAAGCTTGCTCTCAATCTTACTGTCGATCTGCACAGCCGTCTGCATAACTGTTTCCTTAAGATCGTCTCCTGCCGATTTTGTAAGCATATTACGGATCCTATATGTAAATAAGAAAGCCACCATAGCAAGTATTACAAGGGTAATAGATACATATCCCAATAGTTTTATAAAAAAACGTTTATTTTTCAATTTGCTCCTCCCAAATTTATAAAGCAATCATACAATGACAACGCTACTTTTCAACTACTCCATCAACAAGCCAATTTATCTGTGTTTGTAAATATTTATCACTAAGCTGCTCATTTTTATCTACACGAAGTATTTTTTCTTTGTCATATATAGGTCCGCTAAAAACATCCCATCCATTACACATATCTTCTCTTGCCTTGTCCAAATCTTTTTTTGTTTCGGAATCAATAAGTTCCGAATATTTTCCAAGATCGACTATGCCTTCTTTTACTCCATACCAATAGCTTTCCGCCTTAATGCTGCCGGTTGTCTCAAAATCACGAATCCTGTCTTTATAGAACTTTTTAAAATTCCATACAGCAGATGTCAGATACTTAGATGAATATCTTTCTGAATCGTTAAAGTGATATCCGATAGAATATATATTATTTTCTTCCGCAACATCAATAACATTGGTTTTGTTTTCATGATATGTCAGTAAATCAACATTATAATCTTTTATCAGTCCTTCAGCATACTCTTTTTCAAGTTTATCATTATCCCAGCTTACTGTCCACTTAACATATACCTTAACATTTTTATTTACCTTCTTTGCACCAAGTGTAAATGCATTTATTCCGCGCAGCACTTCCGGCGTTTTCATCGCTGCTACATATCCTATATGGTTTGTCTTAGTCATTCTTCCTGCTACAATCCCTGAAAGATATCTTGCCTGATACATTCTTCCAAAGTAACTTGATACATTCTTTCCAATATAGTTTTCGTCTATCTGAAAAAAAGCAATTTTAGGATATTTATATGCACATGTGCTTACCTCTTTTCCATATGCATACCCCGCCATAAATATCATATTGGCTCCTTCTTTTGCAAGCTCATCTATTACAGGAAAACACTCACCTGTTCCTTCATGTATGCTTTCTTTAACTATCAGTTCTGCACCCTGCTCTTTGCATGCCTGCTTCATAGCATCATAATGTGCCTCATTCCAGCCGCCCTCGTCCTTTTTACCTGTAATGATAAGTCCTACTTTAGTACCGGATTGTTCTTTTGTCTCTCCCTTAAACAAAAGTAAAATACCACAAAGTACAATAAACACAATTATTCCGGACAATAATAATATATTCTTTTTATTCATTTTTTGTATCTACCCCCTTAACAAACCAGTCAAATGAATTTAAAAGTTCATCATCTGACATACTCTCACCTTCCGCTACACGAAGTTTTCCTTTGTTGTCATATATCGGACCATAGAAAACATCTGTACTGCCTCCTTCTATCTTATTTTGTGCCTTTTCAACCTCTTCTGCTATACCTGGCCTTACGTTGCCTGTAAACTTTGAAAGCTCCATAACACCTGTTTCACTTCCAAGCCAATAATGCTCTCCCTTAAATTTACCTTCAATACATGCATTGATCTGCTCTTCATAAAAGCCCTTCCAGTTCCATACACACGAAGTAAGATATGTATTTGGATACCTGTCACTATTGTCCATA
>CAZFFA010000186.1:3199-5761 GCA_964517955.1 uncultured Jutongia sp. | reverse complement strand
TAGCAAGTAGTGTTACAGAATTAAATGCACATACATATTATCATAGTCGTGGACTTAAATTTGCAGAACTAAAAGAAAAAGGCACTATGTCTTGGGAAAACATAGTACCAACATACGAAAATGAATATTGTTCGGTTTTATGGCTTGATTATACCGACGATTTATATAATTCATTATGTAGTCGTTTTATATAAAATTATAATATTATAAGTTTTAAATTTTGTCAAGTCTTTTTCCAGTCCAACGGACTATTTAGAGTGTCAAGAGTTTTAGACATTTTTCAACACAATTTCCAGTCCAATGTACTAAGATTTGGGACTGTTTAAAAATATATTTATATCAATGTTTTATTTGTTTCCGTCCAGTCCGTTTTGAACTGGCGGACTGGAAAGGTAGAAAGATATGGACTATAAAATAAGCGATATATGTAATAGTTTAAATATAGGTAAAAGCACAATATATAAAAGAATAGATATAATAAAAAGTATAGTTCCAGAAACGGAGTGGAAAAGGAACGAATACTTTTATTATACCGATAAGAATAAATTATTTATAACGGAAAAAGGTTTTGAATTTATAAAGCAGAATAAGACGCAAAAGACTAATTTTAGACAAGATAATACAAATAACGACAATATTCGACAAAATTCTAATGATATAGTTTTATATCAAAATCAAATAATAGATATTTATAAACAAAGAATTGAATATTTGGAAAACGAGAATAAAAGACTTTTAGATATTATTTCGGTAAAAGAACAAAAGGAACTAGCAAAAGATATAAAATATATTGGAGATAGCGAAACAATGTCTTTTTGGGACAAACTATTTCATAAATTTAAAAAGTAGTAAAATATTAATGTAAAAGTATTATAGTGATATTTTGTCAATGGAACATGGAATAAATAGCCGAAGAATAAAAGCGTAGTAGTTTTTATAAGGGGTTTATTTTTAGATGCGTAATATGAACTAGAACTTTTATGCCGTGAAAGTCCATTGTACAAAATGACCGAGTTTTATAATTGTATAAGGGTTGTTACTTAAACAAAGTGAGAGTAACAGCCCTTAATTGACATTAAAAACAATTATAAAAAGGTATCACATTTAAACGAGATTGCCTTTATTTTAAATTTTAAATATAAAGTAATATAAAATTATATTGTAACACACTACAACACTTTTAAAAGTGTTTTTCGTGTGAATAAAGAAATAGACATATACTTTATCTCTTGTATATGCCTATTATTTATATATAACTATGGTTGAAGGAGCTACAACTACTATGTTAAAACTACTAGCATTTGTATTATATAAAATAATATATAAAAAGTCAATAAAAAGAGTTGACTTTTTTACTTTTTTAGTATATAAAGATAGCATATAATTTTAAAAGGAGTGTTAATATGAAAAATAAAGAAAATGAGAAAATTAAAAAAGAAAACACTTGTAGAACTATTGTAAATGTGCCTATTGATATGGACAATAAGTTTAGAGAATTAGCAGTTAAAAGAGGAATAGCAAAAAGTCAAATGATATTATTTGCAATGGGTTGGTATTTAGATTATAGTAATTCAATGGATTTAATGCCTAAAATGTTGGAAGCATTAAAGAACGCAGAAGATATTGCAAAGAGTGATAAAGATTAGTAAATATTGAAAAATAGATATATTTGTGGGTGGGGTTTCTGGTCGCAAGTGTTTGCGACAGGAACCCACCCCAAAAGACTATTTCAAATTTACTTTCTTATTACTTGACTAACTAACACTTTACGGGAAATGAATTTTATAATATTTTAAGTTTTAATTGATATTTATAGTATTTTAAAGATTATTCCCGAACATTTTGTTCGGTAGTTAAAAATATAAAAAAGAAAGGAGTTGAAAAAGTGAATACTCAAAGACTGAAAGACAGAGAATATAAGTACGACCAAACTTTATTAAAAGTATTTGGAGATGGAGAAAATAAAAAGATAAAACTTGTTAGAATGAATTGTTTAAAAACAAGTGGTCTTGAAATTGACAAAGTATTGAAAGCAGAAAGGGGAACAAAAAACGATAGCAAAATTATAGAGAGTACATTAAGGAGTAAATCAAAAATATTTGAACTTTCATATTGTAACCCTTGGGACTGGTTTTTTACTGGTACTATTAACCCTAACAAGCAAGATAGAACAGACTTAGAACTATTCCATAAGCAATTAACACAATGGTTAAGAAATTATAATAGAATTCATAATTTAGATATAAAATTTTTATTTGTTCCAGAAAAACACAAAGACGGAAAGTCTTGGCATATACACGGGTTTATATATGGTTTACCAGTTGAACATCTAACACAATTTCAAGTTGGAGATATAATGGGAAAAGGTCTTGCAGATAAAGTTATAAATGGAGATATAGTTTATAATTGGCAAGCATATTTTAAAAGATTTGGTTTTTGTGATTTAGAGCCAATAAGAAATCACGAAGCAGTTAGTAAGTATGTTACAAAGTATATCAATAAAGAATTAGCAAGTAGTGTTACAGAATTAAATGCACATACATATTATCATAGTCGTGGACT
>CAZFFA010000186.1:0-3099 GCA_964517955.1 uncultured Jutongia sp. | reverse complement strand
TAAAACTTGTTAGAATGAATTGTTTAAAAACAAGTGGTCTTGAAATTGACAAAGTGTTAAAAGTAGAAAGGGGAACAAAGAACGATAGTAAAATTATCGAAAGTACATTAAGGAGTAAATCAAAGATATTTGAACTTGCCTATTGTAACCCTTGGGACTGGTTTTTTACTGGTACTATTAACCCTAATAAACAAGATAGAACAGACTTGGAACTATTCCATAAGCAATTAACACAATGGTTAAGAGATTATAATAAGAAATACAATTTAGATATAAAATTCTTATTTATACCAGAGAAACACAAGGACGGAAAGTCTTGGCATATACACGGGTTTATATATGGTTTACCAGTTGAACACCTTACACAATTTCAAGTTGGTGATGTTATGGGTAAAGGTTTAGCAGATAAAGTTGTAAAAGGAGATGTTGTTTACAACTGGAAAGCATATTTCAATAGATTTGGTTTTTGTGATTTAGAGCCTATAAGAAATCACGAAGCAGTAAGCAAGTATGTTACAAAGTATATAAATAAAGAACTAGCAAGTAGTGTTACAGAATTAAATGCACATACATATTATCATAGTCGTGGACTTAAATTTGCAGAACTAAAAGAAAAAGGCACTATGTCTTGGGAAAACATAGTACCAACATACGAAAATGAATATTGTTCGGTTTTATGGCTTGATTATACCGACGATTTATATAATTCATTATGTAGTCGTTTTATATAAAATTATAATATTATAAGTTTTAAATTTTGTCAAGTCTTTTTCCAGTCCAACGGACTATTTAGAGTGTCAAGAGTTTTAGACATTTTTCAACACAATTTCCAGTCCAATGTACTAAGATTTGGGACTGTTTAAAAATATATTTATATCAATGTTTTATTTGTTTCCGTCCAGTCCGTTTTGAACTGGCGGACTGGAAAGGTAGAAAGATATGGACTATAAAATAAGCGATATATGTAATAGTTTAAATATAGGTAAAAGCACAATATATAAAAGAATAGATATAATAAAAAGTATAGTTCCAGAAACGGAGTGGAAAAGGAACGAATACTTTTATTATACCGATAAGAATAAATTATTTATAACGGAAAAAGGTTTTGAATTTATAAAGCAGAATAAGACGCAAAAGACTAATTTTAGACAAGATAATACAAATAACGACAATATTCGACAAAATTCTAATGATATAGTTTTATATCAAAATCAAATAATAGATATTTATAAACAAAGAATTGAATATTTGGAAAACGAGAATAAAAGACTTTTAGATATTATTTCGGTAAAAGAACAAAAGGAACTAGCAAAAGATATAAAATATATTGGAGATAGCGAAACAATGTCTTTTTGGGACAAACTATTTCATAAATTTAAAAAGTAGTAAAATATTAATGTAAAAGTATTATAGTGATATTTTGTCAATGGAACATGGAATAAATAGCCGAAGAATAAAAGCGTAGTAGTTTTTATAAGGGGTTTATTTTTAGATGCGTAATATGAACTAGAACTTTTATGCCGTGAAAGTCCATTGTACAAAATGACCGAGTTTTATAATTGTATAAGGGTTGTTACTTAAACAAAGTGAGAGTAACAGCCCTTAATTGACATTAAAAACAATTATAAAAAGGTATCACATTTAAACGAGATTGCCTTTATTTTAAATTTTAAATATAAAGTAATATAAAATTATATTGTAACACACTACAACACTTTTAAAAGTGTTTTTCGTGTGAATAAAGAAATAGACATATACTTTATCTCTTGTATATGCCTATTATTTATATATAACTATGGTTGAAGGAGCTACAACTACTATGTTAAAACTACTAGCATTTGTATTATATAAAATAATATATAAAAAGTCAATAAAAAGAGTTGACTTTTTTACTTTTTTAGTATATAAAGATAGCATATAATTTTAAAAGGAGTGTTAATATGAAAAATAAAGAAAATGAGAAAATTAAAAAAGAAAACACTTGTAGAACTATTGTAAATGTGCCTATTGATATGGACAATAAGTTTAGAGAATTAGCAGTTAAAAGAGGAATAGCAAAAAGTCAAATGATATTATTTGCAATGGGTTGGTATTTAGATTATAGTAATTCAATGGATTTAATGCCTAAAATGTTGGAAGCATTAAAGAACGCAGAAGATATTGCAAAGAGTGATAAAGATTAGTAAATATTGAAAAATAGATATATTTGTGGGTGGGGTTTCTGGTCGCAAGTGTTTGCGACAGGAACCCACCCCAAAAGACTATTTCAAATTTACTTTCTTATTACTTGACTAACTAACACTTTACGGGAAATGAATTTTATAATATTTTAAGTTTTAATTGATATTTATAGTATTTTAAAGATTATTCCCGAACATTTTGTTCGGTAGTTAAAAATATAAAAAAGAAAGGAGTTGAAAAAGTGAATACTCAAAGACTGAAAGACAGAGAATATAAGTACGACCAAACTTTATTAAAAGTATTTGGAGATGGAGAAAATAAAAAGATAAAACTTGTTAGAATGAATTGTTTAAAAACAAGTGGTCTTGAAATTGACAAAGTATTGAAAGCAGAAAGGGGAACAAAAAACGATAGCAAAATTATAGAGAGTACATTAAGGAGTAAATCAAAAATATTTGAACTTTCATATTGTAACCCTTGGGACTGGTTTTTTACTGGTACTATTAACCCTAACAAGCAAGATAGAACAGACTTAGAACTATTCCATAAGCAATTAACACAATGGTTAAGAAATTATAATAGAATTCATAATTTAGATATAAAATTTTTATTTGTTCCAGAAAAACACAAAGACGGAAAGTCTTGGCATATACACGGGTTTATATATGGTTTACCAGTTGAACATCTAACACAATTTCAAGTTGGAGATATAATGGGAAAAGGTCTTGCAGATAAAGTTATAAATGGAGATATAGTTTATAATTGGCAAGCATATTTTAAAAGATTTGGTTTTTGTGATTTAGAGCCAATAAGAAATCACGAAGCAGTTAGTAAGTATGTTACAAAGTATATCAATAAAGAATTAGCAAGTAGTGTTACAGAATTAAATGCACATACATATTATCATAGTCGTGGACT
>CAZFFA010000185.1:2274-5800 GCA_964517955.1 uncultured Jutongia sp. | reverse complement strand
TACAATTATTATATGTTGTATTTTTGTATTATTTGCCGGTTATTTTTATCTTAATTCCGGAACATCATCTGTTCCGGACAATACAAATGTTATAAAAACTGCAAAGCCTTTACAGACTGTTAAACCAGATACAGATGAAAGTAATCCTCAGGGAGAGATTGCTGTATATATCTGTGGAGCCGTAAAACATCCGGGTGTCTACAAATTTTCCACGGCATCAAGAGTATGTGATGTGATTAGTGCTGCCGGTGGTTTTAACAAAAACGCTGCCACAACATATGTCAATCAGGCACGTTTTCTTACTGATGGTGAACAGATTACGATTCCGACAAAAAAACAGTTAAGGTCAACTTCTTCTAAAGACAAAAAGCCTTCAGATTCAGGCAGTCAGTCTGACAGCTCAGATCTGCTTAATATAAATCAGGCTACGGAGAGTGAACTTATGACTCTTGCCGGAGTTGGGCAGAGCAAGGCAGCTTCAATAATAGCTTACCGGAATGAACATGGTAACTTTTCAAAAAAAGAAGATATTATGAATGTTTCGGGTATAAAAGAAGGGGTTTATAACAAAATTAAGGATAAAATTACCGTTTAAAATTAACATGTTAACTTGGAAGGATGGATATAGGAAATGGCAAAAAAGGTTTTGGTAGTAGATGATGAAAAATTGATTGTTAAGGGAATTCGTTTCAGCCTTGAGCAGGACGGCATGGAGGTTGATTGTGCCTATGACGGAGAAGAAGCCCTTGAATATGCAACCAACAATAACTACGACATTATCTTACTTGATATAATGCTTCCTAAAATGAATGGCTTTGAAGTATGTCAGCAGATTCGGGAATTTTCTGATGTTCCTATCATTATGCTTACAGCAAAGGGAGACGATATGGACAAAATTCTTGGTCTTGAATACGGCGCTGATGATTACATGACTAAACCATTCAATATCCTTGAAGTTAAGGCACGAATAAAAGCCATAATCAGAAGAAGTACAGCTAAAGAGACAAAGGAATCACAGCGGGTATATTCATTTGATGGACTCCGTATTGATCTTGACAGCAGACGCGGCTATATAAATGATGTTGAAGTCAATCTTACTGCCAAAGAATTTGACCTTTTAGAGCTTCTTATGCTTCATCCAAACAAAGTATATGGAAGAGAAGAACTGCTCAATATCGTATGGGGATACGATTATCCGGGCGATGTGCGTACTGTTGATGTACATATCCGCCGACTCAGAGAAAAAATCGAAGATACACCAAGCAATCCAAAATACATCCATACAAAATGGGGTGTTGGTTATTATTTCCAAAAATAATAGTCCAATATCATCATTACTCAAATCGTGAAATGGAGGACATATTGTGAAAAAGATATGGCAGGATCTGCTTTACAATCTGCGCAGTATGCGTATGCAGGTATTTGGAATATTAGTTTGCATGGGACTTATTCCGGTTATTTTTCTATTTAATATAATATCTGATTCCTATAGGTCACAGCTTATTTCGCAGCGAAAGGATGAGTTGCAGTCTTATGGTACCGTTATCTCCAATCTGGTGACATCTTCTGGTTATCTTCTGGGACAGACATCTTCAGATGTAGATTCAGAAGCAGAAGAGATAGCCAATGTCTATCAGGGACGTGTTATTATTGTAGATAAAGACCTTCGCATTATTAAAGATACATATGGGCTTGAGGAGGGCAAAACTTTTATATCAACAGAAGTTGTAAAATGTTTTAACAGTAACTCGGCTGATACAAATTATCTTAATAATCTCGGTGAATATCAGCAGCTTACTATGCCTATCATCGATTCTAAGACAAATAACAGTGTATGCGGTGCTATCATAATAAGCTATTCTACTAAGAACATTCTTCATGTGTCCAGAAAGGTAACTCACAAGATAATTTTTGTATTGTTTGGAATAGCAGTATTTATTCTTATCATATCATTTATATATTCTTACTTTCTTACCAAACCGCTCAAAAAAGTTACTGAATCTATAGATGATATCTCAAAGGGAGACATGGATAAAAAAATTGATATTCATGGTTACTCTGAACTTATTACAATATCTGATTCATTCAATCAGATGATAGACGTTATACAAAATCAGAATAGTTCCAGACAGGAATTTGTTTCAAATGTATCTCATGAGTTAAAAACTCCATTAGCTTCTATGAAAGTATTATCTGATTCTCTTCTTTCACAACAGGGAATGCCGGAAGAAATCTATCGTGAATTTCTTGGAGATATCACAACTGAAATAGAACGAATGACGCAGATAATCAATGACCTTTTATCGATGGTTAAACTTGATAAAAACTCTGCTCAGATGGTAGTAAGCAATATAAGTATCAATGAGCTTCTTGAACAGCTTTTAAAAAGACTTCGTCCCATTGCTGCCGAAAGAAATATCGAACTTATATTCGAAAGTTTCCGACCGGTTATGGCAGATGCAGATGGAGTAAAACTTTCTATGGCATTTAATAATCTTATTGAAAATGCCATTAAATATAACTATGACGATGGATGGGTAAGAGTAACACTTAATGCCGACCACAAATTCTTCTATGTGACTGTACAGGATTCAGGTGTCGGAATACCTGAAGAATTACAGGACAATGTATTTGAAAGATTTTACCGTGTTGACAAGGCACGTTCAAGAGAAACAGGCGGAACCGGTCTTGGTCTGTCTATAACAAGAAGTGTTATTCTGCTTCACAGGGGCTCAATAAAACTGTATAGCAAAGAAAAAGAAGGTACAACTTTTACAGTACGAATCCCACTTAATTATATTGCATAATCTTTTAGGAAAGGCATGGTAATTATCATGAAATGTTCAATACAAAGAAAATATATTTTATTTGTGATATGTCTTTTTGCCATGTCATCATTTCTAAGCGGCTGTAAATCGAAAAAAAATTCCGATAATTACAATGGATATTATATATTTGGAGTAGACGCAACAGAAACGAAAGTATCATATGAGCGTTATCAGCCATCAGAGGAATCTACCCGTAAACTGATTGATGAATTTATCAAAAAACTTAAACAGGAGCCTGACGATATTTCAATGAAAAAGGCAATTCCTGATGACGTTGATATTGATGATTATAAGCTTACAGATTCAGGTGAATTATCCCTGTATCTGAATGCTGCCTATAGCAACTATACAGGAACATCAGAAATTCTAAGACGTGCTGCTATAGTTAAAACACTTTGTCAGATTCCGGCTGTAAATGCAATTGAATTTTATGTTGCCGGCCAGCCTCTCACTGATTCAAAAATGGATGCAATTGGTCTTATGACTGCAGATGTATTTATAGATAATACAGGTGGCGAAAAAAGCTATGAACAAAGCGCACTTCTTCATCTTTATTTCAGCAGCAGTACCGGAACTTCACTTATCGAAACACCTGTTGAAATAACATATGATGCAACAATCCCGCTTGAACAGCTTGCAATCGAACAGCTAATGAAAGATCCATCTTCTATAAAAGGAATAAAAGACAAGGGACTGCT
>CAZFFA010000185.1:0-2264 GCA_964517955.1 uncultured Jutongia sp. | reverse complement strand
CTCATCTGTACTTACAATGCAGAGAAAACCATCAAAGAGACTCTCACTTCTTGTCTCAATCAGACTTATAAAAATTTTGAGATATTGATTCATGATGATCAATCGAAAGATAAAACAATTGAAATTATAAAATGAATAAAAGACAAGGCACTGCTTTCAACTATTCCAAAGGGACATACTCTTAATAAAGTTACAATTAAAGAACAAACATGTTATGTAGATTTTTCAAAGGAATTTCTTAATAAACCGGATACCATCACAGATGAAGTAGCTATATACTCTGTAGTTAATACTCTTGTTGAACTTCCAACCATCAACAAGGTACAATTCAGTATCAACGGTGAACAGGTTCCTATGTATAACGATAACATCAATTTTGGAGATTCATTCACAAGAAATCTTGACATAGTAACTTCATCAAAATAAAACGGATATTTCCTGGTAATAGAGCAATCTTTGGCATAAGTTACAGGCAAAATGCCTTTTAACTCAAACTACTTATTTATAAAATTTATAAAAATACAATTCAATAAAAGGGGGGATTATAATAAGACGACCGTCTTTATGGATATTTGCTTCACTTCTTCTTTTACTTCTCTATTTAAATATATACAAAAAAGAAATCTATTATCAAAGGTATTATATTCTTGACAGTGTTATCAATGATCAGGCAGAAGCAGATATTGATGGAATAATTCATCACACAGAAAATAAATCTAATTCGACAGCAGTATATCTAAAAGATGTAAATGTAACACTAAAACAAGATAATACAAGCTATCATCTGTCTAATCTGCTGATGTATATATCAGTTCTGCCAAAAATCCGTATCGGAAACCACATAAGATCAAATGGTATGATCAAAACAATTCCTCCCCCATCAAATCCGGGTCAATTCAATCAAAGAGACTATTACAAGGAAAAAAATATATATTATACATTTCAATGTAATTCTATTGATATAATCAGCAGTAAATATGATATTTTTTCTGATTCACTGGAAAAGCTTAAATCAAATATCTCATCTGTTTATCAACTATGTCTCCCTCAAAAAGAATATGGAACAATAAATGCAATGATACTTGGCGATAAATCAATTCTTGACACCGATATCAAAAAGCTATATCAGATAAATGGCATATCACATATACTTGCTATCAGTGCACTGCACATAACAATCATCTGTATGAGTCTGTATAATCTGCTTATCTTTCTTAACATTCCAAGACCTGTTGTATCTGCAATAAGTATATCCGTTCTTATACTATATGGAAGTATGACAGGCTTTAGCATTTCAACAAGCCGGGCAGTAATTATGATGATACTTTCTATCTTGTCATTTCTTATAGGCAGAAGTTATGACAGTATATCAGCAGCCGCAGTAAGCGCAGTAATTATACTTATACAAAAGCCGTTTTCTATCATGTCCTGTAGTTTTCTTTTGTCCTTTGGTTCAGTTCTCGGAATAATACTTATATATCCAAAACTTCTTTTAGTAATATATGGCGGCGAAGAAGGGATACGACACCACAAAAGAGCTGTGCAAAGAATGAAAAAAGAAAAATCAGATAATAACTTATTGGATTTTCTGAAGAAATTATCACACAATATAAAATTAACTGTCTGTGAAATGCTTCTTGTAAGTATTTCAGTACAGTTGTCAACCCTGCCTGTTATACTGTATTTCTTTTATGAATATCCACCTTATGGTGTATTTCTCAATCTTCTGGTTATCCCACTTGCATCACTTCTTGTGATATTGGCTGTACTGGGCGGCATCACAGGGCTCTTGTTTATGCCTGCTGCCAGATTTATTCTAGGTGGAGCATATTATCTTCTTAAATTATATGAATTGTTGTGCAATGCTGCAAACAAGCTCCCATACCATATAATCGTTACAGGCAGACCATCGCCAATTCAGATTGCAATTTATTATCTTATTCTGATGCTCTTATTGGTCATAATTCATGAAAATAGTGATAATACACATTTCATTATTAAAAACCGAATTTATATTCCCTTATCTGCCGCACTTTCTTTTGTGATTTTATTTTATACATATCATTACAAGGGACTATTCATAACATTTCTTGATGTAGGGCAGGGCGACTGTATTTTTATAAGAAGTCCATCCGGCCATACATATATGATAGACGGTGGCAGCACTGATACAAAATCAGTAGGAGAATACCGTATACTCCCTTTTTTAAGATACTATGGTATAAGCCATATTGACAATATGATCGTAACTCACCCTGACGAAG
>CAZFFA010000184.1:0-5853 GCA_964517955.1 uncultured Jutongia sp. | reverse complement strand
CACCTTAAAATTAAGACGTTACTAAGATTGGGAAGCCTGCTTGATATCCCATCTCAAATACGCTATACTAATATTATATGTATTTTTACATTATTCTAATTACCGAAAGGACAGACTGACATGCATGAAAGGTATAATAAAGAAATACTTAATCTCATTCGCAGTATGCAAAACATAGATTATATCGATCCACAGGACATTCCAAATATTGATCTTTATATGGATCAGGTCACAACTTTTATGGATGAGCATCTTGAATCATCAAAACGATTTGATGATGATAAAATTCTTACCAAAACTATGATAAATAATTATACTAAAAACGACCTTCTTCCACCTCCTGTCAAAAAGAAATATACAAAAGAGCATATGCTTCTTCTTATATTTATTTATTATTTCAAAAATTTTCTCGCTATCAGTGATATAAAAAGTATTCTTGATCCTATAACAGCTAGATTTTTCAATGAAAAAGAGGGCTTAAGTCTTGAAAATATATACGAGGAAATTGTTAAGCTTGAACAAGAAAATGTAAATTCCCAGCTTAGGGACATTATACGAAAGCTCAAGAAATCAGATGAAGTTTTTACAGATATAAATGATCCCGATGAAAAAAAGGAACTTGCCAAATTTGCATTTATATGTATGCTTAGCTTTGACGTATGGGTCAAAAAAAACATTATAGAAAATCTCATTGATGACACTCTTGGTCAAAAAAAGAAGCAGGCAGGTAAACCAGAGAGAAAGACTTCAAAAGCAGACAAATAATATTTACCATAAAAAAACCGTTACCATGCAATCATATGACTTCATTACATAGTAACGGCTTTCTTTATCAGATTTTCGCATATGGGATATAATCAAGCAGTTTCTCAACAGATGTATTTACTATAAGCTCCTCAGGAAAATCCGTCTTTTCTATTACTTTAACTGCCCTGTCAAAGTTTGCTACATCTTCTTCAACATGAGCATCACTTCCAATTACGATACACTGATTATACTTTTTGCAGTATTCAAGCATTTCAATATCATTTTTTTCAGTATCTTTTCTAAATCCGTCAGGATTAAGAGAACTATTGTTAAGTTCAAGCAAAACATTATATTCTTTCGCTGCAAGTACAAGCTTTTCTATATCTACAGGAAATCTTCCATCATCAGGATGACCAATTATATTGACATGAGACTGTTTCATCGCACCAATATATGCCTGTAAATTTTCCTCTGCTGTCCCTGATTTATAGCATGGAGTGTGCATACTTGCTATACCTATATCAATAGCATCCAGTGCTTCACCTGTAAGGTCAAAAGTTCCATTTTTATCAATAATATTTAACTCTGCACCAAAAAATAGTTTAAAACCAAATTATTCTCTTCTTAAAACTCTGAAATAGAGAAAATTCATATGAGTACAAGAGCCCGGCATTTTTGGTGCATGATCTGTTATCGCCATAAGCTCCAGGCCCAGATCCGCTCCTCTTCTTACCATTTCATTGATGGTATTATATGCATGTCCACTTGCAATAGTATGTGTATGTGTATCCATTACAAACTTCATAACAACATTCAGGTCCTTTCCATAATTTAAATTTCAAGTTCGAGTTCAACTTCCTTCTCAGCTTCAATTTTAAAATCTTCGATTTTTTCAGGATTTACCATAGGAAGATCTTCAAGCGATTCTATACCGAAATTACGCAGAAATTCTTCCGTAGTAGCAAAAAGAATAGGTTTTCCAGGGGCATCAAGTCTTCCTGCCTCGCAGACAAGATTGTATTCTACAAGCTTATTGACAGCATGATCTGTCTTTACACCTCGTATGTGTTCTATCTCAACTTTTGTAATCGGCTGTTTGTATGCAATTATCGATAAAGTCTCAAGTAAAACATCTGTAAGTACATGTTTTTTGGGAACACGCGCAATTTTTACAAGATACTCATACATTGAAGACTTTGTACACATCTGAAATGAACCATCAAGCTCAATTATCTGTATACCTCTGTCCTCTTCACAATATTTTTTCATCATATCACATATAACTTTTCTGCATATATCTTCATCCTGTCCTGTAGCCAAAGCAATTCTTTCAAGTTCAACTGCCTTGCCCATAGTAAAGAGTATAGCTTCTATAGCCGCTTCCAATTCTTTGTTCGTCATACGATAATCCCTGCCTGTTCTATTTATAAATCATCCTGCACTTGAAGGAACAACTTCTACATCTGGAGCTTTATTGTTGTACGTTATCCATATATCGTCAAATATATTCTCCTGCTCTACCTTAATCTTACCAACCTTCATAAGTTCCAAAATTCCAAGAAATGTTACTATTATCATAGTTTTTCCATGACTTTTCTCAAGCATATTTCTAAAGCTGAATTTTGAATGAAGCATAGCATATTCTTCAATATATATAATCCTGTCTTCAAGACTTACGGTTTCTTTTTTTATCTCACCAAATTTGCTTCTTATCGGATCAATTTTATCTATCTGTCTCTTCATAACTCCATTAAATATACTGCGTAATTTTGCAAGTGTTACATCAGATAAAAGATCAGATATATTTACCTCTTCGTGATAATCAGCTATTTCCGGTGGAATTGTCGGAGCTTTATATATCAGTTTTGAAGCATCCATTTCCAGGTCTTTTAATTCAAATGAAGCATATTTATATGTTTTATATTCTAATAGCCTTTCAACAAGCTCTGCTCTTGGATCTTCTTCCTCTCCATCCTCACTGACTTCTACAGGAAGGAGCATCTTTGATTTTATTTTAAGCAAAGTAGCCGCCATGACAAGAAAGTCGCTCATTATATCAAGATCTTTCTGATCCATGGCAGAAATAATTTCCATATACTGATCCGTAATTTCTACGATCGGTATATCGAATATATCTATTTTATTTTTTTCGATCAAATGAAGCAGAAGACTCAATGGTCCGTCAAAAGCTTCAAGCTTAACAGAAATACTCTCCATATAATACCTCACCAGATTATAAGCTTACTTATAATAATCGAACTGTAATTCGTACATACGTACTGTATCGCCCTCTTCTATTCCAAGTGCCTCAAGTTCCTCTAAAATACCGCTTGTATGGAGGAATTTCTGGAAGAACTGGAATCCCTTTTCAGAATCAAGATTGGTATAACCAAGCATTCTTTCAATTCTAGGACCTTCAACTACATACATATCGTCTTTACTGTCATATTCTACTGTATATGGCTCATCAGGGAATGTCATATCTTCTATAGTAAATTCTCTCTCAAATACGGTTGGTTCTTCATGAATTTCATCAAGAAGCTTCTTTACATAATACAATAATTCCTTAACACCCTTACCACTTACAGCAGATATTGGAAATACTTTTATTCCCTTTGGCTCAAACTCTTCTTTAAGAAGTGTTATAACCGTATCCTCTTCATTGCCATAAAAGACATCTGTTTTGTTGGCAGCAATAACCTGTGGTCTTTGTGCAAGTTCCTCACTATACTTTGCAAGCTCACTATTGATAATATTGATATCATTAAGTGGATCACGACCTTCTGTTGAAGCTGCATCAACCATATGAATAAACACTTTTGTTCTTTCTATATGCTTAAGAAATTCATGGCCAAGACCTATACCATCGGCTGCACCTTCAATAAGCCCTGGTATATCTGCAATTACAAATCCATCTGTACCCTCAAGGTCTACAACTCCGAGCATAGGTTGCAAAGTTGTAAAGTGATAATTTGCTATCTTTGGCTTAGCATTGCTTACTCTTGATAAGAATGTGGATTTACCTACATTAGGAAAGCCAACAAGTCCCACATCAGCAATAGTCTTAAGTTCAAGTATTACATTCAGTTCCCTGCCGGGTTTACCAGGCTGTGCGTACTTTGGAACCTGCATCGTAGGCGTTGCATAATGCATATTTCCCTTGCCGCCTCTTCCTCCACGCAGGATGACTTCACGTTTACAATCATGCGACATATCAACTATAACTTTTCCAGTTTCAGCTTCTTTCACAACAGTTCCTTCTGGAACTTTCACGACAAGATCTTCTCCATCAGCACCATGACAGCGTCTTTTTCCGCCAGGCTGTCCATCACCAGCCGCATATTTTCTTATATGACGGAAATCGTTGAGAGTATTCATACCGGGATCAACCTCAAATATAAGGTCTCCGCCTTTTCCGCCATCTCCTCCATCCGGTCCGCCTGCTGCTACATAAAGTTCAAGTCTGAAACTAACATGTCCATCTCCACCTTTACCGGAACGTATATAAATTTTCGCGCTATCTGCAAACATCATTCCACCTTCTTTCTATTTTTTTATCTAAAAGAGGGGCTGTTAAAAACAGCCCCTGTATCGGTCAACCGGATATACCGGTCTAAAGACTTATTTAGCTTCAACTGGATATACGGAAGCCTGCTTCTTGTCTCTACCTTTTCTTTCAAAACGAACAACACCATCTACTAATGCAAATAATGTATCATCTCCACCACGTCCAACGTTAACACCTGGAAGAATCTTTGTTCCACGCTGTCTGTAAATGATATTACCAGCGAGTACGAACTGTCCGTCTGCTCTCTTTGCTCCTAATCTCTTTGACTCTGAGTCTCTACCATTCTTTGTAGAACCCATTCCCTTTTTATGAGCAAATAACTGAAGGTTCATCTTTAACATGTTATTACACCTCCTGCTTTCTCTTAATTTTAACTTTAATAAATTTTTTGCCATATTCCTGTTCTATGCCCTGAAGACCTAGAACTAATGATTTAAGTAACAGCTTTGCGGCATCTCCAACCGGTCTTGATGTTATACTATATGTAACAACATCTTTTTCCTTGTGGACTGCATTTTCAAATTTATCATCTGTAAATGCTTCTATCGAATTTATCGTATTGATTACAAGTGCAGAAACCGCAGCGCAGACAATATCCTCACCTGCATCTGCATATCCGGCATGTCCTTCCATACGAAATCCATATACCACATCTGATTGATCCTGATATATATCAACTTTAATCATACTGTCACCTTTTCTGCGATTCTATCTTCTGGATGAAAACGAATCACCACACATTTAATTAAGCATTGATCTTTTCAATCTTAACCTGTGTGTAAGACTGTCTGTGACCGTTTTTCTTATGATATCCAGATTTTCTCTTATATCTGTAAACGATAACCTTCTTTGCGCGGCCTTCCTTAACTACAGAAGCTGTAACTGTTGCGTTTGCTACATCGTCTCCAGCCTTCATAGTTCCATCATTTACAGCAACAACCTGATCAAAAGTAACTGTCTCTCCTGCTTCAGCAGCAAGTCTTTCTACGTTAATGACATCACCCTCGGATACCTTGTACTGCTTTCCACCTGTTGCAATAATTGCGTACATACGTGCACCTCCTATTTTATCATTACTCGCTAACTATGGCGTCATACAAATATGACTTCAAGGAGCCTCGTTAAGCGGCATACTCATATATCATACATACTTCATATGCATTTGTCAATAGATTTTTTAATAAATAAATTTCACTGTATACTTTTTTTATACATAAAGCGCATAAATGATATAAGATTTTTACTCAGGGACGGCTCCCGCCTCGAATGAATGTACGTAACAGTGCATAAAAGGACATAATACGTCCTTTAAGCACTGACGACATTCAACGCCCTTCGTAAATATTCTTATATCAATTTATGCTGTTATCATCTATGCAAAATGCCTTGAAAATCCTTTTTTATTTCTGGCTGTATTTTCGATTTGGCATATGAACTTACCAATATTTATTCTATTACACTATAGTTATATGATTTTTATAATATGATGTGAGTGTCAAAAGTACGATTTTTTAAATCGAACTTTTACCATATATGTT
>CAZFFA010000183.1:0-5906 GCA_964517955.1 uncultured Jutongia sp. | reverse complement strand
GAGCGACGCTTGCGCGCCGCTCTAAATGTTTTCACAACGGAATAATCCTTATTGTGAATTGCTTTCAGATTTGTATTCACAATATAGATCTGATTTTTGTAAAAGTCAATAGGCTTGTGTAAAATCTTGTGACATAAATTGTCATTCCGTAAATGTATTTTTATAAGTATTTGCCTTGTAGAATATTTGGTAAATATGCGTAAAAATGCCTAAATTAATGAAATTTTCGCGTTTTGAACGGTAAAAGATATATTTTTCTAATTGGAAATATTAAGCATAGGAGTGCTTAGATGAAGAAAATTTTGGGGCTCGATTTAGGGACGAATTCGATTGGTTGGGCTGTGGTGAATGAAGCGGAAAAGGAAGGCGAAAAGTCTTCGATTGTAAAATTGGGCGTTAGAACCATTAGCTTTGATAACTTTGTGAATGCTGCTGATGGTCAGGCTATTAAAGGCGATCCGATTCTCTACTTTAATGGGGGAAAGAGCATTTCTAGCAGTGCGGCGCGTACAAAAAGCCGTTCGGCGCGTCGTAATTTGCAACGTTATAAACTTCGTCGCGAATATTTGAAAAAACTCCTCAAGGAAAATCGTTTTATTGACGATGAAGCTATCCTTGCTGAACATGGAAATGCTTCTACGTTTGAAACGTATCGTTTAAGAGCAAAAGCCGCGACAGATGAGGTTTCTCTTTCTGAATTTGCGCGTATTTTGCTCATGATCAATAAAAAACGTGGTTATAAGAGCAGTCGTAAGGCAAAAAATAAAGAGGATGGCAAACTTATCGACGGAATGGCGATTGCAAAAAAGCTTTACGATGAAAATTTAACACCTGGTCAATTCGTCAATTCTCTATATGCCGAAGGAAAACGTTTTGAACCGGATTTTTATCGCTCAGATTTGCAGGCGGAGTTTGATAAGATTTGGAATTTCCAAAAGAATTTCTATCCTGAAATTTTAACAGACTCATTGCGGGCTGAATTAAAGGGAAAAAATAAGAACCAAACATGGGCGATTTGTAAAACTCCATTCTCTCTTGTAGGAAGCAAGAGGACGACAAAGGGCTTTGAACAAAAGAAAGAAGATTATGCATGGCGTGTTCAAGCGTTGTCGCAGAAAATGGATTTAGAAAGTCTTGCTATTGTTTTGCAGAATATTAATGGACAAATCGATTCGTCAAGTGGCTACTTAGGGGCAATCGGTGACCGAAGCAAGGAGTTAAGTTTTAATAATTTGACTGTTGGTCAATATCAAATGGCGGAATTAGAAAAAAATCCGCATTATAGCCTGAAAAATCAGGTGTTCTATCGTCAAGATTATATGGACGAATTTGATAAATTATGGAGCAAACAGTCCGAATTCCATAAAGAATTAACTCCTGAATTGAAACGTAGAATTCGAGATGTCGTTATTTTTTATCAGCGCCCGCTCAAATCACAAAAAAATTTAATCAGTATCTGCGAGTTAGAAAGCGTTGAAAAAACATTCCGGGTAGATGGCGCTACGAAGGTAAAGAAAATTGGACCAAGAGTTGCTCCCAAGTCCTCTCCGATTTATCAGGAATTCCGCATTTGGCAGAACTTAAATAATTTGATTGTTGTGAACAAGGAAGATGGCGAATTTGATTCTTTAAAGCAAGAGGAAAAAGAAAAACTTTTTGCAGAATTGAATTTGAAGGGTTCTCTTTCTAAGGCTGATGCTTTGAAAGTATTGTTTGGAAAATCTTATCGAAATTATGATTTGAATTTGGATAAGTTAGATGGCAATACCACTCAGCAAAAACTTTTTGAAGCCTATCGAAATATTCTTGAAATGAATGGGGATGGGGAATTTGCATTTGCGAAATTCTCCGCAAAAGAAGTTTTGGAACTTGTTCAGAAAAATTTTAAAAAACATGGGTTCAAAACGGATTTCTTAACGTTCGATACATCCTTAGATGGCAAGGATTTTGAAATCCAGCCGCTTTACAAATTGTGGCATTTGCTCTATTCTTTTGAAGGGGATAAAACTCCTACAGGGGATGGAAAGCTCATTGAAAAGCTTCAGGAACTGTGTGGAATGGATTTCCAGAGCGCTGCGACCCTTTCTGCAGTAACATTTGAAGAAGATTATGGAAGCCTTTCCGTGAAGGCATTGAAGAAAATCTTGCCATTCATGAAGCAAGGCAAGATGTATAGCGAAGCTTGTGAGTTGGCCGGCTATAAACATTCTAAGCGCTCTTTGACAAAGGAAGAGTTAGCAAAAAAGATTTACAAGGATCATCTGGAATTGCTTCCGATGCATTGCTTGCATAATCCAGTTGTTGAAAAAATTTTGAACCAGATGGTGAATGTGGTCAATGCGGTTGTGGATGGCTACGGTAAGCCGGATGAAATTCGCATTGAACTCGCTCGTGAATTGAAAAAGAGTGCGAAGGAACGCCAAGATATGGCGGATGCCATTAAAGAAAATACGGCAAAGTATGAAGAATATCGCACTATCTTGCAGCGAGACTTTGGCATTGAACATCCAAGTCGTAATGATTTGTTGCGCTATCGACTTTATAAAGAATTGGATGCAAATGGAGGCCATACTCTTTATTCGGGAACATATATTTCTCCAGAAAAGCTTTTCAGTAAAGAGTTTGATATTGAACATATTATTCCACAAGCTAGACGCTTTGACGATTCTTTTGCCAATAAAACTCTGGAAGCTCGTCAAGTCAATCTTGAAAAAAGTGACTCGACCGCTTTTGACTATGTTATGTCTAAGTATGGAGAAGAACAGGCGGAACAGTATAAAATTCGAATTGACAAGCTCTTTAGCGAAGGGGCTATCAGCAAAACGAAGTACAAAAATTTGCTGATGCGAGAAGAAGATATTCCGACTGGCTTTATTGAACGTGATTTGCGAGATACCCAGTATATCGCAAAGAAAGCGCGTGAAATGCTAGAAGATTTGGTTCCCTTCGTTGTCGCTACTACGGGATCTGTGACGGATCGCTTGCGTGAGGATTGGCAACTTGTGGATGTTATGCAAGAGCTGAATTGGAATAAGTATGATAAACTAGGACTTACGGAAAGCTGGAAGGATAAGGATGGTCGGACGATTCGTCGAATTAAGGATTGGACAAAGCGAAATGACCACCGTCATCATGCAATGGATGCTTTGACGATTGCGTTTACAAAACGCAGCTACATTCAGTATTTGAATAATCTGAATGCAAGAACCCCAAAGGGCGTAGAGGATGTTGTAGATCTTTCTAAATACGATTTGAGCCAGGTAAATCCTGCGGATGTGAAAAGAATCGAAGCGTCTATTGAAGCGAAGGAACTGTATCGAGACAAGCAGGGAAAATTGCGCTTCTACCCGCCGATTCCATTAGATGAGTTTAGAGCGGAAGCGAAGCAGCAGTTGGAATCTACTTTGATTTCAATAAAAGCCCGAAATAAGGTTGTAACATTGAACACGAATGTCAGCAAAGGCAAAGACGGTAAGCTGAATAAGCAAAGAACTTTGACTCCTCGTGGTCAGTTACATAATGAATCTATTTACGGTAGTTTCCAAAATGAAGTCGTAAAAAATGAAAAAGTAGATGCCAAGCTTACTGCAGAAAAAATTGCAACCGTTTGTAATTTTAAGTATCGCAATGTGCTTTTAGAGCGTTTGAATGCTTTTGATGGCGACCCCAAAAAGGCGTTTACAGGAAAGAACAGTTTGGAAAAAAATCCAATTTATTTGGATGAATTGCACACGAAACAAGTGCCAAGCTTGGTAAAAACCAAGACCTATGAAACGGTTTACACTATTCGTAAAGCGGTTGCTCCTGATTTGAACGTCGATAAGGTGATAGACAAAAAGGTGCAGAAAGTTTTGAACGATCGTTTAACGGAATTTGGCAACGATCCAAAGCAGGCTTTTGTAAACCTGAAGGACAATCCGATTTGGTTAAACAAGGAAAAGGGAATCTCTGTAACTCATGTTACTATTCGTGGCGTGAGCAACGCAGTCTCTTTACGGAATAATCGCGATTTTGTAAATACTGCAAATAATCACCATGTTGCCATTTTCCAAGATGCAAAGGGTGATTTGCAGGAACACATTATTTCTTTCTTAGAGGCAACGCAACGAGCTGTAAAGGGGCTCCCTGTTGTGGACAAGGAATTTAACCAGAACTTAGGGTGGCGTTTCTTGTTTACTATGAAGCAAAATGAATTCTTTGTTTTCCCGCATGAATCTACCGGTTTTGACCCGAAACAGATTGATTTCTTGGATCCCCAAAATTATGCGCAGATAAGCCCTAACCTTTTCAGAGTGCAGAAGTTTAGTACGAAAGATTATTGTTTTAGGCATCATTTGGAAAGTACTCTGGGTGATGTAAAATCATTGCAAGATATCACATGGAAACGAATAAGAAATGCAAATGGTTTACGAAATTGTGTGAAAGTTCGAGTCAATCATATCGGTCAAATTGTTTCCGTAGGGGAGTATTAAATGCTCTGACTTAACCTGATTTAGCATGGAGGGGTGCTATGATAAAACGGACTCTTTTTTTTGGGAATCCGGCGTATCTCAGCTTAAAAAACAACCAGCTTGTCGTCAATAAGCCTGACGAAGAAGCTAAAACAGTGCCGATAGAAGATATCGGCTTTTTGGTGTTGGACAATCCGCGAATAACGATGTCCAATATCTTACTGGGAACCTTGCTGGAAAATAATTGCGCCGTTATTACTACAGGTGCATCGCATTTGCCAATTGGCTTGTTTCTCCCTTTAATGGGAAACTCGTTGCAAAGTGAACGTTTCCGAGCGCAAATAGAGGCGTCTGTGCCGCTAAGGAAGCAACTGTGGCAACAGACGGTTCAGCAGAAAATATGGAATCAGGCAAAGGTTTTACAGCAGGTGAGAGGTAACCTTGCAAAACAGATGTTCACATGGTCCAATGAGGTTCGAAGCGGGGATTCGGATAATCGTGAAGCGGTTGCTGCTGCGTTTTATTGGAAGGAAATGTTCCCGGATATAGAAGATTTTCGCCGAGATCGATATGGGAAGTCTCCCAATAATTTGCTGAATTATGGCTATGCTATTTTGCGAGGCGTAGTGGCTCGCTCGCTTGTGGCGAGTGGCCTATTGCCGACATTGGGAATCCATCATAAAAATCGTTATAATGCTTATTGTCTCGCGGACGATATCATGGAACCCTATCGTCCAATTGTAGATAAATTAATTGTTCAAAAATTGGAGGAATTGGGAGAGTATCCTCAGGAATTGACTACGGAATTGAAAACCGCTTTGCTCGTTATTCCGGTGATGGATACTTACATAGACGGAAAGCGGAGTCCGCTCATGAATGCGGTGGCGACAACGACAACGTCCCTTTATCGGTGCTATGCCGGGGAAAATCGAAAGGTTCTCTATCCGGAGGTGCAGGATGGAACGCCTTAGTGAGTACCGTATTATGTGGGTTCTTGTTTTTTTTGATTTGCCGACGGAAACCAAAGTCGAACGTCAGCGGCATAGCGAATTCCGAAAGAATTTGTTGAAGGATGGTTTCTCTCGTTTTCAGCTATCGATATACATTCGGCATTGTGCTTCTGTTGAAAATGCGAATGTGCATATCGCCAGAGTAAAGTCCTTTATGCCGCCCAAGGGGACGGTTAGCTTGCTTTGCATTACCGATAAGCAGTTTGGCAAAATCCAGGTGTTTTATGGGCGTAAAACAAAACCATTGCCGCCTGAGCCTTCTCAACTGGAGCTATTCTAGAAATGAAAAAATGTAGAGGAAAATAAAAAATCGGCCTGGGTTAAGGTCGATTTTTTATTTGTTGAAATCAGCGGCTAAGTCGTTGATTTCTTTCTAGTTAGCTAAAGTCTGTTGTAAACGCTAAAGCTAAGCTAGAAAATCTGAAAGCAATTCACAACCGGTGAG
>CAZFFA010000182.1:0-5958 GCA_964517955.1 uncultured Jutongia sp. | reverse complement strand
ACAATGAGCAAGCTCAAATATTGCCTATTATATTTTTATAGCTGAACTGTTACAAAAAATATCAAATAATTAGCACTCACCTATTGACAGTGCTAATAAACGGTGCTATGATTGCAGACAACAAAAAGTTAGCATATCAAATATGCATATTGAAAATGATATCTGAGAGTTCTGTATGCAGTCAGAGGGGAGGAAGGACAGATGAACATCAGTAAATTTACACAGAAGTCCCAGGAAGTTGTACAGGGATGCGAAAAAATCGCTATGGACTATGGACATCAGGAAATCGGTCAGGAGCATTTGCTTATGGCTATGATGGATGTGGAAGACAGCCTTATTCGTAAACTTATAGAAAAGATGGGAATAGAGCCAGAAGTATTTACGGCACAGATTGAGGGATTACTTAATAAGCGTCCAAAAGTATCTGGAGGTCAGATGCACATTGACCAGCCACTCAATGAGACGCTTATGTATGCGGAAGATGAAGCTAAGAGAATGGGAGATGAGTATGTATCTGTTGAACATCTTTTCTTAAGTCTTCTTGCTCATCCAAGCAAAGAAATCAAGGCACTTATGAAACAGTCTCAGATAACACGCGAGAGATTCCTTCAGGCATTGTCACAGGTAAGAGGTAATCAGAGAGTTACAAGTGACAATCCGGAAGCTACTTATGATACACTTGAAAAATATGGTGCGGATCTTGTAGAACGTGCGAAAGATGGCAAAATGGACCCGGTTATCGGACGAGATGAGGAAATTCGTAATATTATCAGAATATTATCACGTAAGACCAAGAACAATCCTGTACTTATAGGTGAACCAGGTGTAGGTAAGACAGCAGCTATAGAAGGACTTGCACAGCGTATTGTAAGAGGCGATGTGCCAGAGGCTATTAAAGATAAGAAGATATTTGCTCTTGACATGGGTGCGCTTGTTGCAGGTGCAAAGTACAGAGGTGAATTTGAAGAAAGACTTAAAGCTGTCCTTGAGGAAGTTAAGAATAGCGAAGGTCAGATTATACTATTTATAGATGAGCTTCATACGATAGTTGGTGCAGGTAAGACAGATGGTGCGATGGATGCCGGCAATATGCTTAAGCCAATGCTTGCACGAGGTGAGCTCCATTGTATAGGTGCAACTACTCTTGATGAATACCGTATGTATATCGAGAAAGATGCAGCACTTGAGCGAAGGTTTCAGCCTGTTATGGTAAATGAGCCAACAGTTGAAGATACTATATCAATACTTCGTGGTCTTAAAGACAGATATGAAGTATTCCATGGTGTAAAGATCAATGATACTGCACTTGTCGCAGCAGCTACATTGTCAGACAGATATATTTCTGATAGATTTTTGCCTGATAAGGCGATCGACCTTGTTGATGAAGCATGTGCAATGATCAAGACAGAGCTTGATAGTATGCCAGCTGAACTTGACGAGGTACAGCGTAAGATAATGCAGCTTCAGATAGAGGAGGCAGCTCTTAAGAAAGAGACTGACAATCTTTCCAAAGAACGTCTTGCAGCACTTCAGAAAGAACTTGCAGAATTAAATGATAAGTTTACAGCCCAGAAAGCAAAATGGGATCAGGAAAAATCAGCAGTAGATAAGGTTAATAAGATTAAGGAAGAAATAGATAAAATCCACACAGAGATGGACAATGCAAAAAGAGAATATAATCTTGAAAAACTTGCAGAACTTCAATATGGCAGACTTCCGGAACTTGAACGTCAGCTCACAGAAGAGGAAGAAAAGGTTAAATCACAGGATCGTTCTCTTGTACAGGAAAATGTTACAGAGGAAGAGATTGCAAAGATTATATCAAGATGGACTGGTATTCCTATTGCCAAGCTGAATGAGGGTGAAAGAGAGAAAACTCTTCATCTCGAATCAGAGCTTCACAAGCGTGTAATTGGTCAGGATGAGGGTGTAAAACTTGTATCAGAAGCAATACTTCGTTCAAAAGCAGGTATCAAGGATCCTAGTAAGCCTATAGGTTCGTTCTTATTCTTAGGACCAACAGGTGTAGGTAAGACAGAACTTGCAAAGACACTTGCAGCAAGTCTTTTTGATGATGAATCCAATATGGTTCGTATTGATATGAGCGAATATATGGAGAAATATTCAGTGTCACGTCTTATCGGAGCACCTCCGGGATATGTAGGATACGAAGAAGGCGGACAGCTTACAGAAGCTGTAAGAAGAAAACCTTATTCGGTAGTTCTTTTCGATGAGATTGAGAAAGCACATCCTGATGTATTCAATATACTTCTTCAGGTGCTTGATGATGGACGAATCACAGATTCACAGGGCAGAACAGTAGACTTTAAGAATACAATACTTATTCTTACATCCAATATCGGTTCACAGTATCTGCTTGATGGTATAGAAGAAGACGGAAGTATAAGTCAGGATGCACAGGAAAGCACAATGGCTGATCTTAGGGCAAGCTTCAGACCTGAGTTCCTTAATCGACTTGATGAGATTGTAATGTTTAAGCCTCTTACCAAGAATAATATAAGTGGTATAATTGATATCCTTATGGCTGATCTTAATAAGAGACTTGAAGACAAAGAACTTCATGTTAAATTGTCGGATGAAGCAGTAGATTATATAGCTGATGAAGCCTATGAGCCTGCATTTGGCGCAAGACCTCTTAAGAGATATCTTCAGAAGACAGTTGAGACACTTCTTGCAAGGAAGATACTCGGAAATGAGGTTCACGCCGGTGAAACCATAACTATTGATGTTGCAGATTTGAAAAATTAAGTATATTAATTAAGTGCATTAGCATACTGAATTTTCTCACGTTCCATTTCAAGATAGAGTTTAAGAACATTCCATGATGAATTGGTTGGCGTAAGAACTGCTTTAAAATCAATATTTATATTGTTTTTCCTAAGCTGAAACAAAATTTTATCGATTTTTTTATCAGCTACTTCACAAAAAAGAAGAAGGCTTTCTGCCGGAACTTTGCCAGTAAAGGCATTGTCGGTAGAAGGCTTTTCTTTTTTGTCTGTAGAAGCAAGTTCTCTAAGTGTTTTGTTGTATCTGTCTGTATCTGCGATAAGCACCTTGATCTTCATGGGTGAGACAAGCTTTTTGATTTTATCTGCATCGGGTGTATTAAATAATAATATTCTTTCCATAATAACCTCCAATTAATATGACAATATAATAGCATAAATATTGTTTGCTGAATATAAAAATATAATAAGCAATACAATGAGCAAGCTCAAGTATTGCTTATTATATTTTTATGGCTGAACTGTTACTATCAAAGAAAATCTACTTTACCTTCGGTGACAATATCTGTAATATAGAATATATACAGATACTTTTAGGAATACATAAACAATGCTTTCTAAGAGAAAATTACAATCAAATGGAGGAATAAGAATGAAGAAAAAGAAATTTTTAGGTGTATTATTAGCCTGTGCTTTAACTGTTGGTTCTATTTTTTCTACAGCAAGTGTAAATGCGCAGGAATTTGTGGAAAGCCCTGTTAAATGGGGAGAGAGACAGATAAACAAGCTTGATGGATATGATGTATACAGAGTAGATGTTCCGGCTGCGATGAAGGTTAATCTCAGATGTGTTGAGTGCAACGGTGGCGAAGCATTGGATTACGATATTTATGATAAAGATTATAATAAGCTAAAATGGGACAGAATATATGAAAATGGCGTAAATTCCATAACACTCCCTGAAGGAACATATTATTACCACTTTTCTCCTTATTATAAGGGTGGTACAGATGGTTACGCGATAGAATTTTACTACAGCATTTCAACACCTGAATTGACATTAAAATCATTAAATTCAAAAGCTATTACTGTCATGGCAAAAAAAGGTGAAGAAGATGTTCATGGCTATGAGGTAAGATATCGTTTATCAGGAAAGAGCTGGACTACAAAAAAGGTAGAAGAAATCTCCAACTTAAATCTGAAGTTATCCGGTCTTAAAGCAGGAAAATATTATGCTGTTCAGGTTAGAAGCTATGTAGAAAATGCAGAGGGACAGAAATATTTTTCTAAATGGTCAGCAATTAAAAAAGTAAAAGTAAAGAAATAAAGACCAAACTGTTACGATTTTTGAATATTAGTTCAATAAAATGTATTAAGCGTTACTATCATTTATGAGGTGACGCTTTTTTGCTTGTATTTACGAATATATATGCTATAATAGAGCGGTTGCTGTAGAAAAACGGAATAAGAAATCGTGTGATGGATCTGTGTCTGCACCGCAGATTTATCGTAATAGTGTAGTGCAGTGATGAGGTGAATTATGAATTTTGAAGAATTAGAATTGAATCCCGGAATAATAAGAGCAGTTACAGAGATGGGATTTGAACAGGCAAGTCCTATACAGGCACAGTCTATACCTGTTGCCCTTGAAGGAAAAGATATGATAGGGCAGGCGCAGACAGGTACAGGAAAGACGGCGGCATTTGGAATTCCTTTGTTGCAGGGGATAGATCCCCACAATAAGAAACTTCAGGCAGTTGTTCTTTGTCCTACAAGAGAACTTGCTATACAATGTGCCAATGAGATGAGAAAATTTGCTAAGTTTTTACATGGAATAAAAGTCCTTCCGATATATGGAGGACAGGACATAGCCAAACAGATACGTTCTATCAAAAGTGGAACGCAGGTTGTAATAGGAACACCGGGGCGTGTGATAGATCATATAAGAAGAAAGACCATGAAAATGGACAATGTAAAGACTATTGTTCTTGATGAAGCTGATGAGATGCTGAATATGGGCTTTAGGGAAGATATTGAAACGGTACTTCAGACACTTCCTAAGGAACATCAGACACTTTTATTTTCAGCAACTATGCCAAAGCCAATCATGGATATTGCAAGGACATATCTTAAAAATCCTGAAATAATCAAGGTAGTAAAGAAAGAACTGACAGTTCCTAAGATTGAACAGTATTATTATGAGGTTAATCCACGCAAAAAGAGTGAGGTACTGTCCAGATTGTTGGACATGTATGATCCGGAGCTGTCTCTTGTATTCTGCAATACAAAACGCAAGGTTGATGAACTTGTGGAAGATCTTAAGGGAAGAGGATATTTTGCAGCAGGGCTTCATGGTGATCTTAAGCAGTCACAGCGTGATCGTGTTATGAATGGTTTCCGCAACGGACGTACAGACATTCTTGTGGCAACAGATGTGGCAGCGAGAGGAATTGATGTTGATGATGTTGAAGCGGTATTTAATTATGATGTACCACAGGATGATGAATACTATGTACACCGAATAGGGCGAACAGGCCGCGCAGGAAGAGAAGGCAGAGCATTTACATTTGTTGTAGGCCGTGAGATATATAAACTCAAGGATATAATGAGATATTGCAAGACAAAGATAAAACGTCAGCCGATACCGTCAGTCAATGATATAACTGAGATTAAGGCAGATAAGATACTTGAAAGAGCTGCTGAGATTATAGAAAGTGAAAATCTTGGTAAGATGATAGATACAATAGAGGAACACCTTGATGAAAGAGATTATTCTTCTCTTGAGATGGCAGCAGCACTCCTTATGATGCATATGGGTGAAGGCAGTACAGATTCAGAAAAGCTTGCACAGGATATTGATTTTGGTGATACAGGAGCAGAGCCCGGTATGGTTCGTCTTTTTGTAAATATAGGAAAGAATCAAAGAGTACGTCCGGGAGATATTCTTGGTGCTATAGCAGGAGAATCGGGTATGGAAGGAAAACTCGTTGGTGCCATAGATATGTATGACAAATATACATTCGTAGAAGTTCCAAGAGAATATGCGGCAAGTGTAATAGATGCGATGAAGCATGCAAAGATAAAAGGAAAGAGCATCAATATCGAGCCGGCAAATGTGAGAGGATGAACTGTTACAGGTAAAAGGTAAGATGTTCCTATGAATAAATTTCGCTGTCCTATATCAGGCTAATACAGCCTATTTGCAGATTTA
>CAZFFA010000181.1:0-5985 GCA_964517955.1 uncultured Jutongia sp. | reverse complement strand
TATCATTTTATTGCCGGCAGTATATTTTTCAATTTCATCGTATCTATATAGGTAACTTTTCGGACACCACTTCGTGAAAAGAATTTCATCCGGCAGATTTTCAGAAAGAAATTGAATAGTTTTATATTTATCATTTCCAAGCTTTGTGATAAGTGAAGAATGCTTAACGGCAACTTCTCTTTCTTCGTACCACTGACTTACTTTGTAATCACGCGTTCTGTTTAAAACGAGATCCGGAAGAGGCCTGTTTCGGTATTCGCTGTGATCAACATATTCAAAATCAATACCGTGCTTATTACCTTCTTCCTGAAACATCTTTATAAATGAAGCATTTTTAACAGCTTCGTCATGGTGATATATTATATATGCTTTCACACTACTCCTCTTTTCTGCGCATACTCTTTGTATATATAACTTTTATATATGAATTTTTCACACTGACCGCATTTTACTGACAAGGTATTTTATAATTTCTTCTGCCACATTTACACCTGTACAGGTGTGAATATTTTTAAAATGTGCATTGGAATTAACTTCACAAACTATATCAGCCCTGCCGCCCTCGTCAGGACCACAGTCTGAAAAGAGCATATCAATTCCAGCAAAATCAAGACCAAGTGCTTTCGCAGTAAGAAGTGCGATATGACATTCTTTTTCTGATGGTATATATTTTTTCATGCTGCCACCATTGGTTATATTGGCTCTGAAATCCCCATCTGTAGAATATCTGTACATTGCAGCAACGACCTGATTACCGACAACCTGAAGACGTATATCCCTGCCGCTGCTTTTTTCAATATATTTCTGATATATAATGGGTTTACCGGCAAGCTTTTTTGTCAGTTTAACAGCTTCATCATAAGTATCTGCTTTGTATACCTGAGCACCAAAAGAACCATAACACTCTTTAATTATAAGAGGAAGTCCAAGTTTTTGGACAATATTTTCTACAAAATCATGTGAAGTATAGCCAATGTTGGTATAAGTCATAGGTGCAACAATAGTTGGAATAAGCGGAATCTGTTCATCCCTGTGAGTATTATTCCACTGCCATAACCTGTGATATGTCTCAGCTTTATTGTCACATATATAGATTGAATCAATAGAATTATATACAGGGATATCCAATTCACTACATATATCTGATAATTTCTGACCAAGTAAAATATCCTTATCCCAGTATATTACAAATGATACACCCGATAATCTGTCTCTTAATGCTTTCTCATCATCCATTCCATAACCGCACATAAGTTCTGAATTTTCCCACAACTCTAAAGTTATGCCATGATTCATAGCAGCCTTTTCAAGCCATATATAATGTTCTGCAAATTTATTGGAATGTAAAAATGCGTTTGTTACTAATATTGCTTTTTTCATTATTCTCCTCCATAAATATCGGGAGTATGTGTGACCGCACCATCATTTTCATCTGAAAATTCCTGCGCAACAGAATCAAGTTCTTCTTCAGAAACAGGATCACCGCCACCTACCATCAAGTTAAATTCCTGCATTGTCATAAGTATTTTTCTAGGTTTTGTGCCCTCTGCCGGTCCAACAACACCAGCCTTGTGAAGCTGATCGATAATTCGTCCTGCACGGTTAAAGCCTATAGAAAATTTTCTCTGAAGCTGTCCGGCGGCGGCTCTTTCTGATTCTATTACGAATCGTCCGGCCTCTTCAAAATATTCATCTCTGTCTGGTTTTGATGCTTTTTCACCTGTAGTTTCCTGTGATTCAGTCGTAACCACTTCGGTTACTGCATGATTATACTCCGGTTCTTCATTATTGCTTCTAAGAAATTCCACTACACTGCTTACTTCTTCATCCGAAACAAAAGCACCCTGAACACGTACCGGTTCTGAATACCCTGCCGGGAAGAAAAGCATATCACCCTTACCAAGAAGCTTTTCAGCACCACCCTTATCGATGATTGTTCGTGAATCAATGGCAGATGATACAGAAAATGCGATACGGGATGGTATATTTGCTTTAATTATACCGGTAATTACATTGACCGATGGACGCTGCGTAGCAAGTACAAGATGAATACCGGCAGCTCTTGCAAGCTGTGCAAGACGGCACACCGCATCTTCTACCTCTTTTGAGGCAACCATCATAAGATCTGCAAACTCATCTACGATAACAACGAGGAACGGCATTTTAGGATATCCGGCTTTTTCTGAGTCCGGAACCGTTTTGATCTTTTCATTGTAACCCGCTATATTACGGACACCAAGTTCTCTGAACTTATTGTATCTGTCAGTCATTTCACGTACAGACCAGTTAAGTGCAGCAGCAGCCTCCTTTGGATCTGTAACTACAGGACAGAAAAGGTGAGGTATACCATTGTACACACTAAGTTCAACCACCTTTGGATCTATCATGATAAGTTTCACATCATCAGGATTCGCCTTGTAAAGTATACTCATTATAAGAGTATTGATACACACTGATTTACCCGATCCTGTAGAACCTGCAATAAGAAGATGGGGCATCTTGCTTATATCGGTCATTATCACCTTGCCTGCAATATCTTTACCAACAGCAAATGTTACAGGAGATTTTGCCTTATTAAATGTCTCGCCCTCAAGAAGTTCCCTGAAATATACAGAACTTGCAACCCTGTTTGGAACTTCTATGCCAACTGCCGATTTACCGGGAATTGGTGCTTCTATACGAATACTTGATGCTGCAAGACTTAATTTAAGGTCATCTGCAAGGTTTGTAATCTTATTTACACGTACCCCCTGCTCCGGAAGCAGCTCATATCTTGTAACTGTAGGGCCACATGTTACAGCTCCCATTTTAACATTTACATTAAAGCTTTGGAGTGTATCCTGCAGTTTCATTGCAGTCTTTCTTAACTCTTCATCTGACATTGCATTTTCCGAATGTACGGGTTCTGATAAAAGCTCTATAGAGGGAAACTGATATTCCCTTTTCTTTTCTTCACTGGCGGCTTCTGCCTTACTATCGTTTAATGCATTATATGTAGAAGACTTTGAAACATAATCTTCGCCGCCTATTCTGCCATGATTTGTTGTTTTTTCCGTTTTTTTATATGATATATTATCATCATATACAGGCTTTGTAACATATGTATCATTATTTTGCGGAAGTTCTTCAATATGTTCCGGTGCCTCTTCTGTATTTTTCTTTACACGTACTTCTTTTTCAAGTTTAGGAAGTTTTGCGGGAACCTTTTCTGGTTCCAGTGTGTCAGGCTTAAGAAGCTCTCTTGCGGGAACCGTCTTTATTGGCTGAGGTTTGGAATCATTTTGAATCTTTGGCTTTTGAGGAGCCGAAGTCATGCTCTGAACCGGTTTTGAAACGGCTGACAACGATTTTTTGCCACCAAATTTTTTATCAAGTTCTTCCCTGTATATGGGAATCTTTTCCATTTCCTGAACTTCTTCACTCACTGCCATTGTTTCAGATATAGTTTCACTTTCGGGAAATTTATCTTCATTTACTGTTGATTTAGCCTGATTTGCCTTTGGCTCAATTATCTCCTGCATTTTATCATCAACAGAAGTTTTTTTGATTTTTTGTATTGTTTTTCTGGATTTTATCCTTTCAGCCTTATCCTTAGCTTCCATCTCGTCAAGCTTTGAACTCATCTGCATAAGATTGACAGCCTGTAATGGTCTGTCACTTTTTATAACAGGTCTTTGTCTGACAGGTCTGTTAATGACAGAATATGACGGTTCACGATAGTCATGATCTTCAAGAATTTCCTCATATGTACTTTCCATTTCCTGACGATATGCATTCCTTTTTCTAATGGCTCTCATAAATTCAATGCCATTAAATATATAAATACACAACAAAAACAGTGCAATCATAAGAATACATGCACCGACTTTTCCCAATGCCATAGAAAAAATATTGGCAACGCCTCTTCCAAGAAGTCCGCCTGACATTTTTCCATCTGTAAGAACATCTTCAAGAGTCATTCCCATACATTCAAAATAACCATGATGAAGTACATGGTTAGATGTATAATATTCTGTTATTATCTCCGGCTTCAACAATAAGTCTGTCAGACCGAGAAGAAACAGGATAGCCGCTGTCAGACTAAGTACCTTTCTTGGTACACGCCTATCACCCTTATTTACTGTTATAAAGACATAACCAATAAAAAGTGCTGTCGGAACAATCCACGCAGCCCATCCAAAAATTCCAAAGGAAAGCCCACCAAAAATTTTTCCGACAATCCCACCCAGTTTAAAATAGCTAACATACAAAAAGATTGAAAATATCGCTATAACAAGCATAGTAACACCAGCTTCAAATGCCATCTGGTCACGATAGTCATTGACATCTTCAATTTTTCTCTGATGAGTTTTTACAATATCTTTTCTTTTTCTGCCGGAAGCCTGTCCGGAATTACTCCTATTTCGTGTATCATTTATTCTTGAACGGCTTTTTGAGGTGCTTTTAGCACGACCACCTTTTTTCGCAGCTTTAGTATTCATATTTTTAGTAGTTGCCGCCATTTATATATATTCTCCTTTTAAATAATATTGGGGTAAAAGGTATTTTCCCCACAAACTGATGCCACTGATTGCATCATAAAACAGTATATATGATTGTAGCAATACCAACCAATATACAATAAATTGAAAATCCTGTGTACTTCCTGCCTCTTACAAGTCTCATCATAAAACAGATTGATAAATATCCAACTACAGCAGCAACAACTGTCGCAATTATACAGCTTGTAACATCTTTACTCACTATCGTTACAGAATCAAAATTTTTAAGTTCAAGAACAGCCGCCCCAAGAACTGCAGGTATTGACATAATAAATGAATATTTTACAGCAAATTTTTTGTCAAATCCACATAAGATACATGCTGTAATTGTAGTTCCTGAACGTGATATACCAGGCATGGTTGCAAGTCCCTGTGCTGTTCCGACAATGCCTGCATTGATATATGATACCTCCTTAGGACGTTTTGTACCCGGTGTCGCAAGATCAGCGATAATAAGGAATATTGCTGTTATTATAAGGCATATTCCCGGTACGATCACCATTCCATTGGCAACTTCTACTATATCAGACATAAGCAGTCCTATTAAACCTGTAGGTATCGTTGACACTATTATAAGCATTACATATTTTCTGTAAGCAGTTTTTATAACCTTTCTATATGGCTTTCCTGCTCTGAAAATATTTTGAAAGAAAATTCCTATATTAGCAAAAAAATCTATTAAAATATGTACTCCTTCTACTATTAATTTGGCAATATCCTTATGAAATGCAACGAAAATAGCAAGAAGTGTTCCCAAATGGAGCATTACATCAAAAAACACTCCGCCGCTTCCAAAATCAACTCCAAGTATTTCTTTTATTATTACAAGATGACCTGAACTGCTTATTGGCAAAAATTCTGCAAGCCCCTGAATAACTCCAAGTACAACAGCTTTCCATATTGGCATTCACTACACACCTTTCCTTATAATTTATAATCTTTTATATTATATCTTTTATATAGCTCATTGTAAAGAACCATACTTTAATCATCAAAAAGAACGTAACAGTTCAGCCTCTCATTTCTTACATTCATAAACCTGCCAGCTACGCTGTCAGCCGCTGCTATGCAGCTTTTGTTTATTTCATTTCAGAAATGAAAGGCTATTCCACCATAAAGTAATAGCCAATAATATAATGAGCAAGCTCAAATATGTATTGCCTATTACTTTATGGCTGAACTGTTACAAAAGAACCGACCTTCAATGGTCAGACATATACATGTATCCTGACTTTTAAAGATCGGTATATATTCTACTACGATTTCGCAATAGCATTTCTGTGTGCGTTCATTGTTAATTTTTCTCTTATTTTCATATATTTTATTGATATTTACTTTCATTACTTTTATTTGTCCTTTCCCTTAACATCATAAAAGCATCATTGATGCTTTATTTCTTTATAGGAAATTTCGATTTTTTAAACATAAACAAAATAACGTATGT
>CAZFFA010000180.1:0-6005 GCA_964517955.1 uncultured Jutongia sp. | reverse complement strand
TAATGAGCAAGCTCAAATATGTATTGCCTATTACTTTATGGCTGAACTGTTACGTATAGAGAAATTTATTCAAATATTGAGGCTGAAAAATATCAGATAGTATGATATATTATAAAAGTAATTTTTGTAAGAGTGAGGTATTGATAATATATGATCAGTGCAATAGAAAACAGAAGAAGTATAAGAAAATACAGGAAAGATGCGATTGACAGAACAACAATTGAGAAAATAATTTATAGTGCTACGCTTGCGCCATCAGCAAAGAACAGACAACCCTGGAAATTCATAGTTTATCAGGGCAGTAAAAAGGATGAACTTGTTAATGTAATGCGTATGGGCATCTGCAATGAAAAGGAAAAACATGAGCTTATGCCGGAGTGGGCATTTGCAATACCTGATGCTGAAAATACAGTCCGTATTATGGATGAGGCACCATGTCTGATTGCAGTTCTTAATACAAATCAGAAAACTCCATTTGCAGGTATTGAAAATGAAAAGAGGATAGTTGAAATATGCGATTCATTATCAATAGGTGCAGCGATTGAGAATATGATACTTACCGCAACAGATTATGGGCTTGGATCTTTGTGGATTGCAAATACCTGCTTTGCATATAATGATTTAGTTAAATATATTGGAACGGATGACCAGTTAACAGGTATAGTTGCAATCGGATATCCGGAAGAAAATCCTGATAAGAGGCCAAGAAAGCGATTTGAAGATATAATCGAGTTCAGGAGTGATTGTTAAAAAATTTCATAGCAGCAGATGTAACAGTTCAGCCTCTCATTTCTTACATTCATAAACCTGCCAGCTACGCTGTCAGCCGCTGCTATGCAGCTTTTGTTTATTTCATTTCAGAAATGAAAGGCTATTCCACCATAAAGTAATAGCCAATAATATAATGAGCAAGCTCAAATATGTATTGCCTATTACTTTATGGCTGAACTGTTACCAGCAGATTGGAAATTAGAAATTCTCATCCTTGACCATAAAAAAACGTTGTGTTATAATTTTTGTTGCTGCTTAATTGTGATGGTTATGTCAGACAGCAGCGTGCATCTGTAGCTCAGTGGATAGAGCAGTGGTTTCCGGAACCATGTGCCGGGGGTTCGAGTCCCTTCAGATGCGCTTATATATTTTGGGTATTTTGTCGGAAAGTGACAGGATATTGTTTTACAGAAGAGTTTTGATTAGTTTGAAAGGAAGTGCGCATTAGATGCGATTCAGATATAAGATATATGTAATAGTATTTACAGTTCTGATCATGTTTATTGGTCTTGGAACTTTTTCTTTGATTTCGCCATCTATAGAATTTAAAGAAGATAAAAAGGTGGTAAGCAACAGCAAAAAAGAAAACAAGGTATCTAAGGTTGATAAATCAGACAATGATGTCAATAAACAGATTGAAGAACTGGTAACAGGATATCTAAATGCAAAGCAGAAAGTTGATCTTGAAGGAATTGCAGCATATGTAAACGATATAAGCAAAATTGACGAAAAAAGACTTGTTGCAGAAGCTGAATATATAGAAGAATATAGAAATATAGAATGTACGATAAAGAAAGCTGAGGATGGCGCGTACAGAGTGTATGTCTATTATGAAGTTAAGATATATGACATAGATACACTTGTACCTTCTTTGATTGCCTTATATGTAACTCCTGATAATGACAGTGGTTATAAGATATATCTTGGATCACTTAGTTCATCAGCGCAGAAAAAAATAAATGAGCTTGATGGAAGTGATGAAGTAAAAGCTATGACAGAATCTGTACAAAAAAAGCTGGAAGAAATTATAAGTACAAACTCAGACGTAAAGAAATTTTACGAAAAACTTGAGGCAACAGATGCTTCGAGAGAAGCGACAGATGATAACACAGATATTGACAAAGAAGCAAAAACATCAAAATAAAAATACAAATAAAAAGGTGATCCAGGGGGTCACCTTTTATGTCATTCATAAGTTTGAACGGAGGTAAATATGACTGTTTCAAAAAAAGATGTAAATGGAACAAGGATAAATAAGTACTTAAGCGAGGCAGGAGCCTGTTCAAGAAGAGAAGCAGACAGGATTATTGAAAAAGGTGCTGTATGCATAGATGGAAAGACAGCATCAGCCGGTGACAGGGTATTGGAAGGGCAGAGTGTTACTGTCAATGGTAAAAAGGTATTAAAAGAGCAGGAAGAAATCATACTTGCATTTTATAAGCCTAAGGGAATTGTATGTACAACAGCGGATAAAGAAAATGGCGAGAAGGTTAAAAATGTTGTTGATTATATAGGGTATAATAAGCGTATATATCCTATAGGCAGACTTGATCAGGCATCAGAAGGTCTTCTTCTTATGACTAACCAGGGTGAAATTATGGATAAAATACTGCGAAGCAGATATAATCATGAAAAGGAGTATTTTGTAAAGGTTGATCATAAAATAAATGATGAATTTCTCAAAAAAATGTCATCGGGTGTGCCGATACTTGATACAGTTACAAAGCCATGTAAAGTGTGGAAAGAAGATGATTACAGCTTTCATATAATACTTACACAGGGGCTCAACCGCCAGATAAGGAGAATGTGTGAATATTTTGGATACAGAGTTGTTCATCTGAGAAGAGACAGGATAATGAATATAACACTGGCTGGTCTGAAAAAGGGCAGGTATCGTTCACTTACAGCAAAAGAAATAGCAGATTTGAAAAAACAGTTGTAAATATAGATTGCAGGTAATTGTATGTGAACTGTTACCAGATTGCAGGCAATATGATTAAATGGGGGATTATATGGAAGAAAAACTTTTAAGGATTAAAGAACTTATAAAGATATTAAATAAAGCGGCAGCAGTTTATTATCAGGGAAAAGACGAGATAATGAGTAACTTTGAGTATGATAAGCTGTATGATGAACTTACTGTTCTGGAAAATGAGACAGGTATAATTATGGCTGGAAGTCCAACACAGCGTGTTGGTTATGAAGTGCTTAGTGAACTTCCCAAGGAACAGCATCCATCACCTATGCTTTCACTTGATAAAACAAAGGATGTATCAGCACTTGCAGCGTGGCTTGGAGACAACGAGGCACTTCTTTCGTGGAAAATGGATGGTCTTACCATCGTATTAACTTATGATGATGGGAAAATGACAAAGGCAGTCACAAGAGGCAATGGTCAGGTTGGTGAGGTTATAACCAACAATGCAAAGGTATTTAAAAATATTCCGCTTAATGTCCCATTTAAGGGACATATGGTCCTTCGCGGAGAGGCAGTAATATCATATTCAGAGTTCAATAGAATAAATGAGCTGTTATCAGAAGAGGAACAGTATAAAAATCCAAGAAATCTTTGCAGTGGTTCAGTAAGACAGCTTAATAATGAAATAACTGCACAGAGAAATGTAGAATTTTATGCATTTGCGCTTGTTGAAGCTGATGGAGTTGATTTTGAAAACTCACAGGAATGTAAGATGAAATTCATGGAGAAGCAGGGATTTCAGGTGGTTGAATATAAGCGGGTAACTGCGGTATCTTTGCCCGATGAGGTCAGATATTTTGCTGAAAAAATATCCTCAAATGATTTTCCGTCGGATGGCCTTGTACTTCTTCTTGATGATATTGCATACGGAGAGGCTCTTGGAAGAACTGCAAAATTTCCTCGAAATGCTATGGCATTTAAATGGGCAGATGAAACAGCAGATACAAAACTTTTAGATATAGAATGGAGTGCTTCAAGAACCGGACTTATAAATCCGGTGGCAATATTTGAACCCGTAGAACTTGAGGGAACAACCGTCAGCAGGGCAAGTGTCCACAATGTAAGCATTGTAAGACAGCTTCAGCTTGGAATCGGTGATACAATTCAGGTTTATAAAGCCAATATGATAATTCCACAGATAGCAGAAAATCTTACAAGAAGTGGAAAAATTGTGATACCTGACAAATGTCCGGTATGTGGTGAACCAACATCCATTCATGAAGAAAAAGACGTATCAGTTCTTATGTGTGACAATCCAAGATGCCTTGCCAAAAAGATAAAATCAATATCACATTTTGTAAGTCGTGATGCCATGAATATAGATGGTATGTCGGAGGCAACTATAGAAAAACTTATAGCGCATGGAATACTTCATGAGCTTGCTGATCTATTCAGACTTGACAAGCATAAAGAGACAATAGTAAGTCTTGAAGGCTTTGGTGAGAAGTCCTATGAAAAACTTGTAGAAGCAGCAGAAAGATCAAGATTTACTAATGTAGCAAAATTTGTATATAGTCTCGGTGTCCCAAATATTGGACTGTCAAATGCAAAGATGATATGTAAATATTTTCATAATGATTTTGAAAAAGTAAGAAATGCGGATGTAGAAGAGCTAGTAAGTATCGATGGTGTTGGAGAGATAATTGCAGAATCATTTGCAGCATTTTTTAGGGATGAAGAAAACAATAAGATAATAAATGACCTTCTTCAGATAGTTGAATTTGAGAAAGAAGAAGATAATCCGGTTGGAGAGGATATGGCAGGAATAAACTTTGTAATAACAGGCTCTGTTAATCATTTTGCCAATAGAAATGAAGTAAAAGAACTCATAGAAAAACGTGGTGGAAAAGTTACAGGAAGTGTTACGTCAAAGACAAATTACCTTATTAACAATGACAATATGTCATCTTCATCAAAGAATAAAAAGGCAAAAGAATTAAACATTCCTATCATAACAGAAGAGGAATTTATGAATATGTATAATATTTTAGATTAAGGTGTTTTGAAATTTTAACTTATTTTATATGATACACTGTAACAATTCAGCTATTAAAATATAATAGGCAATATTTGAGCTTGCTCATTGTATTGCTTATTATATTTTTATAGTGGAATAGCCTTTCATTTCTGAAATGAAATAAACAAAAGCTGCGTAGCAGCGACTGACAGCGTAGCTGGCAGGTTTATGAATTGAAGAAATGAATGGCTGAACTGTTGCGATATACTAATCTAAAAAGATTGTGGGTGTGTACAGTATCACAAAAATGAGTTATAATTGATATAGTTAAATACAAATAATTATAAAATAATAAACAAAGAAAAGGGGCGTTAGTAATGCCAATTAAGGTAAAAAATAATCTTCCTGCAAAGAAGATTATGGAGAAAGAAAATATATTTATGATGGATGAGGAGAGGGCTGCAACACAGGATATAAGACCCCTTTATATTGCTATCCTCAACCTCATGCCGCTTAAAGAAGAAACAGAGGTACAGCTTCTAAGAAGTTTGTCAAATACTCCTTTGCAGATAGTGATAACATTTCTTACAACAGCGACATATACAGGCAAAAATACACCTGAAAGCCATTTGAATGAATTTTATAAAACATTTGATGATGTTAAGGATAGAAAATTTGATGGCCTTATCATAACGGGTGCACCTATAGAGCATATGGAATTTGAAGATGTACAGTATTGGGATGAACTTACAAGGATAATGGAATGGTCAAAGACAAATGTAACATCTACAATGCATGTCTGCTGGGGTGCACAGGCAGGGCTTTATTATCATTATGGAATCCATAAATATATGCTTCCAAAGAAGAAATCGGGTATATATGAACATCGTGTTCATCATCGTAAGGAACCGCTTCTTAGAGGATTCGATGATGTATTTTATGCACCTCACTCACGTCATACCGGAGTGAATCATGATGAGATAGCAGCGTGTGAGGATCTTACAATACTTGCCGATTCAGAAGAGGCAGGAGATCTTATTCTTATATCCAATGATGGCAGACAGGTATTTGTACTTGGTCATCTTGAATATGACAGACTTACACTTGATTCAGAGTATAAGCGAGATATGAAAAGGGGACTTAATCCTGAAATCCCTGCAAATTATTATCCGGATGATGATCCGACACAGAAACCACTTCTTAGATGGCGTGGTGCCGCCAATGCCATGTACTCTAACTGGGTGAATTATTATGTTTACCAGAATACGCCTTATGAGTGGGAATAGAAACCGAGAAAAC
>CAZFFA010000179.1:0-6006 GCA_964517955.1 uncultured Jutongia sp. | reverse complement strand
ACTTGTACAGATAGTAGATGTAGAAAATGGCAACAGATTTGAAACATACACTATAGCAGGTGAACCGGGAAGTGGAATGATCTGCTTAAATGGTGCAGCAGCAAGACAGGTTCAGGTAGGAGATCATGTCATAATCATGTGCTACTGCCAGATGGACAATGAAGAAGTTAAAACACATAAGCCACATGTTGTATTTGTAGATGATGACAATAAGATTGTAAAGGTATCACGCTACGAAAAATATGGTAAACTTACAGATGATATGATCAAAGAGGCATAATAGATACAGCATAAAAATGCTTGTAGAACCTTTTACATATTGTAGAGATGTAAAAGTAAACTGTCTTTAATGTTATATTTTCAGGATAAGTAGAAATGAGGATAACAATGTTAAAAGGGAAAACAGTAGTTCTTGCAGTTACAGGAAGTATAGCAGCATATAAAATAGCGAATCTGGCAAGTATGCTTTCAAAATTACATGCTGAGATTCATGTTCTGATGACAGAAAATGCAACAAATTTTATAAATCCTATAACATTTGAAACGCTTACAGGTACTAAATGTCTTATAGATACATTTGACAGAAACTTTCAGTATAGCGTAGAACATGTTTCACTTGCAAAGAAGGCAGACGTTGTGCTTGTTGCGCCTGCTTCAGCCAATGTGATAGGAAAGATTGCTAATGGTATAGCAGACGATATGCTGACAACAACTGTTATGGCATGCACATGCCACAAGATAATATCCCCTGCGATGAATACCAATATGTTCAATAATCCTATAGTTCAGGATAATCTTGCAAAGCTCGAAAGATTTGGTATGGAAGTTATTCAGCCGGAAACAGGACTTCTTGCATGTAAAGACGTAGGTGCAGGAAAACTTCCTTCAGAGGATGTACTTCTGGATTATATATTGAAAGAAATAAGATTTGAGAAAGATCTTGCAGGCAAAAAGGTGCTTGTAACAGCAGGTCCAACTGTTGAACGCATTGATCCTGTCAGATTTATATCCAACCGTTCTACAGGAAAGATGGGATATGCCATTGCCAAAATAGCATCACTTAGAGGTGCTGATGTAACACTTGTAAGTGGTCCTGTAAATATAGAACCACCTAGATTTGTTAAGGTGATAAATGTCGAAAGTGCCAAAGAGATGTTTGATGCTGTGACCCAAAATTCGGACAGCATGGATATCATCATCAAGGCTGCAGCAGTCGCAGATTATACACCGGCAAGTGTAGCTGACGAAAAAATCAAGAAAAAAGATGGAGATATGGCTATACCTCTTAAAAGAACAAGCGATATACTTAAATATCTTGGTGAACATAAAAAAGAGGGTCAGTTTATATGTGGTTTCTCTATGGAAACTGAAAATATGCTCGAAAATTCAAGAAAGAAGCTTGAAAAGAAAAATGCTGACATGATTGTAGCCAATAATGTTAAAGTTGAAGGTGCCGGATTTGGTGTCGATACAAATGTTGTAACTCTTATAACCAAAGAAGGATACAAAGAACTGCCACAGATGAGTAAGGAAGATGTAGCATCTGCTATCCTTGATAGTATTATAAAATGATGCAAGGGGCAAAAGCAGATAGCAATGGAGCAATCTGTGGCATCGATGGGTGTCAAAATACCTTTTGACACCCACATCATAGAATGTAAATAGAAAAACTGCCAACAACTATCGGGTTGCTGGCAGTTTTTTAATATGTGACTTCCACAAGCATAAGTCCCTGTGGAGGTGCAGTAAAACCGGCAGCTTCACGCGACTTTGCATCAATTATATCCGGTATATCATCCGGATTTATTTTGCCGGTACCGACATTTAAAAGCGTACCTGTCAGTATACGGACCATATGATATAAGAAACCATTTCCATAAAAATCCATAGTAAGTATTCCATCATTATAAGATATATCAATTTTTTCGATGGTACGTACTGTGGATTTTTTCATTCGTTTATTGTCGCAAAAACTCTTAAAATCATGTTCTCCTATAAGAAAATCAGCAGCCTTTTTCATGGCATCAAGATTGTAGGTGTCAGTTGATCTTGTCATATATTTTCTCATAAATACATTGGCAACTCTTCCGTTATCAATTGTATAGCGGTAATGTTTGCTGCATGCGTTAAGCCTTGCGTGAAATCGTGGTGCAGCTATTTCTACACTTTTTACGCGGATATCCAAAGGAAGATATTCATTGAGATAATCTAAAATTTCATCTGTGTTCATATTTGTATTAGATTTGAAATTGGCAACCTGTCCCAAAGCATGGACACCGGCATCAGTCCGCCCTGAACCATGAATTTCAATATCCTCACCGGTCATCTTATTAAGAACATTCTCAAGTTTACCTTGAATCGTATTGTCTGTATTGCCCTGCTTCTGCCAGCCACTGAAACGTGAACCGTCATATTCTATATTAAGTCTGAAATTAGTCAATTTTATCCTCCACCTCTGTTTTTGTTATGAATATTTCTTATATTCTATCATAACTTATGATATTATGGTAATATCATTATATTACAAATGAAAGGAGTAAAAGAATGGGATTAATTAGAGCTGGTAAAGGAGCAGTAGAGGGGGTACTTGCAGATCAGTGGAAAGAGTATTTCTATTGCAATGCAATGGAAGCAGATGTGCTTGTATGCAAAGGAGAAAAAAAGGTTTCAGGACGAAGCAGCAATACTAAGGGGTCAGATAATATTATATCCAATGGTTCACTTATTGCTGTAAATGAAGGTCAGTGTATGCTTATCGTAGAACAGGGTAAGGTTGTTGATATATGTGCTGAACCAGGTGAGTTTAAATATGACAATTCAACAGAGCCTTCAATATTTGAGGGAAGTCTGGGGGATTCAATTAAAAATGTATTTGGCCTTATTGGAAAGCGTTTTACATTTGGTGGTGATACAGCAAAGGACCAGAGAGTGTATTATATCAATATTAAGGAGATTGTTGGCAATAAATACGGTACACCAAATCCTGTGCCATTCAGAGTTGTAGACAATAATATCGGACTTGATGTTGATATTGCAATAAGATGTAATGGTGAATATTCATATAAGATTGTTAATCCAATACTTTTCTATACAAATGTGTGTGGCAATGTTGAGTATCAGTATGAAAGAAGCGAGATTGACAGTATGCTTAAGACAGAGCTTCTTACAGCACTACAGCCTGCATTTGCAAAGATATCTGATATGGGGGTACGTTATAGTGCACTTCCGGGTCATACTATGGAGATAGCAGATGCGCTCAATGAAGTTCTTTCAAAGAAGTGGGCAGAACTCAGAGGTATTGAGGTTGCTTCATTTGGTATTAATTCTGTTACAGCGTCAAAAGAAGACGAAGATATGATCAAAGAACTTCAGAAAACGGCTGTACTTCGCAATCCGAACATGGCGGCAGCAACTCTTGTCGGAGCACAGAGCGAGGCTATGAAAGCTGCAGCTTCCAATAAAAATGGTGCAATGATGGGCTTCATGGGTATGGGAGTAGCCCAAAATGCAGGAGGAATGAATGCTCAGGAATTATTTGCTATGGGTCAGCAGCAGGCACAAAGTCAACAGCAGGCTCAGACACAACAGCAGTCACAGGCACAGCAGGAAACAGTACAGCAGCCTGTTCAGAATGCACAGTCTCAGAGTGCACAGTCTGACAGCAATAGCTGGGTATGCAGTTGTGGTGCATCAAATACAGGAAAATTCTGTATAGAGTGCGGTAAGCCAAAGCCACAGCCGGTACAGGGATGGACCTGTAAGTGTGGCACAGTCAATAAGGGTAAATTCTGCATGGAATGTGGGGCACCAAAGCCTGTAGATGAGCCGCTTTACAGATGTGATAAATGTGGATGGGAGCCGGAAGACCCTAAGAATCCACCTAAATTCTGCCCTGAGTGTGGAGATCCATTTGACGACAATGATATTAAAAGATAGTGTAGCTATTATGCGGGAAAGTTATGAATAGTTATAGATAATAGAAAAAATGTGCCATGAAAGGAGATCCTGATGGACAATACGATTAGTTACAAATGCCCATGCTGTGGAGCGACTCTTGTGTGGGGAAGCAAAGATCAGAAAATGATCTGCGAATATTGTGACAATAAATTTGATGAAGAACAGCTTAAGGAGATTCTTGCCGAAGAGCAGAAAGATACTAAGGAAGATGAAGCAGAATGGGATGTCGCAGATGAGAGTCTTGAAGAAAATCAGATGGGAGGCATGAAGATACATATATGCCAGTCATGTGGTGGAGAGATAATCGGTGATGAAAATTCAGTGGCGACAGAGTGTGTATATTGCGGAAGCCCAACTATCATTACTGAAAATGTATCCGGGATAAACCGTCCAAAATACATAATTCCATTTAAACTTGATAAAAAAGCTGCAAAAGAGAAATTAAAAGAGTTTTACAAAGGAAAACGACTGCTTCCAAAATTATTTTCCAGTGAAAATCATATAGACAACATAAAAGGAATATATGTTCCGTTCTGGCTTTTTGACTGCAATGCAGAGGCAAGGATTACATATAGCGCAACAAAGGTGAAGTATTGGAGCGATTCCAGTTATGACTATACAAAAACAGATCATTATATGGTAAAAAGAAGTGGAAGTTTAGGCTTCAAGAGAATTCCGGCAGATGGTTCAAGCAAGATGGATGATGCATATATGGATTCAATTGAGCCTTTCGATTACAGCCAGATGACAGAATTTTCAGAAAAATATCTTTCAGGATATTATGCTGATAAATATGATGTTGATTCTAAGGAAAATATTCCAAGGATCAATAAGCGTGTAAAGAACACTACTGAGGAAAAATTCAGAGCTACGGTACACGGATATGCAACAGTTAATGTCAGAGATAATATTGTAAATATCAAAAATGGTAAAGTTGATTATACAATGTTCCCTGTATGGATTCTCAATACAAAATATAAAGATAAGATGTATACATTTGCAATGAACGGTCAGACAGGAAAGTTTGTTGGAGAGCTTCCTGTGGATAAAGGTAAAGTATTTAAATATCTTTTTGGGATTACAGCAGCGATATTTGCCGTATTCCAGATATTTGTATTCTTGATTTAGGAGGTGTCATTGTGAATAAAAAACTAAAATATTTATTGCTTACTATTGCGATGGTGCTGAGTTTATCAATGTCTGCCAATATTCCTGTATCTGCAGCCGATGCGACAAATCGTGTTATAGACGAGGCGGGAATAATTGATGATTCTGATGAGGCGGCACTTAATGCTAAAATACATAAACTGATGTCAGAAAAGTTTGATGTAGTAATTCTGACTGTCAACTCTCTTGATGGAAAAACGCCGGAAGCGTATGCTGATGATTACTATGACGACAATGGATATGGCCTTGATGATGAACATAGTGGTGTTCTTTTCATGGTAAGCATGGGTGAAAGAAAGTACCATATATCTACGACTGGAAAGGGAATTAAGGCATTTACTGATTATGGTATTGACGAAGTCAAGGATAGGGTGAAGCAGGATCTCAGCGATGGAAATTACTATGATGCATTTGACGAATTTCTGGATATAACAAAGGATTTTTATGATGCTTATAAAGAAGGAAAACCTTATGATGTTGATAATCCATACATGTCAACAGGAGACAAGATCATCCTTGAAGTGATAGGTTTTGTTATAGCATTCATAATAGCACTTATAAGCGTATTGATCATGAAATTCAGGATGAACAACGCAAGACCAAAGGGTTCTGCAGGTGAATATATAAAGAAAGATTCTATGGTAATTAAAGAACAGAAAGATATGTTTATGTATTCCAATATAAATAAAGTCAAGAGACAGACGCAGAGCAGCAGTGGAGGAGGCGGCGGAAGTTCAACTCATCACAGCAGCAGTGGAAGAAGCCACGGCGGAGGCGGTGGAAGTTTTTAGCAAGCTGTCAGTCGCTGCTACGCAGCTTATATTTATTTCATTTCAGAAATGAAAGGCTATTCCAACATAAAAATGTAATAAGCAATACAAT
>CAZFFA010000178.1:0-6162 GCA_964517955.1 uncultured Jutongia sp. | reverse complement strand
TCACCTTCACCGACGCTCAGGAAAAGGTGCTGAAATATGGCAACGAGCAGCAGAGGGCTGCAATGCTGGCACAGGTGATAACCGACAACGTGGGCAACATGAACGAGGCATTGGCCAAGACCGACGCGGGCAAAGCCAAACAGCTGGCCAACACCATAGGCGACTACTACGAGATGGCAGGTAAATGGTTTGCCTCGATAGAGCCTGCCATAACAGCCATGAGCGAGCTGGGCATGAGCATATTTGCCGTGGTAAACGCCGGGCGCGGCTTGCAGACGATAGTGGGCGCGATACAGAGCATGACCATAGTGACACAAATAAGCAACATCTCTGCACAGGCAGGCGCGATGGTGCACAAGGCATTAGGAGCGGCTTATATAAGCGAATCGGTGGCTGCCGGTGTGGCTACTGTTGCCACTAAAGCACTACAGGCAGCGCTGACCCTCGGGCTGAGCGTGGCTATAACGGCTATCGTGGCAGCGATAGGCAAGCTCGTGGGCTGGCTCATAGATCTGGCAAGCAGCGAGGACAAGACAACCAACGCCACCGATGCCATGGCAAAGAAGCACGAGGAAGCGGCAAGGCAGATGCGCCAGGTGAACGACAGAGTGGCAGGCGCAAAGGCAAAGATTGACACGCTGACCACGACCATACAAAACAAAAACGCAAAGCTATCAGACCGCCGCAAGGCGATAAAAGAGCTGCAAAGGATAATACCCGACTATCACGCCCAGATAAGCAAGAGCGGAAAGCTATTCAATGAGAATGCCTCGGCAATAACACGATATGTGAACCATCTGACACAGGCGGCACGAGCCGAGGCTGCCTACGCCGAGATAGTGAAGCTGGAGAGCGACAACCTGAGACGCGAGGCAGTGATTAACGATGCCAAGACCAAGCAGCAGAAGGCGCTCACCAACATCATGAACGAGGAAGCCGACGGCAACAAAGGCTCGGAACGATGGCAGAAGAACATAGGCTATGCCTCTGAATTCAACAACAGAATAGAGCAGCAGGGCAACATAATAGAGCAGAACAACCGCAAGATAAAGGAATATGCCAAGAGCGTGCAGGCAGCGGGCGACTGGAAAGCTACGCTGCAACAGGCCGACGCGTTTGCCGGAAGCAGCCTGCCAGACGACAAGAAAGACGGCAGGAAGACACCGGGCAAAGAGCCTAAGCCCAAGGAATGGGAAAAGATGAGAGTGGCACGGCTGGACACAAGCCGAGTGGCGGAAGACACGGGCGAGGTGCATCGCACCGTGACCGAGATAATGGCAGAACCAGTGCCGATAAACCTGAAAGCGCCACAGATAGGCTCGGAGTTGCAAGAGGTGTATGACACGGCAAGCGCGGAGATAAACAGGCTGCTTAATGCCGTAGACATAGGAGCCGTGAGTGCCGACAAGGCTCAGAAGATGGTGGACTACATCAACGCCACATTGCAGAAATTGCAGCTGAAGCCTATCACGGTGGACGTGAAAGCGGAGATGAAGCAGCAGAAGCGCGACAAGCTGATGGGCGACATACAGAAGCAATGGGGCAACGTGAGCGGCATGGTGGGCGGCATCAACCAGATGACGAGAGCACTCAACGGCAACGGCACGGCATGGGAGAAAGCATCGGGAGCGATAGAGGGCTTCATAGAGACCATGCAGGGCATAGAGGGAATAATAACGCTGATAAAGAGCCTGAGCGCCACACAGCAGGCAGCGGCAGCAGTAGACACGGCGACAACGGGCGTGGAGGTGGCCAACTCTTCGGCCAAGAGCAACGCCAACGTAACAGAAGCCATGACCGAGGCGACGAAGCAAGGCGCGAAGATGACATTCCCTGCCAACATAGCGGCTATAGCGGCAGGCGTGGCAGCAGTGGTGGCAGCCATCGGAAAGATAGGCAGCATAGGCAAGTTTGCCGACGGCGGTATAGCCTATGGCCCTACGCTGGGACTATTCGGCGAATATGCCGGGGCAAGCAGCAACCCTGAGGTGGTGGCACCGCTCGACAAGCTCCGCTCGCTGATAGGCGGACAAGGCGGAGGAGGCAACGTGAGCGTGAGAATGGTGGTGAGAGGCAAAGACCTCGTGGGCGTGCTGTCTAACCAGACGCGCATAGCGAGCAAGAGCGGAAAGCGCACAGGCATAATAATATAAACTGAATAAGGAGGATAAAGGACATGTATCTACACGGTTATTACAAAAACAAGCTCAATCAGACCATAACGGTCTACATACTCACCGGCGCTGACCGCACACAGGATGTGGAAATAGGCGCGAGGGGCGGCGACGTGTTTTTCGGCGATGATGCCGTGGAGCTGGAAAGCCAGGTGAACGACACGTTTGACGTGATGTTAAGGCAGCAGGCAAAGATTACGCTGCTCGTGAGAAGCTATATGCCTGAGCTGTTTCAGACGACGGCACGCAACGCCATAGTGAACATATACAGGGACACGGAGTGCCTGTTTGCCGGATTCATTGAGCCACAGACCTACTCACAGGGATATAACGAGGAACTGGACGAGCTGGAGCTAAACTGCATCGACGCGCTCACGGCTCTGCAATACAGCAACTATGGGGGCGTGGGAGCTCACGGAGTGAGATATGCAGTGGCGAAGAACTCGGCAAGGAATCATACCTTCTATGAGATAATAGACGGCATGCTGACAGCGCTGATGCAGAGCGTAGACATACTCGGCACTCATGCCACGCGCTATTTCTACGACGGCTCAAAGGCTATCGACGGCACGGAGGGAAAGAGATACTCGGTGTTTGACGAGTTGCTGATAAGCGAGCTGCTATTCCTGGGCGACGAGGAAGACGACGTGTGGAAGCAGAGCGACGTGATGCAAGAGATACTGAAATACCTGAATCTGCACATCGTGCAGCATGGATTTGATTTCTACATATTCGACTGGCAGACTGTGAAGACCGGCAGCGCGAGCTTCCACGACATAAGAAGCGATGCCGACACTGAGACTATAGCTCCCACGGAGATAGCGATACGCACCGCCATAGCTGCCGACGCTGACACGGAGATAAGCATAGGCGACACTTACAACAGGCTGGAGCTGAAATGCGACGTGAAGACGATGGACAACGTGATAGAGAGTCCGCTCGATGACGATGCTCTCATCTCGCCCTACTCTTATAAGCAGCTCTACATGAAGGAATACTCTTCCGACGGCGAGGGCGAGCATGCCTACAACGCCTTTGAGGCGATGATGCACGACAGAGACACAAGCTATGTAAATGCCGTGGTGACCGACTGGTATATGCAGGTGATGACTAACAGAAACTGGAACTTCACCACCGATGGCAATGACAGCATAGCCCACTACTGTGCTGACACTCCACAGCAGACGCTGCCTAACGCCATGAGGCGAGCCATGGGCGCTGCCATCATAAGCTGGGGAAGCGTGGAGAGGAAGATGGACAAGAAGGACAACTCGCCCACAAGCAAGGTGGCGATGACCAACTATCTGGTGATAAGCGTAAACGGCAACGGCGAGGACGCTGAGAATCAGTGCAGCCCCAACGAAGCCACGATAAAGGCCCACATACCGATGGCTACCTATGAGAGCAATGTGTCGGGAGGCGTGTACAGTCCGCCCGACGACGCTACCAACAACTACATAGTGATAAGCGGCAACGTGGTGCTCAACCCGATAATGAGGCTGACGGATACTTATGCCAATCTGCACGGCACTCCTGCCTGGCAAAGGCGCTGGTGGCATCAGACGGTGCCAAGCCGTAGCAATGGCGACGGCAGATACTACACTCAGCAATACTTCAAGGCCACGACTCCTCACGATGCTGCCACATGGGACGCTGCCACGAGCTACGGGCTTGTGCCGTTTACCGACAAAGGGCCACAGGAATATGAGTTCAGATATTCGGCCATAGGCGAAAGCGCCGACACCATAAGCAAGGTGGCAGTATTGCAGTGCATGCTGATAATAGGCGACAAATGCGTGGTGGAGACAGGCACACAGGGACAGGTGGGCGACTTCACCTGGCAGCATTACAAGGAACGCTCAGAGTGCGCAAGCGATGATGAATACTACGCACAGAGCTTCTCGATAGGCTTCGACCCTAAGATAGGCGACAAGCTCGTGGGCACAAAGTTCAGCCTACAGAACAACATAGACTACACTATGGGCGTGGACGCTGAGGGCATAGCCATAAGAATACGCAAGGAGGACAGGATAAGCGGAGCGGTGAGATTCATGATACTTGGCCCGGTGAACCTGACATGGGACGAGATAACGCGCCGACACGGCTCTTTCTGGAGGCACACCAGATGGGGAGCGTCGAGCGTGCCGCTGATGGCTCACGTGTCGAGCATAATGCTTGAGAAATTCGAGATAAAGCTATACTCCGACAACGGCAAGGTGGACACCGGAGAGGACGGCGACCTGATTTATATGAGCGACACCAATGAATCGTTCTACAACCGCAAAGACGACCTGGAGATGAAGATAAACAGCGCGCTCACCTCTGAAGAGTGTTATGAGCTGGGAGTGAAAGACGGAGCGAGGCTCTCGGCACCGCTCAACGCGGCGGAGGGCGTGGGCTGTGTGGCGATATACGACCGCACTACCGACACCATGGCTAAGCCTGAGCAGCAATATGTGGATGCTTACTACAGGGAGTATGGCGTGCCGAGGGTGGAGATGCAGTTCAGCGTGATCGACGAGGGCGGCATGGTGAATCCGTGGGCTCACTACACGAGCCGATCTATGGGCAAGGCGTTTTTCGTGGAGGGCATAGACCGAAACCTCACTGAGGGCACGGCAACGCTGAAGCTGAAGGAGATAAACAACTAAAACACTAAAGGAAAAACAAAAGACTATGGCAAGAGAATTGATACCGGTAAAGGTGATAGTGAAGCCAAAGAACGGCGGAGGAGGAAACAGACGCTCGGGCTTGATAACGCCGAGCAACGGCGGAGCTGACGTGAAAAAGGCATTGGAGGCGGAGCATGCCAAGAGTGCCGACTATGCCACCAAGGCTGCCGACCTCGACAAGGAGGGCGCGACATGGGCTGACCTCGTAGAGAGGATAAGCAGCAAGCTCTCGAAGACAGATCCCGACACGGCACAGGGCTTGATAACGTTTTTGCAGGGCGTGGCGCTGGGCGACGGCACAAAGGGCATAACGCCACAGGGCGTGGCTTCGCTGCTTTCTATAGTCGCGCCCGGTTGGAACATCTCCGCCACTGGCGCTGCAAGGTTGTTATCCATCATCGCGGATAACTGGAACATTACGGCTGATGGCGACGCTACACTGAGGGATGTGGCAAGTCGCGACATAAGCACCGACACCATGAAATCCAAGGATTTTATCCCTAACGGCTTGTCGGGCACTGGCTTCGGCATGTATCGCGACAGCGGAGGCAAGGCAGTATTGGAAGCCGACATTGTGGCGGTAAGGCAGAAGCTGAGCGTGAATGAGCTGGAGGTGAGGAAATGGAGTGCCGTGGGCGGTAATCTCGCCATAGCGGATAAGAGCACCATCATCAAGGTGGAAGCCGTGACGGGAGGATATAAGTGCTACTTCAAGGTAGATGACGGCACTGACCACACAAGCAACAACTGGAAGCGTGGCTGGCAGGCATTGTCGGAGAGCTGGGGCAACACACTGACGCACTACTATTGGCGTGTCGTTACCGAGGTGGGCAGCGACTACATCATCTTATCCGATGACAGCCGATATAAGGACGCAGACAGCGATGCGCCACAGGCAGGCGATGTAATCATTCATTGCGGCATGAACTCTACCTATTGCGCTGCCAACAACATAGATTGGGAAGCAAGCGGCTCTAACTTCATGGCTCTCTCCACTACTGATACAAGTGGCGGCAGCATCATGGCATATCACAACATCAATGACTTCTCTTTTAATGGCAAGGAGGTATTCGTGGCAAGTCCCGACCTTTATCTTGTGGACTCTAAGATACAGCAGATTAAGACTCGTGGCGGTGATACCGTACCTATGTCTGTTGATATGGGCACATGGACTAACGGCACGACAGCACATTATTACGAGAAATGGAGCGATCAAGGCTCTGTATGGCTCTGCGTCAATCAGTCGGAAAACGGCATAACGACAGCACCAACGGAGGGTAACGATTGGATAAAGGTAGTGAGCAAGGGCGACCAAG
>CAZFFA010000177.1:0-6166 GCA_964517955.1 uncultured Jutongia sp. | reverse complement strand
ATAAATCTGCAAATAGGCTGTATTAGCCTGATATAGGACAGCGAAATTTATTCTCTATTTATCTCTCCATGTGATTCTTCCCTTTGTAAGGTCGTATGGAGACATTTCCATAGTTACTTTATCACCAGGCAGTATACGGATAAAATTCTTTCTAAGCTTACCGCTTATATGTGCAAGTACCTGATGACCATTCTCAAGCTCTACTTTAAACATTGCATTTGGGAGTTTTTCTACTACAACACCTTCAATTTCAATAACATCTTCTTTAGACATAAAATATAACCTCCATATTGATGGGATTTTTCCCCTTACTTCTTATTATAATATAATTTTTCTAATAACATTTACTGTTTTAATGGATTGTCTTTATCGGCAAGCGATAATATCTCAGGTTCACCCTCTGTGATAAGGATTGTATTTTCATAATGAGCTGAATTTTGTGAATCGCGTGTTACACAGGTCCAGTCATCATCAAGCATCCATATATCTCTCTTTCCTTTGTTGATCATAGGCTCTATCGCAAGGGTCATACCCGGACGAAGCTTCATGCCTCTTCCAATCGGCTTGAAATTTGGTATCTGAGGTGCTTCGTGCATTTCTTTTCCAATTCCATGACCAACTAGTTCTCTGACTATTGAATATCCAAAGCTTTCTGCATAATCCTGAATTGCTTTGGATATATCAAAGAGATGATTGCCGGCTTTCGCCATTTTTATTCCTTCAAAGAAGCTCTGTCTTGTAACATCTATCAGTTTCTGATCTTCTTCCTTTATCTGACCAACTGCATGAGTTCTTGCAGCATCTGACTGATAACCTTTGTATATTACACCAGCATCAAGACTTACTATATCTCCCTCTTTGAGAAATCTGTCTTTGCGTGGGATGCCATGTACAATTTCATCGTTTACTGAAACACATACTGACGCAGGATATCCATTGTAATTTAAAAATGAGGGAATACAGCCAAAACTTCTTATGACTTCCTCTCCTTTATCATTTATCTCCATTGTACTTATACCCGGATGAATGATCTTTGCCATCTCTTCATGCACTATGGCAAGTATTCTTCCAGCTTCACGCATTAACTCAATCTCATGCTCTGTTTTGATCGTTACTGGCATAATGCTCCTTCTTTCTTTTTCTAACTTCTGATTACTATTATTCTACAAGCTAATAACCCGGCGCAGTGATTAGACTATTCCGGGTTATATATGACCATTACTCTACCTGATTATTTTGATTCAAGTACCTTACAGATTTCCTCAAATCCTTTTTCAAGACCAAGCTTGCCATCAATTACTCTAAGGATTCCCTGCTCTTTGTAATACTCGATAAGAGGAGCTGTCTGCTCATGATATACAGCAAGTCTCTTCTTTACTGTCTCAGGAGCATCATCTTCACGAAGAATAAGTTCGCCATCACATTCATCACATACTCCTTCTTTCTTTGGAGGAATATTTGTTACATGATATGTTGCACCACAGCTCTTGCATACTCTTCTTCCTGACATTCTTTCAATAATTGCTTCATCTTCAAGATTGATCTCGAGTGCGAAATCAATTGCATCTCCAGTTTTCTTAAGAGCTTCTGTAAGTGCCTCAGCCTGAGGAATTGTTCTTGGGAAACCATCAAGAATATAACCATCCTTGCAGTCATCCTGTGCAAGACGGTCAACAACAAGATCACATACAAGCTCGTCAGGTACTAAGTTACCTGCATCCATGTAACTCTTTGCTTTCTTACCAAGCTCTGTTCCATTCTTGATATTTTCACGGAATATATCACCTGTAGATATAGCAGGTATACCGTACTTTTCAACGATCTGCTTTGCATGTGTTCCTTTTCCTGCACCAGGTGCACCTAACATAATAATCTTCATGAAATTTTTCTCCTTTCAACTTCCATCAAATCAAATATTACTGTTCTTACTCATTACAACAGTAAATCGATGTCTATATTACTTTCCGGTAATATCTTCACTACTTTTGCATTTTCATTATATGGGACTAACTTTCTTATTAATAGAATGAACTACTTTATTAAATCTAACTTCAAAATATCATGATACAAGGGTCAAAAGCAGATAGCAATGTATGTATACATACAAATTGCTATCTGGTGGCTTGACCCGCCAAACACCGACAAGAAGCAGATTTGCTTACAAATCTGCGGGATTGGAGGTGTTTGCAGGATTGCGGAAATTGCTTAGCAATGGAGCAATCCGTGGCATCAGTGGGTGGCAAAACACCTTTTGACACCCACATCATATCATAATTCTATAAATAAAAAAGCAGACGCTTATAGATAATAATAACCTAAAAGCGTCCAACTTTCAACAGTTTATTTTTATTCGCTGATAAATCCTCTGTAATGTCTTACTAACATCTGCGATTCAATCTGCTTTAATGTCTCAAGTACTACACCAACGATGATGATAAGTGATGTACCACCGAATGATACATTGGCACCAAATGCACCTGAGAAGAAAATAGGTACGATTGCTACGAATGTTAAGCCAACAGCACCAATGAAGATGATATTGTTGAGTACCTTTGTAAGGTAATCAGTAGTTGGCTTACCAGGACGTATACCAGGGATAAATCCACCCTGCTTCTTCATGTTCATCGAAATCTCATTTGGATTAAATGTGATTGATGTATAGAAGTATGCGAAGAATATAAGTAATACAATATATACAACCAGACCGAGTGTATATTTAAATTCGCCGAAGCTGTCAAAATTACACCATGAGTTCTGGTTCAATACTTTAAGTATCTTCTGACCAAGTGATGCACCTGCACCTGATGCCGGCTGAACACCTGCAAAGCCTGCGATTACGATAGGCATTGAGAATAATGAGCCTGCGAAGATTACAGGGATAACACCTGCTGTATTAACTTTGAGTGGAATATGTGATGTCTGTCCACCAACGAGCTTTCTGCCCTGTGTTTTCTTGGAATACTGTACGCTGATTCTTCTTTCTGCATCTGAAAGGATTACGATAAACACTACCATACCAATCAATACTGCTAAGATGATAACTGCTCCAAGTAAACCATTTGTTACTGTGTTGGCACCTGATACGAACTTATTGTAAAGTGAAGCCATATCAGAAGGCATTCTTGATACTATGTTATAAAGAAGTATGATCGAAATACCATTGCCTACACCCTTATCAGTGATCTGCTCACCTAACCACATAAGGTATGCAGAACCTGCTGTGAGTGATACTACGATAACTGCTACAGATGTAAATGATACACCTTCTGTAAGGTATCCGCTTCTACCAAAGCCGATAGCCATTGCAGCACTTTCAAGAATTGAGAGTGCGATTGTAACGTATCTTGTATACTCAGCGAGCTTCTTTCTTCCTTCTTCTCCGTCTTTCTGTAATTCCTCAAGACGAGGGATTGCTATTGTGAGAAGCTGGATAATGATAGAAGCTGTAATGTATGGAGTAATATTCAATGCGAAGATTGACATTGTCTCCAGTGAACCACCCGTCAACTGATTGATAAAGTCAAGTGAGTTCTGGTTATTAAACCATTCTGTTATAAATGACGAATCTACTCCCGGTACAGGAAGCTGTGAACCGATTCGTACTATAACTAATGCTATTAAAGTATAGAAAATCTTATTTCTAAGATCCTTTATCTTAAATGCATTACGGACTGTTTCAAACATCCTTAGATCACCTCAGCTTTTCCACCAAGAGCCTCAATCTTTTCAGCTGCACTCTTACTAAATGCATTAGCCTGAACTGTGAGCTTCTTAGTTAACTCTCCATTTCCAAGTATCTTAACTCCGTCCTTAGGATTGCTTATGATACCTTTTTCAAGTAATGCTGCAACTGTTACTACATCACCATCATTAAATTTCTCTAACTTGTCTACATTGATTGCAACGATTTCCTTAGAATTGATGTTTGTGAAACCTCTCTTAGGAATACGTCTGTAGAGTGGCATCTGACCACCTTCAAAACCTGGACGTGGAGCGCCTGAACGAGCCTTCTGACCCTTATGACCCTTACCTGCTGTCTTTCCGTTTCCTGATCCATGACCACGACCTCTTCTAAAGTTGTCGCTCTGCTTAGCACCTGCTGCTGGTCTTAATTCTGATAAATTCATTGTAATACCTCCTATTACTGTGTGGCTTTCCCTTTGCCACAAATCACTATACGGGCACAGATAGTTTTGACTATGCCCTCGCTACATTCGGCATGTACCATAGACAGATTCATTTTTCTGTCTCGTAATCCATGCTACAATTCGATATGATACCACAAGATGAGGTGGTTTGTAAAGAAGAAAAAGAAAAAATCCAGAGCTGGCACTCTGGATTTTTTCTGACTCATTTAGAATCATACTAACTTTTCTTAACTAATGTCATTATATGCTTTTAATAATAAAAAATCAACCATTGATTGAAAAAAATTTATATCCATGTTATTCTCATATTGCTGTCGACTCTTTCCAGCGGAAAGGGGGTGACTCATTGGAGTACATACTAACTCTTCTTATTTCTGTATTGGCATCTGTAATTAGTTATTACATTTGCAAGTGGCTAGACGGAAATAATCGATAGCACTAGCCCAATGGATTAGTTCTACATAAAGAACTTAAGAACTCCAGAGCTGGCACTCTGGGGTTCTTTTTTATATAAAAAGTAACAGTTCCATCTTACATTCACATACATTCATAAAACATGCCAGCAAGCTGTCAGCCGCTGCTACGCAGCTTACTTTTATTCATGTCGTGAATGTAAGGCTATTCAGCCATGTACTGATAAATAATCATAAAATGATCAAGCTCATAATGATTGTTTATCAGCACATGGCTGAACTGTTACTTTTTAACACAAAAAACGCAGTATGGGAAAATTTTTCCCTTACCGCGTTACTAATATATGTTGATATTAGATTTCTTCTACCTTTACAAGGTGTCTTACGTGCCAGATCATACCTCTGACAGCTTCGTTATCAGGCAACTCAACTGTTTTGTTGACTTTCTTTAAGCCTAATGCTTCAACAGTTGCGCGCTGCTTAGGAATGGCACCAATAGTAGATTTAACCAATGTAACCTTTAACTTTCCTGCCATAATTAGCCTCCAATCATTTAAGCAAAGTAAATATTAGCCTAAGAGTTCTTCAACAGAAATTCCGCGAGCCTTTGCTACTTCTTCAGGTGTCTTAAGATTGCTAAGACCATCTATAGCAGCAAGTACAACGTTCTGCTTGTTGTTTGAACCAAGAGACTTTGTACGGATATTCTTATAACCTGCAAGCTCAAGTACGGCACGGGCTGGACCACCAGCGATGATACCAGTACCTTCTGGAGCCTTTTTAATTAATACAGAAGCGCTTCCAAACTTACCTGTGAAGTCATGTGGTACGCTGCCGTTCTCGTCGATAGGAACTTCGATAAGTTTCTTTGTTGCATCTTCTTTACCCTTACGGATAGCCTCTGGAATTTCAGTAGCTTTACCAAGACCAACGCCAACATGTCCGTTCTTATCGCCAACTACTACTAATGCAGTAAATTTCATGTTACGGCCACCCTTAACTACTTTGGTAACACGTTTGATTGTTACTACATTATCTTCCAGCTCTAACTGGCTGGCGTCAATAATTGTACGTTTCATGAGTTTTCCTCCTAAATCATTATACATGTTCCCGGATAATAATCCGGGAAAACTGAAATCCTATCGATTTCTAGAATTCTAAGCCTGCTTCTCTTGCTGCGTCAGCTAAGGCTTTAATCTTACCCTGATATATGAAACCGCCTCTATCAAAGACAACGTTTGTAATACCCTTATCCAATGCTTTCTTAGCAATTACTTCGCCGAGCTTAGCAGCTGCTTCAACATTGTTTGTTTTCTCTAATTCTGCTTTAACATCCTTCTGAAGAGTTGAAGCTGAAACTAAAGTATTACCAACAGTGTCATCGATAATCTGAGCGTACATATGATTGTTGCTTCTAAATACAGCTAAACGTGGTCTCTCTGCTGTTCCAGAAAGACGATTACGAACCTTCATGTGTTTCTTCACACGAACTTCACTTCTTGACTGTTTCTTAATCATCGTATATTCACTCCTTTATTTATTTTTTACCTGTCTTACCAACTTTACGTCTGATAACTTCATCAGCATACTTGATACCCTTGCCCT
>CAZFFA010000176.1:0-6168 GCA_964517955.1 uncultured Jutongia sp. | reverse complement strand
TGACAGCATAGCTGGCAGGTTTATGAATGTAAGAAATGAGAGGCTGAACTGTTACACAGTTACACCCTTTTATCATAATCATAAGCTGTGTACTCCCGGTTAAAGTGGTAACCAAGTTTAGTTGCAAGACCTACTGATATCATCGTTCTTGCATCCCAGTTTGGATGAAGCTTTCTGCCAAGACATTTCAATATAAGGGCTGCACCGCATACGGTGGCAAGTCCACGCTGTCTGTAATCCTCCCTACAGTGAATGGTTATCTCTATCCCTTCCGGATATACTGTATATGACGACGCACCTGCCACAAGCATCCCATCATGCATCACACCGACACCAAGCCCTCTTTCTGAATAATCCTTAAATGAGTCATAATTGATGCACATATCCTCAGACCATTTTTCTTCCAACGCTTTATTGTATGCTTTCTCATCAGATTCTATATCAACAATTTTATATTTTTTGTCAAGTCTATCAACAAATGACTGTAATTTATCGACATCGAATATACTATCCGGCTCTTTCTTAATGGCATACCTTGTAACTTTTGTTATTTTATCACCGTAAACTTCATTGAGATATCTGTCCCATTTGTCGGTCAGAGGAACAAGTACCATAAAATCTCTGGTAAGTTCTTCCGGCATATTAAGGGCAAGCTCTTTGTCCGGTTCTCCTGCGAAGTAGCAAAAGTCAGCATTTATTATCTGAGCTGAATCCGGATCTTTTTCGCCATTGCACCATACATGCCCCATACAGCCTGCCAATGCAGATGGTATAAGACTGTCCCACCAGCAGCTGAAAAGCTCTTCTATCTTACTTTTGTTCAGATCATTCATTCTATATATACTCATATTCATCACCTTGCCTATTTTTATTGACCTTGCTCTACAAGACACATATATTATTTCACAAACCTGCTTTCTATATCAAATCCATGATGCATAGGACCATTTCCTTTGCCTAGATTCAGCATCGCTTTCAATGCACCTGTTATATATTCTTTTGCACTTTTTACTGCCTCATGCATATCATAGCCTTTGGCAAGATTAGCTGCAATCGCACTTGATAAAGTACAGCCTGTGCCATGTGTATTGGGGTTGTCTATACGTTCCTCCATAAACCATTCATATGTTCCATCATGATATAAAAGATCATCTGCTGCCCCATTAAAATGACCACCCTTACATAATACGGAACATCCATATTTTTCATTGATGGCTTTTGCCGCCGCTGCCATATCATCTTTGCTATGTATCTCTATCCCTGTAAGTGCCTCTGATTCCGGAATATTTGGCGTTACAAGAGATGCTTTTGGTATCATTCTCTCCTTGAATACATCTATCGCATCATCTGCCATAAGTCTTGTACCACTTGTTGATATCATCACTGTATCAAGGACAATATTTTTCACCTTATACCTGTCAAATGAATCTGCTATAACACACATAATATCCTTATTTGGTATCATTCCTATTTTTATGGCATCAGGAAATATATCTTCAAACACACATTCCAACTGTTCTTTCATAAATTCAGGAGATACGTCCATTACACTTTTTACTCCTATCGTATTCTGTGCCGTCAGTGCAGTAAGTGCACTCATCGCATATACTCCATTGGCTGTCAGGGTCTTTATGTCAGCCTGAACTCCGGCTCCGCCGCTTGAATCACTGCCCGCTATGGTTAAAACAGTCTTTAGATCACTTTTCTTCATCGCTGCCTCCTAAATATATAATGAAAGACATACATTGATACATCAGACGTATAACAGCCTGTATGCAAAATGTATGTCTTTCTTTTTATGGTAAGATATCTTTCATTTCTGAAATAATCATAACAGTTCAGCTATTCATTTGTTATGATTAGTCACCAAATCTATCTGCAACTTTTCCTATTGACTTAACAAGTTCATCTGCAACCGCAGTTATATGGTCTGCTGCTGACTTACAATTTGACAGATTCTGTTCAAATCCACCTACACTGTCAAGCGTAGCTCTTGCACATGCCTCATTTTCTTCTGAAAACTGAGCCATATTTTCACCACTTGCTTTCATAGAATCTCTATTGTCATTGAGCTTCTTAACTTCACCCTCAATATTATGTATAGCAGATGTAACCTGATTGACTTCAGATCTGAGTTTTTCAAACAACTGGCTTGTTGAATCGATCTTATCCGTCTGTTCTGCAAATGATGCTGTAACCTTTCCGGTAAGTTCAACACTTGCCTGGGAATTTTCAATAAGCTCATTGACGCTCTTTGTAATCTCATCTGCTGATTCTTTTGACTGATCAGCAAGCACTCTTATCTCTTCTGCTACAACAGCAAAGCCTTTTCCGGCTTCACCGGCTCTTGCAGCTTCGATACTTGCATTAAGGGCAAGAAGATTTGTCTGGCTTGAAATACTTGTAATGATCTCTGTCGCCTTGCGGATATTGTCTGCTGATTTGTTGGTTCTGTCTGTCTGTTCTCTGACCCTTTCAATAGAATCACTGTTTTCATTGTTGATATGGATAAGATTTTTAATATTGTCCTCTACGGATGTATTGCAGTCCTGCATCTTATCTGCACTGTGGTTAAGTGATTCAATATTGGCTGATATCTGCTCTATCTCATCACTTACTTTTCCTATTTCAGAATCAATTATCTGTATTTTCTCATTCTGTGCAATAATATTGTTTGAGATATCATTGACATTCTTACTTACTTCATCTTCAGACTGTGTCATGCTGTCAAATAATTCTGTAAACTGCTCTGATACTTCTCCCAAATCTTTTGTTGCCTTTTTGATAGATGAGATAACCTTTGCATATGATACAGTAATGTTCTTTACAGATGACATAACTTCATTGATCCTATCATTGGATTCAAGACGCTTTCTTACATCTTCATTGACATCGAGATTCATATCACCATTGGCGATTTCCGATATATTTCCAAAGAACTTCCTTATCAGGCCTGTAACCTGTGATGCCATAACAAAAGCAAGACAAAGGCACACTGCCATACCAACTGCAATAATAACTACACTCAATGCACTTCCCTTTGAAAAGATCAGGGTTGCTATGATAGACCATATACCAACAAGCAATATAGGAATATCTATCATAAGACATATAATCTTCAAAATCTTCTTTCTATTGTCATCACTAATCTCAAAATCCATAATCTTATCCCCCTTTATCATAGTTGTCATAATGGCTGAGTTTCAAAAAAGTTATACAACATAACTTTATTCATCCTCAGGCATTATAGGACCTGCATACTTAAATGATATACTTTCCAGCTTAAGGCCACTTTGAGCAAAATAAAGACGAATCATCGTAAAACGTGAACCCATCACTGCCTTTTTTCTAAATGACACAGGCTTTCCTCCTGTACCATTCCATGTAAATGTTCCATATGCTGTACCTGCAGTAAATATTGTTACAGGAATCTGTGCGACCTCACTCTGTTCTGAGCTTGCTGTAATAGTTATGTCATACCAGCCAGTCTGCGTAATTTCAGTTGAAAAGCTGAAGTTTGAACCCTTATCTGTGCAGACATTATCAAATTTGATTGTTCTTTCACCATCAATGACATAACACTCAACTTCATCCTCATTGACATCACTCGGATCAATAGGTTTATTAATTATCTCTATCTCTTCTTCGTCATCCATTATACGTTTCATAGCATGTGTATTCATAAGGAACTTACATATATTGACTGCATTTCTCTGTAACTCAGAGCGTTCAAGACTTCCAGCTTCAAGTGCTGACTTAATATTGTCATCATGCTTTTCAACATCCGCACATACCATATATACATCATTCTGTGCCCTTGCCATCGCTGCAAGATTACTTTCATCTTCCGGCATGTTTCTATCATTTATTGCAGCCCACCAGTCAGTCATAACAAAACCATCAAAATTCCATTCATTGCGAAGTATAGTTGTATTCAGGTCATAGCTGCCAGCCGTCCAAAGTCCATTCACAGCTCCATATGTTGTCATAATAGACTTAGCTCCACCTTCTTTTACAGCCATCTCAAAACCCTTGAGATATATCTCTCTGAGAGCCCTCTCTGAAATCACTGAATCAATACCACGCCTGTTAAGTTCCTGATTGTTACCACAAAAATGTTTTATAGTTCCTGTAACACCGGCTGTATGCATACCCTTAAGCTCTGCTGCCGCCATCTTACCTGTTATATATGGATCCTCAGAGAAATACTCAAAGTTTCTTCCATTAAGCGGATAGCGGTGTATGTTCATACCCGGACCAAGAAGACAGTCTACTTTATTGGCAGCCATCTCGATACCAACAAACTTATAAAGATCTTCAATAAGCTCATCATTAAAGGTTGATGCAATCATTGTTCCATTGGGCAGACTGAATGCCTTTGTACCACAATCAAGTCTCATTCCGGAAGGCCCGTCTGAACAGCATCCACATGGTATACCATATTTATTAAGAGAATCCGTCACACCGCCAAATGCCGATGCTGTCCCCGCTGTAACCTTCGGACTGTTCATACCTTCACCACGCACTATACATGCCAGTTCTTCATCTGACAACTGCGCTATGAAGTCTTTTATATCAGCCTTTCCTTTAACCACATCTGCAAGAACTATTCCTTTGTCACCAGTCTGTGCCATTTCTTCTGGAATTCCTCCCAGACGTCTTGCTGATTCATCTATTTTGCTAAGAGGAACCGTTTCTTTCGACACCGCAAATGAACCATTTTCATATAAAGGTCTGATTCTTTCAAACGGAATTACAGGTGCCATAGCCTGTGTATGCTTTTCAAGCACTATTATCTCATCGAGATTAAATCTAAAAGCTTCGGATGCGCATCTTACATCTGTTCCCGCATACAAAATATATTCACCGGCTTCAAGCAATTTACAGTAAGGATTGCCAGTCACACCCGAATCATCATATGAAGCTATATCTGCAAATCTTACAACAATCTTTAATATTTCTGATTCTCCCGGATTTAACTCAGATGTCTTATTGTAACCACACAATACTCTTAAAGGCTTTCCAAGCTTTCCCTGTGGAGCTTCGCAGTATACCTGTACTACTTCTTTACCCTTACAGCCACCTGTATTTGTCACTTTGGTTTCAATCACAATTTCCTTTTTATAATCATCTTTAACTGCTGATACAACTTCTGTCCCAAAAGTTGTATATGACATACCAAAACCAAATGGATATCTTACTTTGTCCTTGGCAAATGTTTGAAAATACCGGTAGCCTACATATATATCTTCTTCATATATATTTCTCTTAGTATCACCAAAGTTTTTATCTGATGGATAATCATCTATAGCACATGCTATTGTATCAGTCAGTTTTCCACAAGGACTTATCTCCCCTGTAAGCACCTTTGCTGTACCTGTTCCACCTGTCATACCACCCTGCCATACATAAAGTACTGCATCTGGCTTACATTTATCAAAGTATGACATATCAATTATATTGCCTACATTCAAAAGAACTATAACCTTGTCAAATGAACTGCGGACTTTGTCAAGCATTTCCTTTTCATCTGCTGTAAGAAGATATGAACCTTCTCCAAGATGGTTGTCCTGCTCTTCCCCTGCAGTTCTTCCGATTATAACTATCGCTGTTTTTGATGTAGCCGCAATCTTTTTGACAAGCTCATCATCAAGTTTCATCTCAACCTGTGACCAAGGTTCCATTCCCCAGCCTTCGCCTACATCAAACGGATTTTCGCTGTCCCATTTCTTGTACACATTAAGAAGTTCCTTATTGACGTTGACTCCGCTTTCCAAAAGTCCGTCAACTATGCTTATTACCTTCGATACATTGACCATACCGCCTGAGCCTGTTCCGCTTTTATAGTAATTAAGCTGGATTCGTCCAAATACAGCCACTTCATCAAACTTATTAAGTGGAAGTGCAGAATTGTCATTTTTTAACATAACAATGCCTTCTGCAACTGCATTTGCTGCGGTTTCAAGATATTCATTCCATTTTAATATCCTGTTCATCCGATTATCCCTCCATGTAAATACAGTATTTTTTCTAATCTCAACTGCTCTCATAACAAATATTATATCTCGCTTCTATGCTTATTTCAAGCGAAAAAGAAGTTGTATAAAATGCCACAGTAACAGTTCAGCCATAAAGTAATAGGCAATACATATTTGAGCTTGCTCATTA
>CAZFFA010000175.1:0-6188 GCA_964517955.1 uncultured Jutongia sp. | reverse complement strand
GCGGTTTTTATTTTCGTAATATTTGATTACTGAAAGAGCCGTAAATGTTTTACCGAGACCGACGCTATCGGCAAGAATGCAACCATTGAATTTTTCCAATTTGTTGATGATGGCGAGGCTTGCTTCTTTTTGGAAATCATAAAGTTTATTCCAGATGGCACTGTTCTTGAAACCCGTCGCTTCGTTTGCCAAATCATCTTCGGAAATGTTATCAAGGAACTCGTGGAAAATGTTATAGAGCGTAACGAAGTAAATGTAGTCCGGTGAATTTTCGCGATAGACATTCTCAATGCTTTCAAGAATCGTATCAGTGATGTCTTGCAACTTTTCGTCGTCGTTCCAAATTCTGTTGAAAGAGGCGAGGAAATTGTTCGATATGGGCGCTTCGATTTTATTTATTCCAAAACCCATATAGTTACCTTTTTCAAGGCCGAGTTCCGTCTTGCTAAAATCGTTAATCGGTGTGAATGCCGTTTTTTCACCAGCAGGGTCAGATACGACTATGGAACCTGCATGGACCACCTGGTCGGAAACATTTGTCTTGAATTTGACCTTGCGGCGAATCCAGTCTGCACATTCTTTTGCAATTGCTTTTTGCGAAAGTTGGTTGCGTAACTTGATTTCGAATTCCGTGCCGTATAAAGAACGTTCGCGGTTCAACTTGGGTATGTAGAATTCGCGTTGTTTCTTACCATTCTTGACAGCATCTGTTTTAGTGAACGTTGGCTTTGTAAAGATAAACCGAAGCTCTTCAACCTGTTCTAATTCTTTCTTTAGTGCTTCAAAAGCGTAAATAGAAAAACTTGCCGCCGCAATGGAAACCTTGCTTCCGGGTTTGACGGAGACCTTCAATTCTTCGTGAAGAGTTGTGCTGATGTTATCTATGAAATTTGGCATGATAACATGCAATATATCTTTTTGGAAATAATCTGTGATGCGTTTTTTGTTGTAAATAATAACAGAATTTTGTTATAATAGGGTTTGAAAAACCGAATGGGGAATTTTTAGATGGAAACCATTTTTGATATTGCTGATTCGATCAAAAAACGTGTTGTGGATGAACATTTGAAGAGCTTGAGTAATCGAGCTATCGCTAGAGTGCGTTGTAACTGGAAAGAGGGTGAAAAAACGTTCTTTTTGACGAATAAAATGAATGCGAACGTTTATTATGGACGTGACTTTAATGGCAATATCACTTCTGTGAATTCAAAAGATACGACTTCTGAAATGGGGCAGGCCGTTTACAAAAATACACGACTTGGCCAAGCACTCATTGGTAAATTAGGGGTAGAAGCTCAATATAAGGCCGCAAATCATATGCGGAAAGTAACGCCTTTGGATCGAGCCGTGTATTCTCCATATGGCGAGAATGCGACAGAAATTCAGATTAGTCTTGCTAATGATGAAAACAGCTATGAATTTGCGTCATTGAAGGAGCTTCTTTCCTATAGAGATCAAGAAATTGCAAAATTGGATGCGAATCGAAAAGCTCTTGAACAGATTCAGCGTGATCGAGAAAAATTGCAAAAGCAGCAAGAAGAAGCCCCAAAAAGAGCAAAAGAGGCGGAACAAAAACTCCTTGAAGCAGAACGATTTGAAAAGGAAAGAGAAGCTGAAGAACGGAACAGAGAGATTCAAAAAGCTGAAGAAAATATTGAAAAAGCGAAGCAGCTTATTAAACAAAGGCAGGCGTTGCTCCATCAAAATGTGGCACTTCGATCTCAGCATATTTTGGATCCATTTCAGGAAAATGCTAAACGTTCCCATGTTTATGACGGAGTCCCTATTGTAATCGAAGGAGGCCCCGGCACAGGAAAAACGACGACCGTTATTCAACGACTCAAATTTTTGCTTTCTAAACAGTCCTTGGAAGACTATGACGCTCCTTTGACTCCTGAGCAATTAAAGCGTTTTGAGGATTCTAATCGCTGGAGCCAGCAGTGGCTGTTCTTCTCCCCAACGGACTTGTTGCTTCGGTATCTCCAGGGGAATATGCATGAGGAAGAACTGAATGCGAATGAAAAAAGGTAATGCTTCGAGAATATGGGATTATAGACCCTTCAAATCCAAAGTTTAAGCAGTTAAAAATCAATCAGGAAGAACAGTTAATCTTAAATGCAGAATCTTCGATTGAATTGTTCAAGAACTTTTGTATTGAGCAGGTTAAACGGGCTCGTGATAAGGTCTTGAGTATTGATTGCACGGATTACGTGTGGTGTATTGAAGCGGAAAAAATCCAAAACATTTGTAAGCAAGTAGAAATTAAAGATTTAGTCTCTTTGATGCATTTATTGGAAACGCTTTATAATCGTCGAGATGAATATGTAAATCCAGTGGATGGAGAGCTTCGCAACAATTTAAGTGAATTTGCTATGGCAGTGAAGACTGCTGTTACCAAAGATCCTACAGTGACGGATTCTTTGAAGGCATTGTTTGCTCAATGGAAAAAGGACGAGAAACTGTCTAAACTTTCTATGGAAATTTCAGATGACGCGGATGAAGATATTCTAGATGATTCTGAAGAAATCAGCGAAGCAGAAACAGTAGACTTTGATACCGAACTTTATACCAATATTCGTAGTTTGATCCGTAGTCTTGCTTCCAAAAAAGTGGATTCGAAAACGAAAATAACTAGACGTAAACAAGAGCTTTTAGAAAAAATTGAATCTTTTGTAGATAGGTATGTTAATCAAGACGACTTGAAAAATTTGGGTGAATACGTTCTTTTCTCAAAAGTATTTTCTTCATTCTGCCGTGGAACGGAAAGCTTGTTTATTAACAAAATTCCGCAGATGTACAAGTTGTTCCGTAAAGATTTGCTGACAAAAACGGCTATTCCTTATAACAAAAGATTGCTGGAAGAAATTGTTAAGAAGGATAATAACCGTTCTCTTCATGCAGATGAACAAAATTTACTGATTGGTTACATTAATAATACGCTGATTCTATTTAGTGAAAAATTTAATTCTCGCTTTATGGAATTAAAGGGAAGACATGCTAAAGCGTATAAAGAAAACTGTCGCCCAATTATCGGGGTTGATGAAGCAACGGACTATACGGTAATGGATTATTACTGTATGATTTCGTTCCGCTATTATGAATTCTCTTCCATTACGTTGAGCGGCGATTTGATGCAAGGATTACGTGCGAATGGAATTCAGGATTGGGAAGAACTAAAAGGAATATTCCCGAATCTTGAAATTTTCTCGTTGAACATTAGCTATCGCCAGACTCCGACCCTTGTGGATATGGCAAGGAATCTTTATAAAGATAGTATCGGAGAACTTCCTTCTTATAACAGTAAAAGGGTTAAGCTGGAAGATGAAAAAAAGCCCATTCTTTTTGTAAGCGACGATATGACCGAAAAGGTCGAATGGATTTGCAGACGAATTTTGGACATTTATAACAATTATGATCTTTTGCCTTCCGTAGCCATTTTCGTCGGCGACGATGTCAATGTGTCGGAATTGCTTGAAACAGTAGAAGACGTTGATGTTCTTACAGGAATTGAAGTGGTTGATTGTACTGGAGGAAAGGATTTAAAATCAAAGGATGTAGTTCGGGTTTTTAGACTTTCTGAAATCAAGGGTATGGAATTTGAAGCGGCCTTCTTCTATGATATTGATACGGCTATTTATGGTAAATCCAGGGATTTGATGCGTCGAAACCTTTATGTAGGTGTTTCCCGTGCGGCAAGCCATCTCGCTGCAACGATGACGACTGCCGAAGGGAATGAATCTATTATCCAGTATTTTGAAACGGATAATCCAGAGTGGTAGAAATGGCAAAGAAATAACTAGATACTTTTTACAAGTATCTAGAAAAGAATGGTTAAGTACTTTTACTTTTTTACCAGTTATTCGTTGCAAATAACTTTTGGTGTTACGCCAGCTTCCAAGCAGGTCGATACAAAAGACGATAAAAGCCAAAGCTGTTGAAAAGCGGCTTCGTCTTTTGTTTTTGTTTCTTCGGATTGATTTAAAGCGTTTTTGATTTCTTTGAAACGCTTTTCTAATCTTTTTTTTGAAAGAAAATTTACAACCAAGACGAATTCTTTTTCAAAATTTGGTTGATATTGCTTTTCAGTCCACATCTGTACTGCTTTTTTTAATTCCGTATCGGATGAAGATGTTCTTTCTATAAGCGAAGTAAGATACTTTTTTTTCCATTCAATCAGCTTTTGTTTCAATTGAGATGCCGATGGATTTAAATTTCCTAGATTTTTTAAGGCTTGCGCAACTACATCATGAAATTTTGAGGCTGAGTGAGAGTCCGTCTTTATCGTACCAGTTCGTCTTCAGCAATTTTGAAAACAAAGCTATTTTTATTCGATGGCTTTATAAGTATTCTTTCATAGAGGCTGACATTATTTCTAATTGTTGTAATGGTTTCTTCTTCCGTTTCTTTAGTGACTTTTTGCAATAACTCTAAAAGCTGTTGCGTGTATAGTAAAAGTGATGAAGGTGTGAGTCCTTGGCATTTTGAAAACTTGACATGTCATCTTTTTTTTTCCACGCATATTTTGTATGGAATATTTACTTGCTTCGATAGCGGAGATATTTCGTTTTAGATCTATCGCATCATAGCTTTTAGACCGTATTGCATAATCCGATCCGTCTATATTTCTCATGCTTAGATGTTTGTATTCCGTATTATCAGCAATGAATAGATTTAATAAGTCTTCATATTCAATTGGTATAAGGTTATCTGTTATCTCTTTGGGAATGACAGTGTTTTGCTTCAATATTGCTACATAGGTTTCGTTAAATATAATTAGAATGTAGGCGGTTTTTTCTTCGTTCCAGTAGGGGTCATTACCAATATAAAAAGTGGGCTGTTTAGGGTCTGTTTTGAACATAACAAACTTGTAGCGCACATTTTCAATTTCGCCTTCTTTGTAATCGTTCTTTCGTCTTTTTTAGAAAAAGATTTTAGTATTTCTTCAAGATTTAACTTCGCAAAAGCAGGAGCTCGCGTGTAAAATAATGCGCTTTCATTAAATATAAAGTCTTCCATTTTAGTCCTTAGTAAGATTTCTTGATCGTAAGCTCTATGAATTTTTAGAGTTTAAATCTTAAAGATATGTTGATCTGATGCGAACGCTGCTAGGTTTGTGCGCAGTGAGACTGCCTATAATACCTCCGATACCGAGCCCAAAGATATGCTAAAAGAGTAAAACCGAATCATTTTTTTCTTACAACATGTTGCAAGGCTTAGAAAAAGGTATGCTTTTTGCCCAATCCGTCGCGAATTGCTCTATATTTTAGCATATGCAGCACAAATACCGTACAAGAATCCAGGGCGAATCCCTGCAGGCAAAGATTCGTGAATATGAATTCAAGATTCTAGAACAAGTGATCCTTCCCTTATATTTCGGAGTCGTAAGCCTCTTTGCGTGGGGAATCAGTTTGGGATGGATGACGTTTAATTATATCACGGCGACTATTTGTACGATCGTGATGCTTTTCTTTATTATTCGCAGCTACCGAAAAATCAAAAAGCTTCGCTGGACTTTAGATAAGTATCGCAAGGGGCTGGAAGGGGAGCGTTTGGTGGGTGAAACCCTGAACCAGTTAAGCGGCAATACGACTTACGTTTTCCATGACATCCCGGGAGAGCGTTTTAATGTGGACCACATTATTGTGAGCACACGAGGTGTATATGTCATTGAAACCAAACATTTTGATCGCAATCTGTGTCACGAGTTCTTTTTTGATGGTTCGATGGTGTATCGCCAGCTGAAAAATGGCAAGCGCTTTCCTTGTCCTAAGTTATTGCCGCAAATCGATGGGGAAGCGCAATTCATCCGTCGGGAAATTGAAAAGCGAGCAGAGATCAAATTGATTTTGATCGGCTCTTTTATTCATAATGATGGTAATTTGAATGATTATTGGCTACTCAATGAAAAAGCTTTCGTGAAGTTCTTTAAAGCTCAGAAAGAAATTTACGACAAGACTCTCGTCAATACAATCGCGAATCAGATTCGCGAAATGGTGAAGATTGACGTGGATGGCTAAATTTTGTTGAATTTGTCGTTAGAAATTCTGCGTTGGTGTAGAGTAATCACAAGCCGAACGATTTCAAGGTCTATATTTTCGCGATACGTGGTTGCTCATTCGATTATTCCCCTCAGTGTAGGATTAAAAATCCCCTGTACGTAAAAATTTCGGAACGAACCGTTTCATTTG
>CAZFFA010000174.1:0-6193 GCA_964517955.1 uncultured Jutongia sp. | reverse complement strand
ATCACCAGCAGCTATGCATTCTACTGGGCAAGATGCTGCACATGCTCCGCATGATATACATTCTTCACTTATTTTATATGCAATTTTCTTCACTCTCCTTTCTTAAGTCTTCTTTGTCTAGTTGTTAAAGTCTTTCAAGTTCTTTAATGTCTTAATAAATATGTGCTAAAAGACTTGAAATTGAAACTTTGATTCCTTTATATCTTGCAACAATATCAAGCCTTTTGGCAGAAAAGCCTTCTGTATTTTCAAGCTCATCTGATTCCGTAAACAACTCACCCTGTGTAAGCTGATAGTCTGTAAGAAATCCCCTGTTTTCAAAATATACTCTGTTGAGATCACTTATTATATCATTAATGCCTATACTCTTTACATCCGATATCAGATATTCATATATATGTTGTGCATCATCCTTTATCTCCTGAGGTACAATAACATAACCAAGATTTTTTTCTTGTTCATAATATTTTAAATAAGCTTCATTATTCTTTTTATATATACTGATTTTTTCTAAAATCTTTTTATTATTTTCTTTTATATTCTCAGCCAGATCTGTATTTTTTGTTTGTTCCATAACATATTTCTGAAGCTTTTCAGGATACAAAACCAGCCATTCTATACATTTATCAAGTCTGTCTTTGATCTCATCATAATTGGTCAATGATAACTGTTCCTGTATAGAGTTCTTTTCCTCACGCTTTGACTTAAGCTGTTTTTCAAAATTTCTTATATCATATCTGATCTGATCCATATCAAAATTCAAGTCTTCCAGATATCTGCTGCGTTCTTTTAAATATTCAACACATCGTATAAACAATTCATGTGTCGATTTTAAACTAACAAGAGCTTTATCATATTTTTCGGCTGCTTCCTTTGCATTGCTAAAGACATCATAAGTACAGTTAAGATAAAGCTTTTCCGCAATATCAATAGCAGCTTTTCTTTTTTCCTTTATTTCTTCCATAAATGCAGTCAGCTTTTCATCAAGGAGCTCATTTTCTTTCTTAAGAATTTCATAACTTCTTTCTTCATCCTGAAGCATTCTAAAAGCTTCCCTCATATCAGTATCATTTGGATGCTTTTTATATTCATCTGATAATTTTTCTTTTCTCAAAGACAAAGTTCTAATTTGTTCTTCAAGCAGATTTATTTGTTCTTCTAAAGTTGCTATTTGTTCTTTACACTCCTCGATCTTTTTCAGACGATTTTTTTCTCTTGCCTTTGTACCAATATAAGCTGCCTCATACTCTCCTGTAACTGTTCCGGCAATAGCCCCCATATGAAATAATCCATCTGATGAAACCGATATAATTCCCTCGTTGTCAAATGAGATGCTTCCAAGAATACCAGTTATTCTCATATTTGAAAAAATATCGTTTGCATCCTCATTTAATTCTAACACATCAAGCAGACTTTTTCCTGATTCTGCTTTTCCTGCAAAAAGATAATTGTCTTCACAGCCTTTAGCTGGTTCAAGTACCTTTTCTTTGTATTGTTCATCGACTATTACCGCATCAAGAATTCCCATTCTAAGAAGAGCCTCTTCAAGACGATTGCATACTTCCTCTGAAAGTTCACTGCCAAATTCAATAATCTTATAAAATTCCTGGTATGGTATTCCCATTTCGTCAAGCCGCTGACGATTCTTTAAAACTGCCTCAGTCCTATACGGCTGTGGTTCTTTCTGATTTTCCCACTCATCAAGTTCAGTTTTTACTTCTTTTAATTCTGCATTTATATTTTCCAGTTCAACACCATTATCTTTGAGCAATGTTTCAATTTTTGATTTATTTTCAAAAAACTTATCAGTAATTTTCTGACGTACCACTGTAAAATCTGAACTTTCCCCATAATAATCTGCAAATTTACATAATTCCTGAAGCAGTTCATTGCCAAGTTTAAGTTCTTCATTTTCCTCATTCCATTTATACAAGGATTCCTTCCATTCATTTTCAACCTGCACAAGCACCGACTCAAGTTCAGATATTTTCTTCTGTATGGAATCTAATCTTCTTAACTGCTCTTCTCTTTTTTGAAGCATATCTTCTTTCTGTCTGTCAAGAAGCTGTAACTTGCTGAGAATTTTTTCACCTTCATCAATGCGTTCCCTTGTAACTTCAAACTGCTGCCTGTGAAGCTCAAATTTATAATTACTCTCTATATTCTCTTTAATCTCCTGACACATAAATGCACATTCCTGAAATGACATCTGCTCCGCTTCTTCCCGCATTTCTTCCATCAGGGAATCAAGTTCTTTTTCCTTTTCATATTTTCTGTTTTCTTCATCCTTTATCTGCTTTTGTGCATCAATATACTGTTCCTCTTTTGATGAAAGAAATTTATTCTTATCTTCAAGGATTTTACTTTGCATTTCTATCTCTTTTGTAAGCTGCGCTTCCCTTCTTTTCAATGCAACGGCATCACTTTTTGAAAGTGATTCTTTTTCCTTTTCAAGAATTTCTTTTTTTTCATTTATATTCTGTATTTCCTTTTCAAGAGTTTGTATCTTATCCGTACATTCAGCAAACTTTTTCTCATATTCTTTCTGCTCTGCCAAAGCCTTATCTAACTTTTCCTTTGACTTTTCAAATCTATCAGCTTTTTCACACAATATTTTCTTATTGTATTTATTAAAAACCACATTTATTTTTTCAGCAGCCTGCTTTGCCTCTTTACGTCCCTTAAGATTCATATTCATTGAATCCATATTTTCAATTGCTTCTGACATAGGACGAAGATCTTCGTCTGAAAGCGGCTGTAGAGAATCACTTAATATATCATTTATGACAGATGGTTTAAAATCTTTTGATAACTTAGGCGTTCTAAGCTGAATCAATAAGTCAACCATTTCTTTGTACTCGTCAGTGGTTTCAAATCCAAATATCTGTTTATTTACATATTCCATGTATTCAATCTGTCTGTCAAATACACGCCCGCCTTCTGCAAGCCTGTTTTCAAGCTCTTTTTTAGAAAGAGTTACTTTTTCTCCTATATTTTTGTACAGCAAAAAATCTTTTCCAATCCGTCTTCCATCTGTAATGCTAAAGTACCATTTATCAAGAGGTTTTCCCTTTCTTGCACGTATTCCCATACCTATAGTCATATATGTCTCGCTTTTTTTTCTTTTAAATTCCAGATAAAGGTATCCTGTTCTTTCTTCTCTTCCATCATTTTCTTCAAGAAGATAACTACTCATCTTACGATCCCTTGAGCCAAATGGATCAAGCCTTTCAGGACTCATATTACCATCAAGCAAGAGTGGTACTACACTCTGCATCGTAACTGATTTACCCGAACCATTTGAACCTCTGAGTAACATTCTTCCTTTTACAAAAGGAAACTCCTGCTCATCATAATACCAGAAATTTATAAGTCCTATTTTATTTGCCTGCCATCTGCTGTTCATCCTTTTTTACCCCCATATAATCACAAGGAAATTTTCCCTGTATTTTTCCGACCAGCGGACATATTATTATCTGCTGTGTATCTTCCTTTTTTCTCAAAAACATCCATCTCTCCATCTCATCTATAACAGTTCTTATAAATTCTCCTTCCGGCATATCACGATAAATCTTTGAAAAACCTGAACCATACATATTTTTTACATTCTTTATAAGAGTTTCAAATTCTATCCTGTCAACTATGCACATTTCATCCTGAACAATACTCCATTCTTTATTTTCAATTTTTTTCCTTATCTCACCAAAGCACAAAAGCAATATATCTGCAAGTGAATTATTTCCAGGAAAATCTGTTCCCATCCTGCATTCCTCACCAGACAATATAAATGCGCTGCCTCTATGAATATGTACATGACAGTCAAACATCTGCTCTAAGTCTTCTATAAGCCTTCCTCTGTAATATTTCAAATATTCAAAATCTTCATCAGAACCATCTCTTCTATACATCGCCGGTGCAAATAAAAGTCTTTTATAAACTCTGTGCCTTCTTGCAAATCCACGATCTTCATCTACTTCAAACCATTCACTATTTCTAAAATCATCAGGGCTTGTATATTGCATGATATCCTTTGAAAAATCTCTCATAAAATATTTTGATGCACCTGTATTTTCATACAATACCTCACCTGAAGCATCATCCATAAAGCCATCATCACTGCCGTCAGTCACCCTGATAATTCCCTGGGTCACAGCATATCTAAGCACACGTATAAGTCTTCTTCTATTGGTGTATACTGTCCAGTCAGTTATCCCGCCAGACATACTTGCTGACATATATTCCGTCAGTTGTGAAAGTATAAACTGATCCTGTGCATCTTTGTCTTCAAGAAACATAAGCAGAATACAAAGATAAACATATTCCTCCTTTGATGAAAATTCATTTATCCCCATAAAACTCTCAGGTATTACAGGTATCTTTTCCATTTTTATAAGCAATGAATTGTCAGTTATCTGACATCCTAATTTCTCTGTAGAATACTTTCTTATCTCTCCAACTGCATCCCTTATTTTATAATACAATTCCCTATCTTCTGACTTAAGTATCCACCGCCTGTTCAATAAGGTTTCCAATTCCCTCATAATAACTTTTATTCCTTTCTCACCCCGTAGACTTTTAAAATATTATTTTCATCTTTGGCATCGTAAAATTGCCATCCTCGCAACGAACAACACATTTTTCATCCATATTGCTTTTATCAAGCCTGTATGCCCTTCCGTCATCTGTTCTTGCTGAAAAATCCACAGATTCCATTGCATCCGATATCCACTTCAAAAGAATTTCCCTGATTCTTGGTTCCAAAACAGGCAGGTCAGAAAAATCAATTATTCCATCTTTTTCAAGAAACTTTATTTTCTGCATTTCTTCTTTCTGCTGCTGTAACATTTTCTGGCGCATTTCCAGCTTCTTCTCTGTAGATTCTGTTATCGAACTTCTTCTTGTCTTTTCCCTGTATGTACGCACTCTCGGTTTTAATTCTATACAGAACGGTTTTTCTTCATATACACCTTTATTCATGCTATCTGTTTCTCTTACACTATCACCTGATATATGAAATGGCCTTTCCATGCCAAAAACCATTGCTGACATTTTGTGTGCTTCTTCAAGACTTTCGCATTTCATAAAAAGTTCAGCGACTTTTTTATATTCTTCCTTACGATTTGCACCAAGTGCATTTTTTTCACTAAGTCTTGCTGCATATCTTGTTATCTTTCTTATTATCTCATTGGTCGCATCAAAAAGCTTGCCTGCTTCATTCTCCTGTCCTTCATTTCCAACAAACCAGTCATAAATGCTTTGAAAACGTCCTTCTATCTTTTGTCTGATATTTTTTTCTGAAACTTCTACATCCATGCGTGGGATTAAAAGTTCATAATCAACTATTTTATCAAAAATTGCTTCACGTATATTATTATCCTGTAATCTGAGATATTCTTCTATAACTCCGACGTTTCTCTGCAATCCCTTAATAAAGCTTCTAAGATACTCAATCAGTCTGTCCTTAAATACAAGAAATTCTTTCGTGTGCATCATCTCTTCTGCTTTTACACTATTGAGATCACGTATATAATCCTGATAATTCTGGTTTAATCTTACAAAATCATTGTTAAGATCATTCCACCAGGTATAGACAGCATTTTTATCTTTTTCTGCCATCTCTGTAAATTTTTCTATATTTATTCTTATACGTTCAAGCAAAGTCGGCTCAAGCGATGCCCCCTCAACAAATAAGTTTTCAAGGCGTATCACAAGACGCTCTATCTCAACGCTGTATTCTGACATCTGATATCTATATTTTTTATTTTTAAATTCTTCTATTGATGATACTTTTCTTGTATCCTGTATGGTATTTAAATTTTTCCACTCTGTAAGCATCGTCAGGTCCTGCTGGCACTGCTCCAGCCTGTAGTCAGCCCAGAATGGATCTTTTATCATTTCTTCATATACTTCTTCCTGATAAAGCCAGTATTTCAGTTTTTCATAATTTTCAAAAAAAATGCGCATAATACAGCGATATCTGCTGACATTATCCGCATTTAAATATTTTGTTTCTGTTAATGGTTTTAATAATTTATCCGTTGCCTGCACTTTTGTATAACCTCTTTATATATTATTCCTAAAAAAAACTAATAAAGTAATTATACAGAATTCTTAATATCCATGCAAGCAAAATCTGCCGGTTACTGTTCAGACCATTGTAAAAATTGACGAAATTTTAAAAAATAGATTTGTG